>DAIOUM010000037.1:1385-22632 GCA_036759505.1 Alishewanella sp. | reverse complement strand
AACTCATCCTGCTGAGAGAGCTCTACCTTAACACCGGCGGCGGGTTTGCCGTCCATTAGCAGTTGCCATTCAATCTTGTCCTCTGCCACATAATCCGCCGGATGGGTAATAAAGTTCAGCTCAAAGCCATCCCCTTTCGGGTCCAGCGCCGTGCGATTCGGAGCCTTTACTGTCACCACCGCCAGGGCTTTACTCTGCCCTCTGCTGGTCGTCACTTTAGTCGCGCCAGCCGGTAACTCTTTAGCCGCCGCCCGCTTATCCGCCATAATGCGTTTACGCTCGCCGTTCACCTCAAACATAGTGAAGTAGCGCGCCGGGCCACCATTTTCAATCAGGTAAGTGCCTTCCTGCACCAGCTGATGGTCGGCCTGGGATTTGCGTTTGCCCTGATAACTCTGACTAAACTTATGCCGGCTGCCATCAGGAAACACCAGGCTCAGATTGTCAGGCGATACCCCTTTATCGGCGACAAAGGTCATATTGGCGGCAGACAGATCTACCGAAATCCAGGTATCTTCGCCGGATAACACAAAATGACTGGGCATCACCCATAGCGTATGGGCCAGACTGGCCTGGCTAAAAAGTGCCAGCATGGCAGCAGTAAGTAAGTTCTTCATCGCTATATCCTTCTTCTGTTTAGTCACTTATTTAAGCGTCAGCGTCAGCGGCCCCAGCTCTTCAGCCGCCGCCGCATTCAGTTGTTGTGGTTGACCATTTAACTGAAAATCAATTTTTTGCAGGCTACGCCCACCCTGCTCCCGCGAGGCTTCGACATAGAGCGTATAGGCCCCCGGGGCCAGCGCCTGCCCCTGATCATCGGTGCCGTCCCAGCTTAAACGGTACTGACCAGGGGTGCGGGTGGCACCGGTCATTGCATCAACCAGAGCGGTATCACTACGGCCAATTTTGCGCCAGAAGCGGCGGATATCTTTTAGCCAGTCAGGCTCCTTACGCCACAGGGCAATCAGTTTTACCGGTTGCTGCTGGGCGTCTTCCACCCAGACAGCGACATAAGGCCGGTAGTACTGTGCCGTAGCGATCTCCGGGATCGTCAGCACAATGTCGGCCTGTGCCGCCGACAGCGGCTGGCTTCCCAGGCCGAGCAGCAATGCCAGGGCAAATAGCGGTTTTCTCACAAAGTTCTCCTTATTAATGATCGGCTTTAGTGAAAGGCCAGCAGATAGGCCAGCACGGCCATCACGCCGCCAAGCACAGCCAGGGCGTTACCCAACTGTTTTTTCGATGGCATTTTCAGCAACAGATAAAAACCAGTCAGCGCAAACAACAGGCAGGCGATGGCGGTAATGTCAATCAGGGCTTTCCATAAGGCACCGCTATCCCGCCCCTTATGCAGGTCATTCGCCAACGCCAGATAGCCGTTAAACTGTTGTTCCAGCTCTATTTCTGCGGCAGCAAAGTCCACCAGGGCGACGGCAAAACCCGCTGGTCGTTTAAAGCTCAGCTCCAGGGTTTGTTCATCGCTGTCAAACCGGGCCTGCCAGCTTATGCCAGCAACGCCCTGAGTGCGTTGCAGCCAATCCACCAGCGTTGTTGCATACTCCTGCTGCTGTGTGACCAGCGGCCAATGCTGCAGGGGCTCAGGCAGCGGCAACTGCTGCAACTGCTGTCGCGCCCCCCAATTGCTTTGCCAGTCCGGATGATTAAGGGTGATGCCGGTAATGGAGAAAAACAGCAGTAACAACAACACCCACATTGCACTGTAGGTGTGTAAGGCGCGCATCAGGCGCGCCATGGCTGCTGCCGGCTTCTTACGGTTAGAAGCGGACATTCATCCCCACCCAGTAATTACGGCTTTTATCTTTGTTGTTGTAATCATCAACGAAGGCGGCACTGTAGCCGTTCTGGCCGTTGCTATCGCGAACACAGCTGGCTGCCGTGTCATTACACTCCGTAAATACAATGTTGTATGAGGTAAAGTCTTTATCCAGCAGGTTGTTGATGCGGAAATTAAAGCTGACCGCATCGCTGGCCTGATAAGCCGCGCCCAGATGCAGTACGTTATAACCTTTAAAGTACAGTGCTTGGTTGTTCACGGTATCCCAGGAACGATAGCGCCGGTCGCGGTACTCAGAAGTTAAGAACAGATTTAATGTATCACTGGCCTGCCAGCTTAAGGTCAGGTTAGCCATATGGCGCGCCACATTACCCATTGGCTGCCCGCGTTGGGCACCACTTTTTTGCTCACTATCGGTATAGGTATAGTTGGCACGCAGCGCCAGTTGTGCCAACAGCTCGACCCGGCCAGCCAGCTCAGCGCCCTGAATAGTCACCTTGTCGATATTGACCGTTTTACTGCTATTGGCATAACCAAGCTCGGCATAATCACCAGTACTGGCACAGGTAATAGTGGTGCTGGCACCACAAGGCTGAGATGCCAGCTTGTCATCAAACTCGTTTTTAAACACTGTGGCATTAACGTTATGCCCGTTTGGATGACTCCAATACACTGCCAGCTCAGTCGACACACTGGTTTCCGGTTTTAAATCCGGATTACCGAAAAACGGCATGGTACCTTGAGCGCCAAAACCGACTACACCATCATAAAGATCTGTGGTTTTTGGGGTTTTAAAGCCGGTACTGACACCACCTTTTACCGTCCAGGCATCGCTCAGGGTATAAACACCATAGACTCTTGGGCTTAACTGATTACCAAAGATTTGATGATCATCATGCCGCAGACCGGCAGTGAGTGAGAAGGCGCCGGTCAGATCCCAGGTATCTTCAGCAAATACGGACCACATATTATGTTTCTGCACTGCTCCCGGGCTACCTGTTTCAATCCCAAAAACACCATCCTCCAGTTCGCCACGGATCAGTTGCGCCCCCATAACCATGGTATGTCGTCCGGCGGCTTCAAACGGAAAATCGACTTTCAGATCCAGGGTATACTGATTGCTATTCATCACCCGCTTGGGCCGCGGCAGGAAGGTCGCCTCTGCTACCGCTTTGCGTTGCGCTTCAGTTAAACCAGTGTAAGGCCCGATACCATCAATCATCTGTAACAGTAAGCCGCGCTCTGCCACGGTAAATGGCAGGGTACGACCATTATTATCAGTATCGACATAAGAGAGTGAAACAAAGCTATTGAGTTGATCCCACTTACCCTCATGGGTCAGTGACCAGGTATCACGGGTAAAGACTTGAGTGTCGCTATAGCCTACCCGGGGGTTTGCCCGGCGAGTCCAGCTACCGCCGCTTTGACGGCAAGCCGCTTCGCGTGTGCCCACACCGCCTAAACAAAAAGCACTGGAAGCCCAAATAGTATCAATATTATCGACAGTACCCAGCGGGAACTCCCGCACGCCACTGGCATTAATAAAAGGCGTATTATCATAGTCCTGAGTTGACGACTCGATATCAAACCAAATCGTCTGCTGCGCGGTCGGCGTCCAGCTTAAACGTCCGCCCAGTGCCCGGTTTTCGTTATCTACGGTTTTGCCACCACCACCAAAACCCAGCGAGCGTGTGCGGATTTCTCCATTTGGATAGACGACAGGCGCATATTCTGGCGTTGAACTCAGTCGATTATAGACGCTGCCGCGCACTGCCATACCCAATATGCCCGGGATCAACGGACCCATCACATTAAAGTCGGTGGTAATATCATCGCCATAAGCACTGTCGCTTTGTTTTGAACGGCTATGAGTCACAGAGCCGCTCCAGTTTTCGGTGACCTTTTTGGTAATAATATTGATCACGCCGCCCAGCGCATCGGCGCCATACAGGGTTGACGCCGGGCCGCGGATCACCTCAATCCGATCAATGGCATCCAGCGGTGGAATATGGCCAAACTGATTGCCACCAAAGGCATTAGGATAGATATCACCATGGTTATTCTGCCGCTTACCGTCAACCAGGATCAGGGTATAATCCGCGCCCATACCGCGCAGGCTAATGGTACCCTGGCCGGTTTTATCGCGCGTTTCACCAATGTCGACACCTTCCAGATCTCTTACCGCATCTAACAGTGTGGTATAGGGCCTTGCCCGTAAATCTTCCTGAGTAATCACCGAAATACTGGCCGGTGCATCCACCAGCTTCTGTTCGTAACCCGAGGCTGTTACCACGATCACCTCTATATGGCTACCGGTCGCCTCTTCCGCTTGGGTAATGGGACTACTCAGCACACTGGCAATAGCCAGCGCCAAAGCACTTTGACGAAGCAGTGACTTATCAGCAAACAACATTAACCTAACTCCTGTAATGGCTTCCCGCCCTAAAAGATGGCGCAAATGATAACCATTATCATTATTAAGATCAATATTGATAATAAGAATTGTTGTGATTTAGGGAACTTTTTTACGCGGGCTAAACAGCAATAGGGGGTCAATAAAAAAGCCCGCATAAAGCGGGCTTGGTCAGACAGATGGTAGCTTTAGAAGCGGTAACGGAAACCGGCTTCAAAGGCGCGCTCAGGACCAACATAGATCCCCTGACGCAGACCTGCGATATACTGCTTATCGGTCAGATTCTTCACTGAGCCATAAACAGTAAAGCCCTCAAAAGCAGTGTATTGCGCCAGTAAATCATAGACAGTGTAAGCCGGTAATAAGCCACCCCAGATACCGCCGGCAGCATTAGCCGGAATATCGACGCGGTTGCTTGGATCACCGAACTGCTCACCACGGTGGTGTGCGGTCAGAGCAACGCTAAAGGCATCAGCGCTGTAGCTTAGGGCAACATTGGCCAGCACCTTGGGCGCATACGGCAGACGGTTACCGGCATTGACACCCGTTTTAAACTCAGAAGTCGGCACCCAGGTCGCATTGGTATCTAAGCGGAAGCCGGCGCCCAGATTATAACCAAACAGCAACTCCATACCGGTATGTTCGGTTTTGCCAGCGTTGGATTGTGACAGGTTGGGATCACTGTTGCCGGTAACGACCTGATTAGCAAAGTTCATATAGAAAGCCGATACTTCGTAGTTTGCCGCACCCACTGTGCCACGTAAACCCAGCTCATAGTTAACTGAACGTTCACCATCTAACTGCTGATCGGTTAAACCATCCAGTGCGACACCATTTGATGCTGGTGAGAAAGCACGATACACACCACCGTATAGTTGCGCATTCGCTGTTAACTCATAGGTTGCGCCTACGCCTGGTAGCAATTCGGTGTTGGAGGTCTTGGCACTATCGCCATTCTGCGTCAGGATGGTACGTTTTTGCTCATAAGACTCAACCCGCAGACCCGGAGTAACGGCAAAATCATCAGTCAGCTGAATACGGCTTTGCGCATAGCCTGCGACACTGTTAGCGGAATCGATAATATGGCGATCATTGTTACCTGAGCGGTCGGCTGCTCGGGTCGCCCGGATCCGGGTATCATCAGCTTCCTCCTCCATCAGGCGTAGACCAAACTCGGTGGCGGCGGCATAGCCAAACAGTTGTTGATCAAAGCTTAACCGGCTTTCAATACCCAGACGCTCAAAGCTGCGATTGTTTCCGACGATATTATTGGTGTAAACCCAACGCCCTGCGGTATTCGAGGCGGCAGTATTGGCGTCATAACGCCAGTAATCGCGGGTCGTATTACTCCAGTAAACCAAGGTGTTTAATTTGGCATTATTATCAAATACATACTCATGGTTCAGATCAAAAGCCGTCCGATCGGTCAGATACCAGTCATCCGGTGCCGGGTTATTACGCTCACCATTCAGGTATTGCTGCAGCAAAAGCCCGCGATAGGAAATATTGGCATCATTTTCATGGTAGGCAAACTTAATACCGACTTTTTGCTTATCGCTAATGGCTAAACCGGCTTTAACCATCACATCGGACATATCGTAACCCTTGTCCATAAAGCCATCACTCTTGGCTTTAGTGGCCACCACGCCCAAGAAGGCATCTTCGGCCTGGTTTTTGGCACCGGCTTCCAACGTCATTTCCCGCAGATTAAAAGAACCGGCACGGGCAGACAGCTGTACGCCATCGGTGGGGGTTTTGGTGATGTAGTTCACCACACCACCGATAGTGGAGGGGCCGTAACGCAAGGATGCCGAACCTTTTAATACTTCAACCGACTCCACCCGCTGAATACGAGTGTTAAAATAACGGTCGTTACCGATAAATAAGCCTGGTGCTACCGGTACGCCATCTTCAAGTAACAAAGATTTGGATTCACTGGCGGACAAACCACGAATACCGAAATTAGATACGATAGAGGTCTCCTCTTCGCCTTTAATATTGATACCAGGTACCCGACGTAAGACATCCTCTGTAGAAAGCGGCTGCACCTGCTCAATCTGGGCACGGTCGATTAGGATCACCGACCCGGTTTCATCAAAACGGTGCAGTTGCTGATCGCCTTTGACCCGAATTACCTCAATAGAGGGCATCACTTTCTCTGCACTACTTTCTGTGGCAGCTTCTTCTGCAACCGCAGCCATGCTCACCACACCTAAAGATAACGCCACGGCTAACGCCACGGGCTGATACTTAGTCGACAACATAAAACCTCACCTGGATAAATCAATGCTGTTTGAAATTGCCGCGCATCTTAGCAACTAAAAACTTAAACAGCAATTATTATCATTTGGCTTTATGATTGTTTTACTGTCACTATTACTTTGTGGGTAGCCCGTACAGAGTCTCAGCCCGTTGCAATAAAATCCAACTGGTTAAAATGTACTTATCACCGGATACCGGGATACAGCCACGATGGGTGTGGGTAAAATAGGCCGGCGCTATTACCATGCGGCCAGCTTTCGGCTGGATCCGTTGCTGCTGATAATAAAACTCGGTCTCGCCGCCCTCGGACACATCATTCAGATAAAACATAAACAGCAAGCTACGGTGCAACGGTTCATTGTCCGGCAGCTGAGGATAAACCTCGCAATGCCAGTAGTTATAGTTGCCCTTACCGGCGGCATATTTTTGCGCCTGAATAGGCCCCAGCCGGTACAGGGTACGCATAAAATCAAAGGTTTGTTGCTCACTAAACTGGCTGAAATTATCATGCGTTACCGGCAAGGGGGCGCCACTGACCGGATCCTGGGTGGTGATGCCCACAGGCGCAATCAACGCAAAATGGTACTTCTGAAAATACTGATGCGCATAATGGGTTGTGACCTGAATAATCTGCTGTAATAACGCCTGATACTCAGCATGCTCATTCAGATACAGATCGGTACTGATTTTTTTGCTGGTATCAACGCCGGCACCGGTGCGACCGGTTTGCGTATGCGGGCTTTGCTCAAAAGCGCTAATCAGCTGTTGGCAAAGTGCCGGGCTTAACGCATTATCATACACTTCTATAAAATTGGTCATGACAAGGTCCTACTGATGTTTACCGAGGTTATCCAGCCCCGTTTTTCTGATACTGATGCCCTGGGGCATATTAATAATACGGTGTTTGCCGTCTGGTTTGAAAGCGCCCGCCAGCCGGTGTTCCGGATCTTTACCCCAGATCTGGACGTTAAAAAATGGGCTCTGATTATTGCCGGTATTCAACTTAATTACCATGCCCAGACCCACTATGGCGAACCGGTAGAAATTCGAACCTGGATCAGTGAAGTGGGTAACCGCTCTTTTAAGGTGTATCAGGAAGCCTGGCAAAACGGCCAGAAAACAGTGTCAGGTACTGCAGCCATGGTGAAATTTGATTATCAACAGCAGCAAGCTACGTTGTTAACTGAACAGGAACGCCAACAGCTAAGCACCCACCCGCTTAACGCCGAAAACTAACCACTGAGCGAAAGCCGCTGGTATGCGTATTAACAACTGCTTAAGTTTAACCAAAACCACAGGGGATAAAATTTATGCAGCAAACACTGTTAGCGTTGGCGCTGGGACTAACTATCACCGCCGCGCCGCTGGTACAGGCTTTCGATCGCATTACCGGTAAAGACTTTGCCAGCCGTTCAGAAGTGATCGCAACGGAAGCCATGGCGGCCACCAGCCACCCACTGGCAACCCAGATTGCATTGGATATTATGAAACAAGGCGGCAACGCCATAGATGCCGCCATCGCCGCCAATGCGGCTCTGGGTTTAATGGAGCCCACCGGTAATGGCATTGGTGGTGATCTCTATGCGATGATCTGGGATGCCAAAACCGGCAAACTCTATGGCTTAAATGCGTCTGGCCGCTCGCCGCTGGGATTAAGTTATGACACCTTAAAGGCCGAGCTGGAGAAACTGGGCCGCAGCGATTTACCACCCCATGGCATGCTACCAATTAGCGTGCCCGGTACTATCGATGGCTGGTTTGAAATGCACAAAAAGTTCGGCAAGCTGCCAATGCCACAGTTGTTACAACCAACCATTGATTACGCCGAAAAAGGTTTCCCGGTTACTGAGTTAATTGCCTACTATTGGGATCGCAGTGTGCCAGTATTAAGCCCGCAACCCGGCGATTTTAAAGGCAGCTTTACAATCAATGGCAAGGCGCCCGCTAAGGGCGAGATTTTTAAAAACCCGGGCCTGGCGTATACGCTACGTACCGTCGCCAAAGACGGTCGTGATGCCTTTTACCGGGGCGAGATTACCCGCAAAATCGATAAATTTATGACGGAAAACGGTGGCTATCTGCGCTTTGCCGACTTTGCTAATCACCGTTCGGACTGGGTGGAGCCGGTCGGCGTCGACTATAAAGGCTATACCCTATGGGAGTTGCCGCCAAACGGCCAGGGTATTGCCGCCTTACAAATGCTGCAAATACTAAAGAACTTTGATCTGGCGGCCCTCGGTTTTAACAGCCCGGAAAGCATCCACCTGATGGTGGAAGCAAAAAAACTGGCGTTTGAAGATCGCGCCAAGTTTTATGCTGATCTCGATTTCTATAAAACACCGATCAGCAAACTGATTTCTGAGGAATACGGCCGCGAGCGCGCCAAGCTGATTGGCCAACGTGCCGCCCAACGCGTCGATGCCGGCAACCCGCATCTGTATGAAGGCGATACCATCTATATGACCACCGCCGATAAAGACGGCAATATGGTGTCATTAATTCAGAGCAACTACCGCGGTATGGGCTCTGGCGTGGTGGTACCCGGCTTAGGCTTTGTGTTCCAGGATCGTGGCCAGTTGTTCTCGATGGATAAAAATCACGCCAATGTCTATGAGCCTGGTAAGCGCGCCTTTAATACCATTATTCCGGCCTTTGTGACTAAGGACGGCAAGCCACTGATCAGCTATGGCGTAATGGGCGGCGCCATGCAGCCGCAAGGCCATGTGCAAATTCTGGTCAATATGGTGGATTTTGGTATGAACCTGCAGGAAGCCGGTGATGCCGCCCGTTGGCAGCATCTGGGCAGTACTGAACCCACTGACGGCCAGGATGCCTACCTGAAAAACGGTGGCTATATTGAGGTTGAGCGCGGAATCCCGTTTGAAACGGTGCGTGAATTACAAAAACGTGGTCATGATGTGCGTTATGGCTTAGGTGGCTATGGTGGCTATCAGGCGATTATGAAAGACCATGTTAATGGCGTTTGGATCGGCGCCTCCGAATCCCGTAAAGATGGTCAGGCCGCGGGTTACTAACACCTGAACCTGCTGTGGTATTCTGCAAAAACAGGCGGCCCATGGCCGCCCTTTTTTATCAGTTAAATCACCAACTCCACTCTGGCATCATGATGTTGGCGGATTTCGCAGACCGCCTGCTCCAGACAGCCAGCAAAGGGCTCGGCCGACGCCGGCTTTTGCTTGCGCAGTTCAATGCGCTCGGCGGCTTTCAGGTACCGCATCACTTCTTCCTTGCTACGCAGGATCAAGCGTGGCACCGCCACCGGCTTGCCGGTATCCGCGTCCTTGGCAATCATCGTAAAGTACGACGAGTTACAATGTTTTACCTGGCCGGTTTGAATATTCTGCGCTTCAACCCGGATCCCCACCACCATCGAACTGGTACCGACATAGTTCACCGAAGCGTTCAGCGTCACCAACTCCCCTACTTCAATCGGACTGAGAAAATCTACCCGGTCCACCGACGCCGTGACACAGTATTTACCACTAAATTTCGAGCCACAGGCAAAGGCGATCTGATCCATCAGCGATAGCAGATAGCCACCGTGGATCTTGCCGCTAAAGTTAGAATGAGAAGGTAACATCAACTGCGACAGCGTAATGTGAGAACAGGCAACGGTTTTATAATCCAGGCTCATAGCAGGCTCCTGCGCCGGTAAGGGTTAATTTAACTGTTGCGGTAATGGCTTATCCTGCACCAGAACCCAGGGTGAAATGACCACGGCCCACAGTTCGGCCTGTTGCTGATACCATTGCTGCGCTTGCTGCTCGCTGGTACGCACCACCTGAGCATTTTGCAACCACTGCGCAACCTGCTGCTTATCATCGCGACTAAACGCAAAGGCCACGTCTATCAAATCCAGCTCGGCTGCAACGCTAATTACACTGCCGGCGGCATAAAACTTTTGCAGCTCCAGCCAGCTGATCCGCGCTGTTTCACTAACAATTTTCGCCCGGATCAGCGCCGGATTTTCTGCTTCTTCGGCCAGCCAGGCATCAGACGGAGTGGGTTTATTCATCTTTGTTTCTTCCTTCGCAGTGCCCTATTCCAGCTCATCACCCTGTTCGGCGACCTGCTGGGCACTGAGTTCATGTTTCTTCAGCAACTTATAAAAGTCGGTGCGATTGCGCCCCGCCAGTTCGGCGGCCCGGGTGACATTGCCTTCGGTCATTTGTAATACCCGGATCAGATACTGGCGTTCAAACTGGTCGCGCGCTTCAATGAGCGTCGGCCAGTAACTGCTATTCTGTGATAACGCCTGCTCCACTAAAGACGCTGAAATCACCGGGCTCTGGGTTAAGGCGACACACTGTTCAATCACATTGACCAGTTGCCGCACATTACCCGGCCATTTCGCTGTTGTTAGCAGCTGCAGGGCGTCATCGGAGAAGCGGGTCACCTTCACATGATGCCGCTCGGCACTTTGCTGCAACACATGGCGCGCTAATAGCGGGATATCCTCTGCCCGTTGTTCCAACGTCGGCAGTGGCAGATTTACCACATTTAACCGATAGTACAGATCTTCGCGGAAACTGCCGTCGGCCATCGCCTGTTGTAAATCCCGGTGCGTGGCAGACAACACCCGCACATTGATCGGAATCGTCTTGGCACTGCCTACCGGCCGGATCTGCCGCTCCTGCAGCGCACGCAGTAATTTTACCTGCAAAGCCACCGGCATATCGCCAATTTCATCCAAAAACAGGGTTCCACCATCTGCTTCGCGAAATAAGCCGGCATGCTCGGTTACTGCGCCGGTAAAGGCCCCTTTACTGTGACCAAATAGCTCAGACTCCAGCAAATGCTCAGGCAAGGCGCCACAGTTAATTGCGACAAAGGGCTTAGCAGCCCGCGGGCTGGCATTGTGAATCGCTTTGGCCAGCAATTCCTTACCAGTACCACTGGCACCGGTGATCAATACGCTGACATCCCGCTGTGCCACCCGGTATGCTTGCTCCAGCACATTTTGCATCAGTGGGCTACGGGTAATAATGGCCTCGCGCCATTGCTCCTGCTCCGGTAAAGACTGATTAAGCGCGCGTTGCAATACTTCGCGCAGCTCAGCCGGGTTCAGAGGCTTGGTCAGGAAGCCAAACACGCCACGCTGCGTTGCGGCGACCGCTTCCGGAATAGAGCCGTGCGCCGTCATCAGGATCACCGGTACACCCTTATAGCGCTTAGCGATTTCGTCAAACAGGCTCATGCCATCCAATCCTGGCATCCGCAGATCACTTAACACCACGTCAACGCTCTGCTTCGCCAGCAATGCTAAGGCAGTCTCAGCACTGTCGGCGTTAATCACCTGATAGCCTTCGCCTTCCAAACGCAGGGTTAACAGCCGCAGTAAACTCGGATCGTCATCGACCAACAATAAACGAGGATTATCCCGGGCCATTATTGCCTCCGTTATTCTCCACCGGCTGTTGGTTTAACTCGGCCTCGATTTGGGTCAGGGCATCAATTTTCTTTTGCAATTCCCGGTTGGTTTTTTGCAGCCGCTCTAACTGGTCCAATTGCTGGGCATTTAAACGGGTAACGGCACTGACCGCCGATTCGGCTTCCAATAACTTCTGGTTATAGGTTAGCTCCCAGCTAAAGATCGCAGCCAACCGCGGCGGGAAACTCAGCAGCATCTCGGCTAGTTGCGTTTGCACCTTAAAGCGGCTGACATAGGGCATATCGGGGTGCAGTGACAATAGGGCGAACTGGAATTGCGCCACCTCATCCGGTTCCGTCAGTTGCAGTAAACGCTGCCGCTCGGCTTCCGGCTCGGCCAGAATGCTTTGTTTATAATCCAGCCAAGCTTGTAACGTTGCCGGCTCATCGGTAAATTTTAGCAGGTCAATCAACTGCGGTTCTTCCTGCAGCGCCGGTTCTGGCTGTTCCGGCACCACTTCAAGTAGCGGCTCGGCTGGCGGTGGTGCTGGCGGCGGCGTAACCTGACAGGCTGATAGCAGCGCCAGTGACGCTACCCACACTAAATTCTTCATACCATTTTTTCTCCTGAAAGCGGTAACCTTACCCGGATACAGACGTCGGCATAGACGACGTCAACAATATCCGCATGACCGCCAAGCAAGCGGGCGCAGTCTGCCACAATCGACAGTCCCAACCCCGAACCTTGCACTGCATCAAAACGTGGGGTCGTGCCCCGCTGGAAAGGTTCAAATAATTTCTCACGTAATGCTACCGGGATTGGGGTGCCGTTATTGGCGACTTCAAGAACCACAGAGTCATCCTGCCGGTATAACTTGACCCAAACCGGACTGCCTTCAGCGCCATAGGCCTGCGCGTTATTAATCAGATTATCCAGAATGCGCCTAAACAGGGTGGCATCGGTGCAAAGTGAACTGAGCTGACAATCAAGCTTCACCTGTTGCTGGCGCTGCTGCAACGATAGGGCATGATCATTAAAACACTCCTGCATCAGTTGCTGCGGCACCACCTGGCTCCAATTCGGCTGGGCTTGTTGCAGTAGGCGGTTATAGTCAAGCAACTGCTCGGTTAACACGCTGAGCCGATCGGCACTGCCATTCAGCAGGCTGACAACTTCCTGCTGTTGAGGATTAAGCGGACCAACCAACTGCTCAGTTAACAGTGCGCAACCTTCTCGAATACTGGAAAGCGGTGTTTTTAGCTCATGTGAAGCATGGCGCAGCAACACCAGACGTAAGGCCTCTAACTGCTGCAGGCGCGAACTCAGCCAGCGTAACTGTTCACCCAGCTCCGCCAGTTCACGCGGCCCGCGCAGTTTTTCATCCGGAAACTGATGCTTTGGCTGTGCAATGGCCCGGATCATCCGATCCAGCTTTTGCACCGGCGCCGTGATCCGGCCAGAGGCCCATAACACCAAGAGTAAGGTGAGTAACACCAGAGCAAAAGTTTCCCAGGCCAGCTGTTGTTGAGTTTTCGCGACCTGCTGCTGCTGATTTTCTAATTGTCGCTCTAGCAGATCCCAGATCTCTTTGGTGATCTGCTGTTGCTGGGTACGCACTTGCAGCAGTAAGGCTTCCGGCACTTCGCTGGTCGGCTCAATAAACTTTAATCTTAGACTTTGCAAAGCATCGCGTTGACTCTGGCATAGCAGCAATTCGGGTAAACTGCTACAGAGCTGAGTTAATAGTTGTAGCTGGTTGTCGATATGATTTAAAGCCAGTCGCTGCAGCGCCTCTGTGCGTACCACCGCATATTGGCGCACCGCCCGTTCGATATCGACTACCAGGCTTTGCATACTCTCCGCCTGGCGCACTGTAGATACCGCTTGCTCGGCAGAAGCAATGGCATAATTACTGACTCCACTTAAGGATTTATTACTCTGCCACAACAAGACCCCAACCGGGATCAGGGCTAGAAAAAAGCTCAGCAGCACTAACTGCCGCAATGACGCTGTTTGAATGGAAAAGCGCATGGGCTCCACCCTTAGAGAATTCTGACTTTAGTTTACTGAAAATTCAGAGTCTTGTATTGCCGTTAACCGCATAAATTGACTGCAGCAAGCAAAAAAAAGCCAGTGCGAAGACTGGCCAAGGCAGATTCAGCTCAAAGGCTGATCTATGGGATAGGTTACTGGGCTAACTCGGTGTTCATACCCTGGGTGTAAACGGCTTGCGAAGCCTGAGTTGAATGCGTCAGCTGCTCCTGTTCCCAGGCTTGAACACTGGCGTTATTCAGGTCAACGCGGCGCAGTAAAGTGAAAACAATAGCCATATTGGCAACTAAAAACAGCGTGATAAAACTTAAGAACATATCCATGGTACTTCTCCGGCTATGGGCTCCAGCTGTGGAGCTAACTTTGCTGTCTCAGGAGAATCGCGTAAAAGTAATACTGCATTACTTTTACGCTATTCCCCTGCAGCGTTACCATAGTCAATGCATGCCGCATGCCAACATTTAATTATCTATTAAATACAATTAGTTATATGGATTTTTGCTGGACAAGGCTGATAAAGGTGTCGCCAACTGTTGCTAATTAGCGACACTTAAAACGGGATAAAGCTCTTTTTGTTCAAAATCAACAACTTAATCTGTATGCAAAAAGCGACACTAACACAGACCGCAGACACCGTTAGCAGCAAGAAAAAGGCCGACAGATAATAAGCATTTGATTTTAATTAGATAAAACCATAGTGCTGGGCAACACGATCAAAATACTCCAGGCACTGTTTAGCATACTGGCGTTTCTCGACATAGCTGCCCGGGAAAAAGCTTTTCTTAAAACCATAGGCCACCATATCCTTTAGCCGCTTTAACGGTACGTCGAAGTTATCCAGCGCCAGCTGGTACTCCTTGCTGACCGTGGTATTCGACACCAGGCGGTTATCGGTACAAATTACGGTAGCAATACGATGCTCCAGCATATCTTTAAACTTATGCTGGCGGATATCGGTAATCGCCGGGTTGGTTTGCAGATTGCTGGTTAAACAGACTTCAATCGCAATACGCTTATCGGCGATATAAGAAGCCAGATTATTGATATACTTAGTTTTATCGGTAATGGCCGGATCCTGAATCATCTCCGGAATAAACATCGAGTAGCCATGACCCAGACGATCTGCATAACATTCGGTAATGGCTTCAAACACACTCTCAGCACCGTAGGCTTCACCGGCATGCAAAGTTTTTAGCAAAAAATGCTGGTGAGCATATTCATAAACTTCTTTAAATTTACCGGCCGGGTATCCCGCTTCCTGCCCGGCTAAATCGAGGCCAACAATCGGCATCCCCTCTTCATCACGCAGGCGGACACTGGCGCGCACCAGCTCCATCGCCGCCAGCTTGATCACATCCATTGGCGCAAAATCACGCATTAATTGAAACAGGTTGGTGTAATAAGGTGAGAAACCTTTATTACCAAACATTCGCATCGCACAGTTAATAATGCCATAGTAGAACGGCGGCTTCTGACCGCTTAGTACCGCCTCAGTGGCGTTATACTCCTGCATGGCCTGCTTTAGCCCGTTATTCACCGCATGCATAATCTGATCAAAATCAATACCGCGCGTCAGATCGATCAATAACTGTGGTGCAAAACGCACTTCAATATAATTTACGCCTTCGGCCTGATTATCTAATGCCAGCTCGTAAGCGGCCTGTTGCAGGTTTTCCGGGTCGCGTAACACGGCACAGGTATATTGGAAGCAATGCAGATACTCACCCAGATTCTGGTAGCGGTCTTTAAATACCAGTTCTTTCAAACCACTAACACTATTTGACGGCAACGTTATCTGACTGCGCTGCGCCATTTCGATTAAGCTGTCCAGACGCAAACTGCCATCAAGGTGCAAATGCAGATCGGATTTGGGCATCATTTTAATAAAATCGGCGGAGTATCGAGCCATAGTTATTCCTCTGTTAACACTGCTATAGCATACCACAGACTTGCTACAGCAGCGGCTAAACCGAAATACGCAGCAGCTGAAAAATACCGGTGTCCGCTCTTAGCAGATTGTACTAATTCGGCTTATGCTGTTAGTAGAATTTCGTTGATGCTTACCTAAGGGATTGCTATGCAATTAAATACTATTTCTATAAAAAGCCGGTTAATAATTATTGCTACGGTAGCCATTGTTGCCTTGGCGTTGATGTTGCTACTGATGCAGCATCAGGCGAAAGTACTAAACAATCTGTCCAGCGCCAGCCGCCTGGTGGCAGAACTCAGCAGCGATATGCTACAGCTACGCCGCCACGAAAAAGACTTTTTACTACGGCAAGAGCTGAAATATTTAGAGCGGCACCAGAATACCCAGCAAAACCTGCAAACTAAGCTCACGGCATTACAAAGTTTATTACAGACACTACGACTGAATGATACCCAAAGCCAGCAGTTTGCCACCCAGGTGCGTGCCTATGTGGCGGAGTTCGCCGCTCTGGTACAGGCACAGCAAAAAATTGGCCTGACCGTAGACGAAGGGCTCATCGGCACTATGCGCCAGACGGCACAGCGCCTCGCACAGCAAATCGATAATGAACCCACGCTAATGGTGCATTATTTACAGTTACGTCGGCTAGAGAAAGACTACCTGCTGCGTCGCGATAACAAGTTTCTGGCAGAACAACAGCCGTTCTTTGCCGCCTTAGAGGCCGCGACCGAGTTTAACGCCCGCGCAATTTTGAACGAATATCGGCAGAGCTTAGCCGCGCTGGATAGTGCAATGGCAGAACGGGGTTATAACGAAAGCCAGGGCAATGAAGGCAAGATGCGCCGAGAAATTCAAGCCACTGAGGCCTTGTTAAAACAATTATCGGAAGAGCTGGATCTGGCGTTAACCGCTGCCAGCACCCAAATCAACCGGCTGAGTCTGAGTATTTTCGCTGTTATTTTAGTACTGGTAATAGCGCTGGTCAGTTTGATAGCCCGCAGTATTCATCGTCCTATTCAGCAGGCTTCGGCTGACCTGGCACGGATCCGCTCCGACAAAGATTTTACTCATCGCTTGATACTGCAGGGCAAAGATGAAATCAGCAGCCTTAGCTCTGATATGAATGCTGTACTGTCTGACGTGCAAGGCCTGATCCAAACCGTAAATCAATCGCTGACTACGCTGGACAAGGTAACCGATGAACTGGCAGCTGCTGCGCAAAGCACCAATCAGGTTATGCGTAGCCAGCAATTGGAAACCGATATGGTGGCCACGGCAGTGACAGAAATGGGCGCGACCATAGAGGAAATTGCCGCCAGTACTGAGAATACTGCTAATACCGCTGAAGCCAGCAACCAAAGTGCTCAGGCTGGACAGCAACAGGTAAATGACACTGTCAGTCATATCAAAGCCCTGGCCAGTCGGTTACAGCAAGCCAGTACCGCCACAGCCGAGCTGGAACGTGACAGCGTGAGCATAGGGTCGGTATTAGATGTGATCCGCGCCATTGCCGAGCAAACCAATTTGCTGGCACTGAATGCCGCTATTGAAGCGGCCAGAGCCGGTGAACAAGGCCGAGGCTTTGCCGTGGTCGCCGATGAAGTCCGGACCTTAGCACAGCGTACCCAACAATCTACCCGCGAAATTGAAGGCATTATTCAAAGTTTGCAGGGCAGAACCAAAGATATCGCCAAAGTGATGCTGCAGTGTCGTGACGATGGTATGCAAAGCGCCGAACAGGCGGGGTCGGCCAGCCAGCTACTGCAACAAATCACCAGTGATATCACCCGCATTATGGATATGACTACCCAGATCGCCACGGCCATTGAAGAGCAAAGCTCGGTAGCGGCAGAGGTAAACCGCAATGTGGTGAAAATCCGAGATATGTCAGAAGATACGCTGCGCAACTCCGACAAAAATAGCCAACTGAGTGAGCAGGTGGCGAAGCAGGCTCGTGGCTTACGGGCGGAAGTGATTAAGTTTCGCGCTTAAGCGCAGGCAGCGATACACACTGCAGCGCACAACAACGGATGTTTTAGTTAGCACAAAAATAAGAAGGGCGCCCAGCGGCGCCCTTTTCAATCCGAATAAGGCTTAAACTTTAAAGCGATTAACCAGTTCATTTAACTGAATCGCCAGGCGCGATAACTCGGTGGCACTGGCCGACGTTTGCTGTGAACCGGCAGAGGTTTGATTGGCCAGATCACTGATAGTAATAATGTTACGGTCAATTTCTCGTGCCACCTTTGATTGCTCTTCGGCAGCACTGGCAATCACATGGTTCTGGTCACTGATGCTGGTAATATTTTCGGCAATCCGGCTCAGCGCCGCAGCAGCCTCCTCGGCCACATTTTGAGCATCACCGGCATTCTGACTAATCAGCCCCATAGCACCCACCGCCTCACGCACTGAGCCTTGCACCTGCTGGATCATTTGCTCAATTTCACCGGTAGAGGTTTGGGTACGGTGCGCCAAGCTGCGCACCTCATCAGCAACCACAGCAAAACCGCGACCGGCATCGCCCGCACGGGCCGCTTCAATAGCGGCATTCAGTGCCAGCAGGTTGGTTTGCTCGGCCACACTACGAATTACTTCCAGTACCTGGTTAATCGACGATACTTTCTCAGCCAGCACGTTTATCACAGTGACGCTTTGCTGCACTTCGGTATTCATCTTACCGATAACAGCACGGGTCTGCGTAACCTTGTGACTGCCATCTTTTGCCAGATTAGCCGATTGCGCCGAGGCATCAGAGGTTTTCATCGCTGTCGCCGCAACTTCGTCTACCGCTGAGCTCATCTCAGTGATCGCGGTCGCTGCCTGCTGCACTTCATCATTTTGTTGCTGAATTGCCCGTGCTGACTCATCAGTTACGGCATTCAATTCTTCGGCCGCCGAGGCTAGCTGACTGGCTGAGCTGGCGATATGACCGATAGCATCGCGCAGTTTTTGCTGCATCTGCTGTAAGGCTTCAGCCAGGCGGGTTAATTCATCGTCGCCATCTTTGTTAATACGCTGCGTTAAATCACCCTCGGCAATTTGCCGGGCTGAGACAACAGCTTGCTCCAGTGGTGCATTAATACTGCGGGAAATCACCAGAGCGATAATGATAGCGATCGCTACCGCCAGTGCGATAAGAATGACCACCATCAGCCGTGCACTAGAGTATGCAGCGATTGACTCGGTACGCACTTTATCCGCTTCTTGTTGATTAAGGCGGGTTAGCTCCTGTAATTCACGGGTCATTTGATCTGTAAGCGGATTGATTTGCTGCAGCAGATCCACGGCTAGGCCCGTCTCGTCTTGCTTCAAGAATTCGACGGCCTGATCTTGAAGCTTCAGATACTGCGCCTGAATTTTGACAAATCCATCGAATACCCTCCGTTCCTCATCAAGATAAATATTTGCAGCAAAAGCCTTTTCATTTCTCAGCACTTCAGCCCTTAATTCGTCGACTCGCCGCAATGTCTCACCTTCCTGACTAATATCAGTGGTCAACATCAGCCTGAGTGTCAACAAGCGTAATTGCGTGACGTTTAAATTGACGTCTGCCAAACTCATCAGCGACGGCAGCAAATTGGTCTCTACCAGATTGGCACGCTCGCGAATTTGCGACATGGTATTCAGGTTATAAATGCCCAGTGCTGCCAGCAAAAAAGCCAGGGCGCCGAAAGCAGTCAGTAAACGTTTTTGGATGGATATAGTTCTCAACATAGGTCTATACCTTGTTAATTATTAAGGCTCTTGGCCGAGACAACGATTGTGGAAAGCAGTGAAAAGTCATACTACTTTAGCAGTTCCACTGCCAGTTAAAAGCCTTAACCAGGGTTAAAACTAATATTTTTTTACCCCGTTTCTCAGCGATCAACGCCAACCATCCCGGGGCGCCGCAACGATTTGTTGCTACATCAGCTTGATCTCGATCAAGTTTTGAGCGTATTATTGTTTCAGAAATTTCTGAAAGTTCAGTAAGGAGATGCGCAAGTGCAAATGACTCCAATGATCGAATCCTTTGTTTACCATTTTGGTGAAATGGGTAGCCGCTGGGGCTTTAACCGCACTGTTGGCCAAATTTATGCCCTGTTAGTGATCAGTGAACAACCACTCTGTGCCAATGAAATTGGCGAGCTGCTGGGGATTTCGCGTGGCAATGTCAGTATGGGTTTGAAAGAGTTGGGCAGCTGGCAGCTGGTGCAGGTTAGTCATAAACCCGGCGAGCGACGCGAGTTTTATCATAGCCGCGGCAGTATCTGGGATATGGCCAACCGGGTGTTTGAAGAGCGGCGCAAACGGGAAATGGACCCGACGCTTAGCTTACTGCGTGACATTATGATGGACGAAGCGGCTAATCCGGAAGAAGCCTTTGCCCAAAAGCGCATCGCCGAAATTCACGATCTGCTGGAGAACATTACTGAATGGACGCAAAGCCTGCAATCCTTGTCGCCGGAGAAGCTGAATACCTTAATGAAGTTAGGCTCCGGCGTTGGCAAGGTACTGGAATTTACCGATAAGTTTTTAGGTAAAAAAGATCCGGCAAAACAAGCCTAGCTGTTTTTGCCACCTGTTGTGCTGTTGTAGTGAGGTTGCCATGTTAGACACCCTGTTGCTGTCACGCATTC
Source organism: Alishewanella sp. (assembly GCA_036759505.1). GTDB lineage: Bacteria > Pseudomonadota > Gammaproteobacteria > Enterobacterales > Alteromonadaceae > Alishewanella. Next base: position 2,169 of record DAIOUM010000037.1, on the reverse strand, counting down.
AGTTTGCGGCCAATATCAGTTTTCATATCCTGTTCCCAACCATTACCATCGCCCTGGGCTGGTTGCTGGTGTACTTTAAAATCCGCTTTGACCTGTCACAGCACCCGGTGTGGATGCGCGCCTACCGCTTTTGGGTCAAAGTCTTTGCACTGACCTTTGCACTGGGTGTAGTCAGTGGCATTACTATGTCGTTCCAGTTCGGCACCAACTGGCCGGGTTTTATGGAGACAGTAGGCAATATTGCCGGCCCGTTACTGGCCTACGAAATCCTGACCGCCTTTTTCCTCGAAGCAACCATGCTCGGCATTATGCTGTTTGGTTTTAATAAGGTACCGCGCTGGCTGCATACGCTGGCCACCTTACTGGTGGCAATAGGTACTACGCTGTCGGCATTTTGGATCCTGGTGCTCAATTCCTGGATGCAAACTCCGGTTGGCTTTGAAATGCGTGATGGCGTAGCGCATGCCACTGACTGGCTGGCGATAATTTTTAACCCCTCCTTCCCGTATCGTTTTACCCATATGCTGCTGGCGTCGGCACTGACGGTCTGCTTTTTGGTGGCGGGCATTTCTGCCTACCGGTTATATCGCGGTGATAATAAAAAAGCACCGCGCCTGACACTAAAAACCGCCCTGTTCACCGCTGCTGTGCTGGCACCGACCCAAGCCTTTGTTGGTGACCTGCATGGTTTAAATACGCTGCAACATCAGCCGCAAAAGATCGCGGCCATGGAGGGGATCTGGCATACCCAGCAAGGCGCGCCACTGGTGCTGTTTGCGATCCC
>DAIOUM010000037.1:0-1285 GCA_036759505.1 Alishewanella sp. | reverse complement strand
TGGATCGCCACCCTGGCCGGTTGGTATGTGACCGAAATCGGCCGCCAGCCATACCTGGTATATGGTGTGCTAAAAACCAGTGACGCCGTGACCACTGTGGCCAGTGAGCAGGTTGCCTTAACGCTAATCATGTATCTGGCGCTGTATGTGGTGTTACTGCTGGCCTATGTTAAAACCTTATTCTGGCTGGCAAAACGGGCGATTGAGGTTGAGGAATATGACCTGTCGCTGCCAGGCCTACCGGAACAGAAAGCCAAACTCGCCAATGAAGGAGTCGAAGCATGAATTTCCTGACTGCAGAAAATCTGGCACTGGTGTTCGCCGGCCTGACAGCACTGGCGGTACTGCTGTATGCCATCCTGGATGGTTATGACTTGGGCGTGGGCATAACGCTGCCGATGCAGCAAGAGCCCTGGCGCGATACCGCCATTGCCTCTATTGGTCCGTTCTGGGATGCCAATGAAACCTGGCTGGTGCTGGCCGTCGGCTTGCTGCTGGTGGCTTTTCCGGCTGCACACAGCGCGATTTTGCATGCGCTGTATTTGCCCGCCGCCTTGTTGCTGATTGGCTTGATCTTACGCGGTGTCGCCTTTGATTTTCGCGCCAAAGTAAAACCGGAGCGGAAAATCCGCTGGGACTGGACCTTTAAATTTGGCTCCTTGCTGGCAACCTTTAGCCAGGGCTTTATGCTGGGTATCTATGTTATGGGGCTGGAATACAGCGTTGGCAGTGTCGTGTTTGCCAGCTTTAGCGGCCTCTGTGTTACCGCCGCCTATGCGATGATTGGCAATGCCTGGCTGATAGGCAAAACCAGTGGCGATTTACAGCGCCATGCTATCCGGCAGTGTAAATTGGCCGGGGTTTGGACGCTGGCCGGTATTCTGGCAGTCAGCGCTATCAATCCGCTGGTAAATGCCAATGTATATCAGGTTTGGACCGAGCCACCACTGGCTTATTTATTTGCCGCCATTCCGCTGCTGTGTTTTGCGATGTTTGCGCTGGGTTATCTGGCTTTAAAACGGCTGCCGCTGCCTGATGATCGCGGCGCCTGGTTGCCGTTCTTTATCTGTAAGGTGATCTTTGTCTGCAGCTTTGTCGGCTTAGCACTAAGCTTCTACCCCTTTGTGGTGCCAAACCAAATGACGCTCTATGAAGCGGCCAGCTCCAAAGAGTCCCTGATCATTATTTTCTTCGGCGCTGTCGTGGTTATTCCGATTATCGCCGCCTATACCGCGGTTGCCTATTATGCGTTTCGCGGTAAGGCGGATGGTTTGAAGTATTACTA
>DAIOUM010000036.1:0-22844 GCA_036759505.1 Alishewanella sp. | reverse complement strand
CTGTATCCGGCCTGGCGGGCCGTTAAACTTAATCCGGCGGAAATTTTACGAGATGAATAAGGTGTTACAGGCCAGCGGGATCAGCAAAAGCTACCGTGATGGCAAGAATATAACCCAGGTGTTACATCAGGTCGATTTGGCTGTCCCTGTGGGTAAGATGGTGGCGATTGTCGGTAGCTCAGGCTCAGGTAAAAGTACCCTGTTGCATATTCTCGGTACCCTGGATCAGGCCGATAGCGGACAGCTGACCATTGCCGGTCAGGATGTCAGCCGCTTATCGGCCAATGCCAAAGCCCGGCTCAGAAATGAAAAGCTGGGTTTTATCTACCAGTTTCATCATCTGTTGATGGACTTTACGGCGCTGGAAAATGTGGCGATGCCGCTGCGGATCCGCGGCACTGCTACGGCACAGGCAGAGCAACAGGCTGCTACGTTATTACAGCGGGTAGGGCTGGGACATCGGATGCAGCACAAGCCTTCTGAGCTCAGTGGTGGTGAGCGGCAACGGGTGGCGATAGCCAGGGCGCTGGTTAATCAGCCGGCGTTAGTGCTGGCGGATGAACCGACCGGCAATCTCGATCAACAGGCTGCCGAGTCTATCTATCAGTTATTGCGCAGCCTGAATCAGGATTTAAAAACCAGCTTTATTGTCGTGACACACGACCGACAGCTGGCCTCAAGGCTTGATCAGCAATATCAAATGCACGACGGACACCTGCAACCATGTTAAGCCGCGCTCTTGTCTGGCAACTGGCCCGCCGTTACCGTTCAACCCGCCATACCAGTGGTTTTATCCGTTTTATTTCGGCGTCATCGACCCTGGGTATAGCTCTGGGGGTGGCGATTCTGATCCTGGCATTATCCGTGATGAATGGTTTTGAGCAGGCATTAAAGCAACGTTTACTGGCGGTGATCCCGCATGTTGAGCTGGAGGCAGTGTCGAATCAACTGGATAACTGGCCCGATAAACTGCCTGCGTTAGCATCGGTACCGGGCGTGGTGGCAGTCGCCCCCTACATTAAAGCCAACGGTATGCTGCGTAAGGGTAATCAAATTAAGGCGGCACAGTTCCGTGGTATCGAGCTGGCGTTGGAGCAGCAAATCAGTGACTTTGCCGATTACCTGCAAAGTGGCAGCCTGCAAAGTCTGAACGATGAGCAGCTGGTGCTGGGCAGCGGTATAGCAGAACTGCTGCAATTAGAGGTCGGAGATAGCGTGCAGCTGATGTTGCCGCGGTTTACTGAGGATGGTAGGCTTGCCAGCTATTCCAATCGCCTGTTAACCGTTAGTGGTATTGTGCATATGGGCGGGCAACTGGACCAGAGCCAGGTCTGGCTGTCGCTAACAGCGTTAAACAAATTTCTGGAAATGCCACCCGGCGCGGTACAGGGCTTTGCCTTCCGGCTGGACGATATTTTTGCTGCCCAGCAGATGGCCAGAACCCTGGGCCAGGTCTCAGAAGACTATGTCTATCTGCTCGACTGGTTCCGCACTCAGGGCCATGTCTATCAGGATATCCAACTGGTGCGCGGTATTTTGTATCTGGTGTTAACCCTGGTTATCGCAGTGGCCTGTTTTAATATAGTCGCAACGCTGGTGATGGCAGTGCGGGAAAAGGAATCGGATATCGCGATCTTACTGACCATGGGCATGCAGCCTGCCAGGATAATCAAAGTATTTGTGCTGCTCGGCTCTTTAAATGGCGTGGTCGGCACTCTGAGCGGCGCGCTCTGTGGTGTACTACTGGCGCTGAATATCGAACAGATTTTTTACTGGGTAACCCAGGCACTGGGTCGCTCTTTGCTCGACCCCAGTATCTACTTTATCGATTTTATTCCGTCGCTGCTGCAGTGGCAGGATGTCGCAGTAACAGTGGCGCTGGCGCTGGGGCTGAGTACCCTGGCGACGCTTTATCCGGCTTACCGCGCCAGTTTGGTTAATCCGGCGCGGGTGCTGGGGCAGCGTTAATATCGATAAGATAACTATATGCTGCTCTAGGGAGCATCTTCAGGGGGGGGCTGTTTATTGCGGCGTAGTAATAAACGGCTGAGTTTTTCTTTGCGGATTGAAAAACGCCACAGCCAGTCAATGGCAAAATAGCCGACGATGCTGGCGGTAATGCCCATCAGCAGACAGCCGGTTACCAGTGGCTTACCGATCGTTTGCATACTGTGCCACAGCCAGGCAAAGCTGGCTTCGAAGGCAAAGGGTTCGGCCGGCGCTGCTAATACCACAGTGCCAACCAGATAACACAGGTACAGCATAACCGGCATCGTCAAAGGGTTAGAAACCCAGACCAGCGCCACCGACAGCGGCAGATTAACCCGCAACGGCACTGCCATCACCGCCGAAAATACCATTTGAAATGGCAGTGGCATCCAGGCCCAGAATAAACCCACAGCAAAGGCGCCGCGCGCTGAGCGGCGGTTCAGATGCCAGAGATTGCCATCATGCAGCATGGTCCCGAACAGATTCAGGATTTTCATCTGCTTGATTTTTTCCGGCGATGGTAAATATTTCTTAATAGTTTTCTTTGGCATTACAACTCATTTACATAAAGTAAAAATGCACAGGCTCTATTATGGTGTGCTGGCTGGTTGTCTATTGTCGTTATTTTTGCCGCTTCTGCCAGCCTTTTTGAAAATTATTTTCCCATTGCTGCTACTGCTGGCAGCACTGCACCGCTGCTGGTTAATTACCGGGGTGTTAGGTTTTCTCTGTAGCTGGCATTGGCAGTTGCTGAGCCACCATCAAGCCGTATCGCAGCTGCTCGCTGCTGCGCCAACTTACTATGAGGTACGGATCCGGGCTGTGCAGCAAGACATTGACAGCAGTTTGTTGCAGCTGGAGCTGCTGGACCCGCCAGCCAAAGGTTATCAGCTTAGAGTGCGCTGGTTACAGGCACCTGCGCTTGAAGTTGGTGAACAGTGGCGCTTACCGCTGCGCTTAAAAGCAGTATCTAGCCGGCAAAATCCCGCTGCGGTTAATGCTGAGCTAAGTGCGTTACAACAAAAGGTCATTGCAACCGGCTATGTGGACCGGCAGCGACCGGCAATTAAGCTGGCATCCAGCCGGGTATTGCGCCCGCGGTTGCTGCAGCAATTAGAACTTGCCTGGCAGGGACGGGAGACGGCTGTCCTGCTGCGGGCTCTCAGTAGCGGTGAGCGGGATTTTTCGCCTGAGCTTTGGCAGGGGTTGCAGCACAGTGGCCTCGGGCATTTACTGGTGATCTCGGGATTACATATTAGCCTGGTCTACGGTTGGAGTCTGGCACTGTTGCTGGGGGTTGGCACCATATGTCGTCGCAAGATACCGCTGCCGCTGGCATTAGTACTGTCGCTGTTACCGGCACTGGCTTACGCCTGGCTAGCCGGCTTTGCGGTGCCGACGTTAAGAGCCATAGTGGCGCTCGGTCTATTTTTAGCCGGGCGTTTGTTAATACGTCCGGCAAATGCCGCTGATTACTGGTTGCTGCTCTGTAGCACACTGCTAGTGCTCAATCCGTTGTGGGCAGTCAGTGTCAGTTTCTGGTTATCGATCCTGGCAGTTGGCATGATTTTGTTGCTCAGTTGGTATCTGGGGCCGCTGCCGCAGCACTGGCCGCAGCGTCTGCGCTACTGGCTGTGTTTTCATCTGCTGCTGACAACTAGCATGAGCCTGCTGACCGCGGTGTTTTTTAATGGCTTAAGTGCGCTGACGCTAATTTCTAATCTGTTATTTATCCCCTGGTGTACTTTGCTGGCGATCCCCCTGGTCTTACTGGCGCTACTTTATAGCCTGAGCGGCTTGCCTTTTGCCACCGAGGTCTGGTTAATACCGGATCTGGCGCTCAGGCCATTACAGCTGTGGTTGGATTGGGCGGCGCAGTGGCCGGTTTGGTGGAGCTTACCGGAATTAAGTAGCCCGGTTGCACTGCTGCTATGCGGGTTGTTTATGGTGTTGTTACTGTTAAGAGTAAGTTATCTGGTTTGGGGCTGCTTTGTATTAAGCTTTAGCATTGCTACGCTGCTAACACCAACAGTGGGTGTCAGACTGACGTTGCTGGATAGCGGTCAGACAACAGTGTTACTGCTCGAGCAAAGAGACACCAAGCTGCTGTATCTGGATATTCCGGCGCCTCAGGCCGAACAACTGGTACGGCAACAGCTGCTGCCGCTATTACAGTTCTACCGCATTCGCCAGCTTGATGCCGTGATCTGGCCGCGTTTAACGGCAGAGCATCTGCCGGCTGTTGCGCTGTTACGTCAACATAGTGCCGCCTGGCCGCTGTTCAGCGCCGATGCGTTGCCGGCGACCAGCCAGGCTTGTGCTGCTATCGAAAAGGATGAACTGGCGGCGAAACTGACGCTACGGCACTGGTCACTGCCTGACAAGGATCCTTGCAGCTTAAGTATTAGCCTGAATGGCTGGCAACTACTATTGCCCGGCAGGTTGCAGCGACTGACTGAGCAACGGCTGCTGGCACGTTATCCTGAACTGAGCGCAGATCTCTATTTGCTAAGTGATTTTGGGCGTGACAGCGCGAACTCACTGGCTTTGTTACAGCAGCTGGCACCGGTACAACTGTTGCTCGCTGCCAATGGCGCCGCTGCGCACCCTTATCCGGTTACGGCGGTTAGGCAACGAATTGCTTTGCTGCAGTTGCCGCTCTACCACAGTGGCGAACAAGGTGCTATTGTCGTGAATTTTCAGCCTGAGCAGCTTAAAATTTCAACCTGGCGGCAGCGGCAGCGGCCACGCTGGACAGAAAACGTGACGCCAGATGCTGAAACTGAGATCAGAACGCGCTAGAATAGCAAGCTTAGAATAAAAAGGTGCTTATTTTGCAGTCAGATAACGATACAAGCATGGTAGTTTACCGCCGTCTTCTTGGTTACTTAAAGCCTTATCGACTCGGCTTTATCGCCGCCATTGTCGGTATGATTGGTTACTCTCTGGTTGATGCAGGCTTTATTGCGTCGGTGCAACCTTTTATTGACCGCGGTATTCAGGAAAAAGACACCGATTTTTTACGTTATGCTCCGCTGGTCGTGATCTTATTATTTATTTTGCGTGGTATTTTTCATTTTACGGCAACTTATTGCATCAGCTGGGTCGGTAATCAGATCGTAAAGGATATGCGGCAACAGCTGTTTGGTCATATGATGCGCCTGCCGGTCAGTTTTCATGACAAACACTCCACTGGCGAGCTGATCTCAAAAATTACCTACGACGCCGAGCAGATTAAACAATCCCTTACTAAGGCGCTGATCGTGCTGGTACGTGACGGCGCCCTGGTGGTTGGCCTGATTTTCGTTATGTTCTGGTATAGCTGGCAGTTGTCACTAATCTTCTTTCTGATCGCGCCGGTGATCGCCGTTATCGTCAGCCTGGTATCAAAGCGCTTCCGGCAACTGAGCTATAAAATCCAACATGCGATGGGCGGCGTTACCACGGCGTCGGAGCAGATGTTAAATGGCCATAAGGTGATCCTGTCTTTTGGCGGCCAGCAACTGGAAGATCAACGTTTCGCCGAGGTGAATAACCAAACCCGTTTGCAAGGGGTAAAAATGGACTCAACCTCGGCCATCAGCTCTGGTGTGATCCAGTTGATAGCCTCCTTCGCACTGGCGTTCGTCGTCTTTATGGCCAGCCAGCCGGACATGCTGGAAAGCCTGACACCGGGTATTTTCTCATCCATCGTTACGGCGATGGTGATGATGCTTAAACCACTAAAGCAATTAACCACCGTTAACAGTGAGTTTCAACGTGGTTTAGCCGCTGCCGCCAGTATTTTTAAGATCCTCGATCAACTGACGGAGCAGGAAACCGGCCGGATAGAGCTCAAAGCTGCCAAGGGTGATATCAGCTTTAGCCATGTCAGTTTTCATTACCCCGGACATCAGCAACAGGTACTAAAGGATATCAGCTTCAGTATTAAAGCTGGCCAGACGGTGGCGCTGGTCGGGCGCTCCGGCAGCGGCAAAACCACGATATCCAGTCTGCTGCCGCGTTTTTACGAAGTGGAGCAGGGCGAAATCCTGCTCGATGATCAAAATATCCAAAGTTACACCCGGGCCTCGTTGCGCAGTCAAATTGCTGTGGTGTCGCAGCATGTCATGCTGTTTAACGATACTATTGCTAATAATATTTGCTATGGCATGCCCGGTCCGGTTAGCCGCGAGCAGCTGCTTGATGTCGCGGAAAAGGCGCATGTGCTCGAGTTTACCGACAAGCTGCCGGATGGGTTGGATACACAGATCGGCGAGAATGGCGTCAGTTTGTCAGGCGGCCAGCGCCAGCGTATTGCCATTGCCCGAGCCCTGCTACGTCAGGCACCTGTGCTGATTCTGGATGAAGCGACCTCGGCGCTGGATACCGAGTCGGAGCGGAAAATTCAGGCGGCACTGGATGTGTTATTAAAGGGCCGCACCAGCATTGTGATTGCGCATCGTTTATCGACCATCGAAAAAGCTGACAATATTATTGTGATGGATCAAGGACGTATTCTGGAGCAGGGCACCCATCAGCAATTGCTGGCAAAGGACGGTGCCTATGCCTCCTTGCATAAACTGCAGTTTGGTGGCGACGCATGAATCTGTTAGAGCAAGCCTGGTATAAAAAACACTGGTGGTGTGCCTTGTTGCTGCCGTTTAGCGCCTTGTTCTATCTGGTTAGCAGTGTCAGGCGCTTATTGTTTCGCACTGGGATGCGAAAGACCGAAACATTGCCGGTACCGGTGCTGATTGTCGGCAATATCACGGTAGGCGGCACCGGCAAGACACCTTTTACGATTTGGTTGTGTGACTATCTGCGGCAGCGGGGTTATACACCCGGCATTATTTCACGTGGTTATGGTGGTAAGGTTAAGGCGCCGCGGCTGGTCACCGAGTTGGATAGTCCGGCGCTGGTTGGTGACGAACCCCTGTTATTGGCCCAGCGCAGCGGCTGTCCCATAGTGGTGTCACCCGATCGGGTAGCAGCAGGGCGTTTTTTGCTGGAGAAGCGACCGCAGGTTGATATTATTATTTCCGATGATGGTTTACAGCATTACCGTCTGGCCCGGGATCTGGAAATCGTGTTGCTGGATGGGCAACGCGGTCTGGGTAATGGCTGGTTATTACCGGCCGGGCCGCTACGGGAGTTACCAAAACGCCTTGCCAGTGTCGACCTGGTGATTGCCAATAGTGGTAGCTCAGCGCTGGCGGCTGGCGAAATCAAGCTCAGTTCTGCGGCGGCATTGCCGTTATTACCCGATGCAGTGCCACTGACGCCTGACACCGAAATTCAACTGGTCGCCGGTATTGGCAATCCGCTACGTTTTAAAGCCTCTGCCGAGCAGGCTGGATTTAAAATCAAGCATTGCCATTTCTGGCCCGATCATCATCCTTTTCAGGCGGATGACTTTAACATGGTCTCAGGTCCGATCCTGATGACGGAAAAAGACGCGGTAAAATGCCGCAAATTTGCCCGGCCCGACTGGTATTATCTGCCAGTGCAGGCGGAGCCGGACGCGGCAGTCGTCGCCCGTCTGAACGCTTTAATAAATACTTTGGGAATTCGTTATGGCACTCAATCCGGCATTGACTGATATCCTGGCCTGCCCGGTCTGTAAAGGTAAACTGAAATACGATAAAGATGGTCAGCGTTTGATTTGTACGCTGGATCGGCTGGCCTATCGTTTAAGTAATAATATTCCGGTATTACTGGCCAATGAAGCCACCATATTAAGCGCTGAAGAGTGTGAAAAATGGCGTTCCTAGTGGTGATACCGGCGCGCTTTGCCAGTAGCCGCCTGCCAGGTAAACCGCTGGCTGACATCAACGGTAAAACGATGATTGAACGGGTGTACCGTCAGGCGTTGCAAAGTGGAGCGGCTCGGGTGCTGGTGGCAACCGATGATCAGAGGATCAAAGCGGTTGTAGAAAGTTTTGGTGGTGAAGTCTGCGTTACTGCCACTCACCACAACTCCGGTACTGAGCGTCTGGCAGAAGTGGTGACGAAACTGGGGCTGCCGGCAGATACTATAGTCGTTAATGTCCAGGGTGATGAGCCCTTTATTCCACCGGCATTAATCGGTCAGGTGGCGGCAAATCTGGCGGCCCAGCAGCGCGCGCGCATGGCCACGCTGGCAGTGCCGCTTAGCGATGCCAGTGAGATTTCCAATCCCAATATCGTCAAAGTAGTGACCGACCAACAAGGTTATGCGCTGTATTTTAGCCGTTCGGTGATCCCCTTTGATCGCGATCAGGCGTTTCAGGCCGAGCTCGCTCAGCATTACCGGCGCCATATCGGCATCTATGCCTACCGCGCCGGTTTTATTCAGGATTATGTGCGCTGGCCGGTGTCTACCCTGGAGCGACTGGAAGCGCTGGAGCAATTGCGGGTGCTGTGGCAGGGTGAATCCATCCATGTTGCCGATGCAATAGCACAGCCGGCGATGGGGGTAGATACTGCCGAGGATCTGGCAAAGGCCATCGCCCATGCTAAAGCCTATGACTGATGCTTTTCAGATAGTGGCGCAAACCGACGATTTCTATGTACTGAATAAGGCCGCCGGCGTCAGTTTTCATTCTGAGCAAGGCCCCGGGCTGGTGGCGTTGGCCGAGCAACAGCTGGCACAAAAGCTTTATCCGGTGCACCGGCTGGATAAAGTCACCTCTGGCTTGCTATTACTGGCACGCCGGCCTGAGGCCGCGGCTGAGCTAACCCAGTTATTTGCCAGGCGGCAGGTGCAGAAATGCTATCTGGCACTTAGTGCCGCGCGGCCACAAAAAAAGCAAGGCTGGGTAAAGGGGCCCATGCAACCGGCACGGCGGGGCGCCTGGCGTCTTGGTCAGGGCGAGCAAGCGCCTGCGGTGACCTATTTTGTCAGTCAGGGCTATCAGGATGCGCCTTTTCGGGCTTTTCTATTAAAACCTTTCACCGGTAAAACTCATCAGTTAAGAGTGGCGCTAAAGAGCGTGGGGGCTGCTATTCTGGGAGATGAACTCTATGGTGGGGTGGCGGCAGATCGGGTCTACCTGCATGCCTATGCGCTCAATTTCAGCTTATTTGGGCATCAGTATAGGTTCCAGGTATTACCCGATAGCGGTGTGGCCTTTGCCGAATTGTTGCAACGGGGCTTACCGCAGAGCTGGTTAACGCCGGCTGATTTTCCCTGGCCAGCTGCCCCTGCGCAGTTGGCTGCTTGTTCAGATCAGGATGAATAATGTCAGATTATGAAACCCGTTTTGCCGGCATTGCCCGGCTTTATGGTCAGACTGCATTGCAACAATTTCGTCAGGCGCATGTGGTGGTGATAGGCATTGGTGGTGTGGGCAGCTGGGCGGCGGAAGCGCTGGCCCGCTCCGGTATTGGCGAGCTGACGTTGATTGATTTGGACGATGTTTGTGTCAGCAATATTAATCGCCAGTTACATGCGCTGACTGCAACAGTGGGGCAGGATAAGGTCGCGGTAATGGCAGAGCGGATCCATCAGATCAACCCGGAATGCGTAGTACATCAGGTAGCGGATTTTATAGCAGCTGATAATCTGGCGCAGTTATTACACGGCAAAATTGACTATGTGCTGGATGCGATTGATGCAGTAAAAGCCAAAACAGCATTGATTGCCTGGTGTAAGCGGCGCAAAATCCCGCTGATCACCACCGGCGGCGCCGGTGGTCAGCTTGACCCGACGCAGATCCAAATCGCCGATCTGACGCAGGCCTACAACGACCCGCTGTTGGCGAAGGTACGTAATATGCTGCGACGTGATCATCAGTTTAGCCGCAATCCCAAGCGGCGTTTTGGCGTCGATTGTGTATTTTCAACCGAGCAGTTACGTTATCCGGCCGCTGACGGCAGTGTTTGTCAGCAAAAGCCGGATAATGGCGGAGCGATGCGGCTGGATTGCAGCGGCGGTTTTGGTGCCGCCACTGTGGTGACGGCCAGTTTTGGTTTTGCTGCAGTGTCGCGCCTGTTAGTCAAACTGGTCCGCAAGGGTGTAAGCGAGCAACAAGCTGAGCACAATCCAGGGTAACTTACTACGTTGTTGGTCACTGCGGTGCTGGCGTAATTGCCGCAGCGCCAGCAAGGCTTGCTTACCATCTTTACCGAGTAAGCCATGGCTTAGTTCCAGTAACGGATAAACTAACCACATCTGCTCGACCACCGCCAGACTATCGCGCCATACCCGTCCAGGCGCGAGGCGGCGATACTCGGTAATGACTTCTTCAATCAGCGGATCTGTGTGCTCAAGATAGCGATACAGGCCATGGATAAAGATCAGTACATCCCGCACCATACACTGGTCAATACTCAGTTGTTGATGCGGATTTTCTTCAAAATCAATAAAGCCAATCTGCTTACCATCCCAACACAGGTCGCGTAATGCCGGCCGGCCATGCCAGCGATTATGCTGATGCAATTTAGCCAGCGCCGCTGCTGCCTGCAGCAAAATCTCGCGTCGCTGTTTGGCGTCGGGTTGTGCTTCCGTTAGCCAGTACTTTAGTGAGGGCCCGACATCGGAGAGCACCAGGTATTCTTCCGACGCGACCAAAACCCGCGGCACATTAAAACCCAGGCTACCCAGCAGCTGTAAGCGTTTAGCTTCGCCGGCCAGTGCGGCAACAGGTTCAATACTGGGAAAGTACAGCGGATTAGAGCTCAGGCTGGCAATAAGTTTTGGTAACACGCGGCGCCAAGCCGGCAGGGCAGGCTCCTGCTGTTTTATCCAAAGCTTTTGGCCTTGCCAGTTAAAGCTGAACGAGCGCTGTGGTTGTTGTTGCCGTAACTGCAGACTGAATTCAGGAAGAGAGAGATTATCCATAGCGCGACCCCGATAAGCCTGGGCATAGAGTGCGCCCAGGGTGCGGCATTAAAGCTTATTACAGCTGAATTTAGGCTGAATACCGGCTACGTCAGCGAGTAACTAACGGCGAGTGTTAAGCTTTAATAGTACTCTGAATACGTTGCAGCATCATAGTCAGGCCATTGCCCCGGGATTGACTCAGGTAAGGGCGCAGGTTTAGCGCGTCAAAATGGCGACTGAGATCCAGTTCGGCCAGTTCAGCGCCGGTTTTACCATTCACAAAACAGAGCATTATCGCCAACAGGCCTTTAACGATACGGGCTTCACTGTCCAGTACAAAATAATGTTTACCGCTTACCGGCTCCTGATAGTGCAGCAGCCAGGCCCGGCTTTCACAGCCACGTACCAGATATTCAGTCTGGCGCATTTTCTCCGGTAGGGCAGGTAATTGCTTGCCCAATTGCATTAACAACCGGTATTTGCTCTGCCAATCAGCAGGTTGTTGCAGCAAAGGTAGCTCGTGCTCTGCGATCTGCTGCAGGCCGGTGGCGGTGTCGGCAATAAGTTGTTGTAGCATGGTTACCTCAGGATCTCAGTGGCTGCCGCTAATGCCTGCAGGGTGACATCGACCTCGGCCGGTAAATTATAAGGTGCAAAAGCAAAACGCACCGCGCCTGGCAATTGCAGTGCGGCAAATAATGGCATGGCGCAGTGGCTGCCGGCACGCACGGCTATTTTTTGCTCATTTAACAACATCGCCAGATCGTTTGGATGCTCTCCGGCCAGCTGCAAACTGACAATACCGGCGCTCTGCTCAACCCTGGTTAAGGGCCTCAGACCGGGGATTTGACTAAGCCCAGCAGCAAATTGTTGTAATAATTCGCCTTTATACTGATTTATTTGCCGAGCGTCAAACTGCCGGATAAAGTCAATAGCCGCTGCCAGGCCGATGGCGCCGGCAATATTAGGCGTGCCGGCTTCGAGCCGGGCCGGTAGCGCAGCAAAGCTAGAGCGCTGAAAGCTAACATCGCTAATCATCTCGCCTCCGCCCAGCAGGGGCTTTAATTGTTCCAGATATCGCTGTTTACCGTATAAGACACCAATACCAGTAGGACCATAGAGCTTATGACCGGAGAAACAGTAAAAGTCCACTGGCCATAGTTGCACATCCGGTAACTGCCAGCTCACGCCCTGAGCCCCATCCACTATGGTAATTGCACCTGCGGCTTTAGCAGCCTGTAACATGCTTCCTATGGGCAGGATATGCCCCAGTGCATTGGATACCTGGGTAAGGCTGACGATCTTAGGTTTGAGCGCCAATAACTGCTGGTAGACGTCAAGGTCAGGCATTAACTGCGGGTCCAATGGGATCACATCCAGCTGTACACCATGACTCTGGCAATGTAGCTGCCAGGGTACGATATTGGCATGATGTTCCAAGGCAGAAATTAGGATCCGATCGCCAGGCTTGAGTACAGTATCCATTAAACCAAAGGCCAGCTGGTTAAAGGCGGCAGTGGTGCCGCTGGTAAAAATGATCTCTGAGCGGCTTGCCGCGTTCAGAAATTGCTGTACCTTGTCCCGGGCCGCTTCAAAAGCGGCGGTGGCATGCTGGCTTAGCTGGTGGGCACCGCGATGCACATTGCTGTTTTGTCGCTGATAGAATGCTAATTCGGCGTCGATCACCTGCTGTGGTTTCTGGCTGGTGGCTGCGGTGTCCAGATAGACCCAGTCCGGGTTATTGTTAAAAAACGGAAAAAACTGCCGGAAAGCCAGGGCATCAAAACTTGACATGAGAACTTTGGACTCCATAACACCAATGGCATAATTATGCCAATTTATGGCCAATTTATCGAATCAGAGCTTGCATAAAAATGCAAAAAATAAAAAAGCGGCCTCAGGCCGCTTTGATAACTAGCAAAAAATATTATTTCTTGCTGACATAATCACGGGCAGTATAACCGGTATACAGCTGACGTGGCCGACCGATTTTATGGCCTTTATCCGACAGCATTTCATCCCAGTGTGAGATCCAGCCGACAGTACGTGACATGGCGAAGATCACGGTGAACATACTGGTTGGAATACCAATAGCTTTTAAGATGATACCAGAGTAGAAATCGACGTTTGGATACAGTTTCTTCTCGATAAAGTACGGGTCTGACAGCGCAATACGCTCCAGCTCCATCGCCACATCCAGCAGTGGATCCTTAATATTCAGCTCGCTCAGTACCTCATGGCAGGTTTCACGCATCACTTTAGCCCGTGGGTCAAAGTTCTTGTACACGCGATGACCAAAGCCCATCAGACGGAAAGAGTCATTCTTGTCTTTGGCGCGGGCGACGAATTCAGGGATACGATCAACAGAACCAATTTGTTGTAACATCTTCAGGCAGGCTTCGTTGGCGCCACCGTGTGCCGGGCCCCATAACGATGCCACACCTGCGGCGATACAGGCATAGGGGTTAGCGCCCGATGAACCGGCTAAGCGTACTGTTGAGGTTGAAGCGTTCTGCTCATGGTCAGCGTGCAGCATAAAGATGCGGTCCATTGCTTTCGCTAATACCGGGCTGACTTTGTACTCTTCCGCCGGCACTGAGAACATCATATGCAGGAAGTTTTCTGAGTAGCTCAAATCGTTGCGTGGATACACAAACGGCTGGCCAACTGTATATTTATAAGCCATAGCTGCGATGGTTGGCAGCTTGGCGATTAAACGGTGCGCGCTACGCTTGCGCTGCATCGGATCGTTAATGTCCAAATCTGAGTGATAGAAAGACGACATCGCGCCTACTACGCCACACAGCATCGCCATAGGGTGCGCATCAACACGGAAACCCTGGAAAAAAGCTGCGATTTTCTCGTGAACCATGGTGTGACGGGTGATGGTTTTTACGAAATCCTGATACTGCTGTTCAGTGGGTAATTCACCTTCTAACAGTAAATAACAGGTTTCCAGATAGTTTGATTTTTCAGCAAGTTGTTCAATCGGATAACCGCGGTGCAGCAATACGCCATTGTCGCCATCGATATAGGTAATCTTCGATTCACAGGAGCCGGTAGACATAAAGCCCGGGTCAAAAGTGAAGTAGCCCTGTTGCCCGAGAGTACGTACGTCGATTACGTCAGTGCCTGCCGTGCCAGCGTAGATCGGTAGCTCGAAGGTCTTACCATCAATCTGCACGACGGCCTTTTTATCTGCCATTGGATTTCTCCTATTGTTGTAGTATCGGATATTAGGGTTTGGGCTATTCTACTCGCAAACCACACCTGAAAGTCAATTCTAAAGACTAATCGTTGAATAAGTATTCGACTCTAGTCGTATTGCTGCTTTTGACAATTTATGTAACTTTTCACCTGCGGAATTTTCCGTGTAAAACCAAACAAAAATTGTAATAGCCTTTTATGAAATATATACTATTGGCGGCGTAAAAGCAGTTCACCTGACACCAGCTTTTTTGCTGAACCAGCTTGGGGCATAAAGAGTATATTGGCGTTGGGATGTCACTGGTTTTACAGCGACAATAATGACAACTACGCTCTACACGGGCATCGATGGGCAAGAAACTGTGAAAAAGCAAAGACCAATAAATCTCGATTTATCGACTATCTCTCTACCTGCGACTGCCAAAGCTTCTATTCTGCACCGGGTTACTGGTGTGGCAATGTTTTTCGCACTGCTGTTTGTGATTTGGGCATGGGCGACTTCATTGCAAAGCGCAGAAGGCTTTGACTACGTGAAGTCCTTGCTAAATTCACATTTAGCGAAATTTATCGCTTGGGGCACTATCACGGTACTGATTTACCACCTGTTGGGTGGCATTCGCCATATGATTATGGACCTGGGGCACTGGGAAGAACTGAAGTCCGGTAACCTGAGTGCAAATCTGACCATAGGTTTGTGGATTGTATTAGCCGTTTTAGCAGGAGTTTGGGTATGGTTCTGAATCAGGCAAGCCTGAAGCGCGATGGCGTTCAGGATTATGTTTCTCTGCGCGCGTCGGCTGTTGTGTTGGCGTTATATAGCTTGTTTATCCTGGGTTTCTTCCTGTTCACTTCCGAAGTGACCTTTGAAGTCTGGCATGCACTTTTTGCCAACCTCTTTGTAAAAGTATTTACCTTACTTGCCCTGATCTCTATCGCTATCCATACCCGTATCGGGTTATGGCAGGTACTGACTGACTATGTCAAATGCGCTCGCTTACGCGCCGCATTGCAGTTTGTACTTTATGTGATTGCCTTCGCGTATGTGGCAGTAGGTTTATTTGTGTTGTGGGGTGCTTAAGTGACTATTCCAGTAAGAGAATTTGATGCCATCGTTATTGGGGCCGGTGGTGCAGGTATGCGTGCGGCGTTACAGATCACCCAGTCTGGTTTAACTTGCGCCTTATTGTCTAAAGTGTTTCCAACCCGTTCGCACACTGTATCTGCCCAGGGCGGTATTACGGTCGCACTGGGTAATTCCCACGAAGATAACTGGGAGTGGCACATGTTCGATACCGTTAAGGGTTCGGACTATATCGGTGACCAGGACGCCATTGAATATATGTGTAAGACCGGCCCGGAAGCTATTACCGAGCTGGAAAATATGGGCTTACCGTTCTCTCGTTTTGAAAACGGCCGCGTCTATCAGCGCCCATTTGGCGGTCAGTCGAAGAATTTTGGTGGTGAGCAGGCTGCCCGTACTGCTGCCGCTGCTGACCGTACTGGCCATGCACTGTTACACCTGCTGTATCAGCAAAACGTTAAAAACCGTACCCAGGTGTTCTCTGAGTGGTACGCGCTGGATCTGGTAAAGAATCAGGACGGTGCTGTAGTAGGTTGTACCGCT
This sequence comes from Alishewanella sp., assembly GCA_036759505.1. GTDB lineage: Bacteria > Pseudomonadota > Gammaproteobacteria > Enterobacterales > Alteromonadaceae > Alishewanella. The sequence goes on along the minus strand of DAIOUM010000036.1, from coordinate 7,239 downwards.
ATCGATATCGAGACCGGTGAAATTGTTTACTTCAAAGCCAAAGCGACCGTATTAGCAACAGGTGGTGCCGGCCGTATTTACGCTTCGACGACGAATGCGCACATCAATACCGGTGACGGTGTTGGTATGGCCTTGCGTGCTGGTGTACCGCTGCAGGATATGGAAATGTGGCAATTCCACCCAACAGGTATTGCCGGCGCCGGTACCCTGGTTACTGAAGGTTGTCGTGGTGAGGGTGGCTATCTGCTGAATAAAGACGGCGAGCGCTTTATGGAGCGGTATGCACCAAACGCCAAAGACTTAGCCGGCCGTGACGTGGTAGCCCGCGCCATGATGACCGAAATCCGTGAAGGCCGCGGTTGTGATGGTCCTTGGGGCGTCCATATCAAGCTGAAACTAGATCACTTAGGTGAAGAGGTTCTGGAAAGCCGTCTGCCAGGTATTTGTGAATTGTCACGTACTTTTGCGCACGTTGATCCGGTAAAAGAACCAATTCCGGTTATCCCAACCTGTCACTACATGATGGGTGGTATTCCAACCAACGTCCATGGTCAGGTGATTTCGCCAAAAGCTGACGGCTCAGAAGCGGTGGTACCTGGCTTATTTGCCTGTGGTGAAATTGCTTGTGTATCGGTACATGGTGCTAACCGTTTAGGCGGTAACTCACTGTTAGACTTAGTGGTGTTTGGCCGTGCTACTGGCTTACACCTGGGCGAAGCGCTGGCTGCTACCGCAGAAGCCCGTGCCGCCTCTGCTGACGATATTGATGCTGCTCTGGCCCGCACCCGTCGCTGGGAAGACAGCAAACCAGGTCAGGGTGAAGATCCGGTACAGATTAAGAAAGACCTGCAAAACTGCATGCAACTTAACTTCTCGGTATTCCGTGAAGGTCAGGCGATGGCCGAAGGTCTGCAACAGTTAAAAGAAATCCGTGAGCGGCTGAAGTTTGCCCGTCTGGATGACAAGAGCTCAGATTTCAATACCCAGCGTATTGAATGTTTAGAGCTGGACAACCTGATGGAAACCGCTTACTCAACTGCGGTAGCAGCGAACTTCCGTACTGAAAGCCGTGGTGCCCATGCCCGTTTTGACTTCCCGGATCGTGATGATGAAAACTGGTTATGCCACAGTGTTTACACACCGGATACTGAATCTATGTTTAAGCGTAAAGTGAATCTGGAACCGAAGTTCCGTGAAGCTTTCCCGCCAAAAGCACGTAAGTACTAAGAGGGGCCACAACGATGCAGAAGTTAGTATTTTCCATCTATCGTTATAACCCTGATGTCGACCAAGCGCCGCGCATGCAGGATTACACGCTGGATAACCCGGAAGGCCGGGATATGATGGTGCTGGATGCACTGTTAAAGTTAAAAGAGCAGGACCCTACCTTGTCGTTCCGTCGCAGCTGCCGTGAAGGTGTTTGCGGTTCAGATGGTCTGAACATGAACGGCAAAAACGGTCTGGCTTGTATTACGCCATTATCTGCCGTTGGTTTAAAAGGCGGCAAGATTGTATTACGGCCACTGCCAGGTTTACCGGTAATCCGCGATCTGGTGGTAGATATGAGCCAGTTCTACACCCAGTATGAGAAGGTAAAACCGTACCTGATCAACGACAGCAAGTTACCACCAGCGGGTGAGTTCCTGCAGTCGCCGGAAGAACGTGCTAAACTTGACGGCCTGTACGAATGTATTTTATGTGCTTGTTGTTCGACCTCTTGTCCGTCGTTCTGGTGGAACCCGGATAAGTTTATCGGCCCGGCTGGTTTACTGCATGCCTACCGCTTCCTGGCTGACAGTCGCGATACTGCGACTGAACAACGCTTAAATGATCTTGACGACGCTTTCAGCGTGTTCCGCTGCCACGGTATTATGAACTGTGTCAACGTCTGTCCAAAAGGACTGAACCCGACTAAAGCTATCGGACAGATCAAATCGATGTTGTTAAACCGGGCGCTGTAATGCGCCCTTTTTTAGTATTTAACTGAAACTGTCCGGGCTGCATGCAGCACGGCAGTTTTTTTGCTAATTTTTCCAGGTGCTCAGAAATAAGGGAAACTAAATGCACGAAGGTGTAATGAAGGCGTGGTTAGAGTCTTCACATCTTGGCGGTGGCAACATGGCCTATGTAGATGAACTCTATGAATCCTACTTAGCAGAGCCCACCAGTGTTGGTGACGAATGGCGCGAATTTTTTGCCAAGTTACCAAAAATCGATGGGGTCGATCTCGAAACCCGGCACAGTGATGTCCGGCAACAGTTTGCTGAACTGGCTAAAAACAAACACCGTGAAGTGGTGGTCGTCAATAGCGGCAGTGGTGCCGACAGCCGTCAGGTCAAAGTGCTGCAATTAATCAACTCCTATCGGTTCCGTGGTCACCAGCATGCCAATCTTGACCCGCTGAATTTATGGAAGCAACCCAGGGTACGTGACCTTGAATTGTCTTACCATGAACTGTCTGAAGCTGATTACGATACAGAGTTCCATGTTGGATCATTCGCAGCTGGTCAGGAAACGATGAAATTAGGCGATTTGCACAAAGCCCTGGAGCGCACTTATTGCGGCTCTATTGGTGCTGAGTATATGCACATCGTATCGACTGATGAAAAACGCTGGATCCAGCAACGTTTGGAGAGCATTCAGTCACAGCCTCGCTATGATAAAGCTACCAAGTTACAGATCTTAAAAGGTCTGGTTGCCGCTGATGGCCTGGAAAAATATTTAGGGTCAAAATTCCCGGGTGCCAAACGCTTTGGTCTGGAAGGTGGCGATGCCATGATCCCGATGCTCAAAGCCATGATCCACCGTGCCGGTGAGCAGGGCGCACAGGACTCTGTTATCGGTATGGCACACCGTGGCCGCTTAAATACGCTGATCAACGTACTGGGTAAAAACCCGTCAAAATTATTTGACGAGTTCGCCGGTAAATACGAAGTGGTGGGTGCCGGTGACGTGAAATACCACATGGGTTTCTCGTCTGACTTTGAAACCAAAGGTGGTATCGTCCATTTAGCCCTGGCGTTTAACCCGTCGCATCTGGAAATTGTTAACCCGGTAGTGTTAGGTTCAGTGCGCGCCCGCTTAGATCGTCGTGGTTGCACTGACGGCTCTTTAGCACTGCCAATTACTATTCACGGTGACTCTGCGTTTGCCGGTCAGGGTGTGGTAGCCGAAACCTTTAACCTGTCGCAAACCCGTGCCTTTAAAGTGGGTGGCACCGTGCGGATCGTGATTAACAACCAGGTTGGCTTTACCACCTCTAACCCGGAAGACACGCGTTCTACACCTTACTGTACTGATATCGCTAAGATGGTACAGGCGCCAATTTTCCACGTTAACGGTGATGACCCGGAAGCCGTCGTATTTGTGGCACAACTTGCCGTAGATTACCGCAACACCTTTAAACGCGATGTGGTGATTGACCTGGTTTGTTATCGTCGTAATGGCCACAACGAAGCGGATGAGCCGAATGCGACCCAACCGCTGATGTACCAGAAGATTAAGAAGCACCCGACGCCGCGTGAAATCTATGCCGAGAAACTGCAGTTAGAAGGCATTGTGACGGCGGAAGAAGTGAAGGCACTGATTGATGGTTATCGTGATGCCCTGGACAAAGGTGATTGCGTAGTAGAAGAACTGCGTCCTATGGCTCCTACTTCAGTTGATTGGACGCCATACCTGAATAAAGATTGGGATAGTCCTTACGACGCCAGTGTACCGGTGGAGAAACTGGTCGCGCTGGGTGAAAAAGCGATCCAGGTTCCAGCCGCACATGCTTTACAACGTCAGGTCGGTCGTGTTTACGAAGACCGCGCCCTGATGCTAAAAGGTGAGAAGAAAATCGATTGGGGCTTTGCTGAAATTCTGGCCTACGCTTCTACGGTTGCCGAAGGTAGCCGGGTGCGGATTGTTGGTCAGGATTCTGGTCGTGGTACCTTCTTCCATCGCCATGCAGTACTGCACAGTCAAACTGATGCCAGCACTTATACGCCACTTGAGCATATTGACGAGAAACAGGGTGTGTTTCAGGTCTATGACTCGGCGTTGTCTGAAGAAGCGGTATTGGCCTTTGAATATGGTTATGCCACCGCAGAACCTCGCGCCATGGTGATCTGGGAAGGTCAGTTTGGTGACTTCGCCAACGGTGCCCAGGTGGTCATTGACCAGTTCTTAAGTTCAGGCGAGCAGAAGTGGGGTCGTCTCTGTGGTTTAACGCTGTTATTACCACACGGTTACGAAGGCCAGGGCCCGGAGCACTCTTCAGCCCGTTTGGAGCGTTTCCTGCAACTGTGTGCCGACCACAATATGCAAGTCTGTGTGCCAACCACACCGGCTCAGGTATTTAATATGTTGCGTCGGCAGATGGTGCGGCCAATGCGCCGGCCATTGATCGTGATGTCGCCAAAATCGTTACTGCGTCACCCACTGGCAACCTCTACGCTGGAAGAGCTGGCGTCAGGCGTCTACCATAACGTGATTGGCGAGATTGACGAGCTGAACCCGGCCGATGTGAAACGCGTGGTGTTCTGTAGCGGTAAGGTGTACTACGAACTGCTGGAAGAGCGGCGTAAGCGCGAGCAGAAAGACGTGGCGATCATCCGGGTTGAGCAGCTGTATCCATTCCCGCATCAGGAAATGGCGCAAGCGCTGGCAGCCTATCAGCATGTCACCGATTTCGTCTGGTGTCAGGAAGAGCCGCAAAACCAGGGTGCCTGGTACTGCAGTCAGCACCATTTCTGGGCTGCTATTCCGCAAGGCGCTAAGCTGACCTATGCCGGTCGTGAAGCTTCGTCTTCACCTGCTGTTGGTTACCTGTCGGTACATAACAAGCAGCAGCAAGCGCTGGTAAATGACGCCCTGACACTGAAATAAAACGCTTTGCAGCCCGCTTTGGCGGGCTGTTATAACTGATAAGACCAACCGTTAAAGGTGAAAAAGTGGAAATTAAAGTACCCGTATTACCGGAATCTGTTGCAGATGCAACTATCGCCACCTGGCACGTAAAAACCGGTGAAGCCGTAAGCCGTGATCAGGTATTAGTCGATATCGAAACCGACAAAGTTGTGCTGGAAGTCGTCGCTCAGGCCGATGGCGTGATGGGCGAGATCCTGCATGATGTTGGCGCCACTGTAACTGCTGAGCAGGTCATTGGTAAGATGTCTGCCGGTGGTGCACCAGCTGCGAAAGCTGACGCACCAAAAGCAGAGGCTACACCAGCCGCCGCTGCGCCAGCTGCCAGCGATGACAGTGATGATGCCTTAAGCCCGTCAGTGCGTCGTTTAATTGCCGAAAAAGGTCTGGATGCCAGCAAAATCAAAGGCACCGGCAAAAACGGCCGTGTTACCAAAGAAGACGTTGAAAAATTCTTAGCCGGTGCACCTGCTAAAGCCGCTGCGCCTGCCGCTACCACACCTGTGGTTGCTGCCGGTGACCGTAGCCAGAAACGCGTACCGATGACCCGTCTGCGTAAGACCATCGCGAACCGCTTACTGGAAGCGAAAAACTCTACCGCTATGTTAACGACGTTCAATGAAGTGAACATGAAGCCCATTATGGATCTGCGTAAGCAGTATCAGGACGTGTTTGAGAAGCGTCATGGTATCCGTTTAGGTTTTATGTCGTTCTATGTTAAAGCAGTTACCGAAGCCCTGAAACGCTTCCCGGAAGTGAATGCGGCGATCGATGGTGATGATATCGTTTATCACAACTACTTCGATGTCAGTATCGCGGTATCTACACCTCGTGGTCTGGTAACGCCAGTACTGCGTGACTGTGACAAGATGAATCTGGCCGAAATCGAAAAAGCGATTAAAGATCTGGCCATCAAAGGCCGTGATGGCAAGCTGGCGATGGACGACCTGATGGGCGGTAACTTCACTATCACTAACGGTGGTGTGTTCGGCTCTCTGATGTCTACGCCAATTATCAATCCACCACAGTCCGCTATTTTGGGTATGCACAAGATCCAGGACCGCGTGATGGTGGTAGACGGTAAGATGGAAATTCTACCAATGATGTATCTGGCGCTGTCTTACGACCACCGGATTATCGATGGTAAAGAGTCTGTGGGCTTCCTGGTTACTGTAAAAGAGTTACTGGAAGACCCAACCCGTATTCTGCTGGATATCTAAGCGGTAAAAGCGGATAAAAATGCTGTTGTTTGCGCAACAGCGTTTTTAAATACATCGGGTTGGCGCTATAATGCGCGCCGACCTAAACGACAGGCTGCGATAACTGCAGCCTTCAATCAAAAATGAACGGAAAATAGCCATGAATTTGCACGAGTATCAGGGTAAGCAACTGTTTGCCCAATATGGTTTGCCTGTATCTAAAGGCATCGCTGCAGCCACTGTAGAAGAAGCAGTTGCCGCAGCTGATCAGATCGGCGGCGATATGTTTGTTGTTAAGGCTCAGGTTCACGCTGGTGGCCGCGGTAAAGCGGGCGGCGTAAAGCTGGTCAAGAGCAAGGACGAAATTCGCGCCTTCGCAGAAAAATGGCTGGGTAAGAATCTGGTAACTTACCAGACAGACGAGAAAGGTCAGCCAGTTAGCCGTATTCTGGTAGAAACCTGTACTGATATCGCCAAAGAGCTGTATTTAGGTGCGGTAGTGGATCGCTCTTCACGCCGTATCGTGTTTATGGCCTCTACTGAAGGTGGCGTGGAAATTGAAAAAGTTGCCCACGAAACCCCGGAAAAAATCTTAAAAGCCACTGTTGACCCACTGGTTGGCGCTCAGCCATACCAAGGCCGTGAACTGGCATTCAAACTGGGCCTGGAAGGCAAGCAAGTTAACCAGTTTGTTAAAATCTTCTTAGGTTTAGCGAAACTGTTCCAGGATAAAGATCTGGCGCTGTTAGAAGTAAACCCACTGGTTATTACACCAGCCGGCGATCTGCACTGTTTAGATGCCAAGCTGGTTATCGATGGTAACGCCTTATACCGTCACCCGGATTTAAAAGCGATGCAGGATCCGTCACAGGAAGATCCTCGTGAAGCTCACGCGGCATCATGGGAACTGAACTATGTTGCTTTAGGTGGTGATATCGGTTGTATGGTTAACGGTGCCGGCTTAGCCATGGGTACCATGGACATCGTAAAATTACACGGTGGCCAACCAGCTAACTTCCTGGACGTTGGCGGCGGCGCGACCAAAGAGCGCGTTGTAGAAGCATTCAAAATTATCCTGTCTGACGCTGCCGTTAAAGCAGTATTTATCAATATCTTCGGTGGTATCGTG
>DAIOUM010000035.1:0-23097 GCA_036759505.1 Alishewanella sp. | reverse complement strand
TATTTAGAATAACTAAACTGCGCTCCTCGTTTCGCGATCAAAGCGCCGCCAGTGCGAACAAAATCTAAGCAGCAAACGTCAACACGCCCTAATGTCTTCACTGACCTGCTAAGGTTACCAGAGCAGCGCTAAAAGTGCATCTTTCTGGCATAGCGGCGGCGCAGTGGCCAGTTTAATCCGCCCAAGCTGAACGCGAGCTTATACCAAAGTGGCTGATACCAAACTACCTTATACTAAAATGACTTAAGGTATCGCCACAAAGCTACTTTGCTTAACTTCTTCCATCACTACATAGGTCCGGCTTTCCCGCACACTTGGCAACCTGAGCAGGGTTTCCCCCAGCAGTTCGCGATAGGCAGCCATATTGGCTACCCGGGTTTTCAGTAAAAAGTCGAAACTGCCGGACACCAGGTGACATTCCTGAATTTCCGACAGCTTCTGTACTGCCTTGCTAAACTCGTCAAAGTCTTCCGGTGAGGTTTTGCTCAGCGTAATTTCCACGAATACCAGCAACGCAGCACCGACTTTATGCGGATCGACCTGGGCGTTGTAGCCGAGGATAAAGCCTTCGGCTTCCAGCTTGCGCACCCGCTCGAGACAGGGTGTGGGGCTCAGCCCTACCCGCCTGGCCAGCTCGACATTCGCCAGACGGCCATCCTTTTGTAATTCCACCAGAATTTTGCGGTCAATCCGATCTAACTTCTTGACACTCTTATTTAAAGAGTACATTTCAGCATAAAACTCCAAGCCAAATTCATAAACAGGATTTTCTGCTATTTCAGCGTTTAAAAACAAGCATTAATTCTGGTTTTTTATCGCTATACTGCGCAAAAATTTTACCCAACCCAACCAAGGTGAAACCTATGATCATCGGTGTACCAAAAGAAATAAAAAACCATGAATACCGTGTCGGCATGACACCTGCCAGCGTCCGTGAAGTGATTGGCCACGGTCACAGCGTCTTTGTTGAACACAATGCCGGTATTGGCATCGGTTTTACCGATGAAGATTATCAGGCTGCCGGTGCCACTGTGCTGAGCACTGCCGCTGAAGTCTTCGCTAAAGCCGAAATGATTGTTAAGGTAAAAGAGCCACAAGCCGTTGAACGCGCCATGCTGCGCGATGGCCAGATCCTGTTTACTTACCTGCACTTAGCACCGGATCCGGAGCAAACTGCCGATCTGATTAAATCAGGCGCTGTCTGTATCGCCTATGAAACTGTGACCGATAGCAAAGGCGGTTTACCGCTGTTAGCGCCAATGTCAGAAGTGGCGGGCCGGATGTCCATTCAGGCCGGTGCCCGGGCACTGGAAAAATCCTGTGGTGGTCGCGGTATGCTGTTAGGTGGTGTACCGGGCGTAGCGCCAGCCAAGGTCGTGGTGATCGGTGGCGGTATGGTTGGTACTAACGCCGCGCAAATGGCGGTAGGTTTAGGTGCTGATGTTACCGTACTGGATCGCAGTGTTGATGTACTGCGTCGTATCAATGCACAGTTTAACGGTGCCGTTAAAGCGGTTTACTCTACTGCTGATGCGCTGGAGCAGGAAGTACTGGCAGCTGACTTAGTGATCGGTGGCGTACTAGTACCGGGCGCTGCGGCACCTAAACTGGTGACCAAAGAGCATATCAAGCGGATGAAGCCAGGTTCAGCTATTGTTGACGTGGCAATCGATCAGGGTGGCTGTGTTGAAACCTCTAAGCCAACCACGCACGCTGAACCAACCTATATCGTTGATGATGTGGTGCATTACTGCGTGGCAAACATGCCAGGTGCGGTACCACGCACTTCTACCTTCGCCCTGAATAACGCTACCCTGCCGTTTATTCTGCGCTTAGCCAACAAAGGCTATAAGCAAGCGCTGCTGGATGACCAGCATCTGCTGGCTGGCCTGAACGTTTACCGTGGCAAAGTGACCAACGAGGGCGTAGCTCAGGCACTGAACCTGCCATTCGTAGCACCGGCTGCTGCGATCGCCGGCTAAGTTCAGCTTGCTTTAATTAAGGCCGGTTATCCGGCCTTTTTTTATGCCGGCGCTGCCGCTTTTCGCGAAAAACCAGGCCGCCAACTGCGGTGAAAATAGGGCCAGTTGCTGTAGCGTGTGATTTCGCTAAATTATTCACCGATAAAGCTATACATTCCTGCAATACCTGTTATAGTGGTGTCCGGCCTGTAGTACAGACCTATGTAACAACTTGTTTTTGAAAACTTCGCTACACAGCTTCGCTTGTAAGTCATGTCCTGAAGATTCACGCACGTTTGGCCACATAAGTAACAGTCAGGCTAACAGCGCATTTTGCGTTATTACATTTATCAAAATTTTTAGGAGTCTCTCATGGCTAAAGTAACTGGTGTAGTTAAGTGGTTCAACGCTGACAAAGGTTTCGGTTTCATCACTCAAGATAACGGCGGCGCTGACGCTTTCGTTCACTTCCGTGCAATCCAAACTGAAGGCTACAAAACTCTGAACGAAGGTCAGAAAGTTGCTTTCGAAATCGAACAAGGTCAAAAAGGCCCACAAGCTGCTAACGTAACTGTTATCGGCTAATTCGATACCGAATTCCAAGAAGCCAGCCTAGCGCTGGCTTTTTTTATTCCAAAACTTATCCACAGCACTCCGGTACCGGTCTGACCTCTGAGCTCCTACCGGTACCGGAGTGCTGTGGATAAAAAAACCCGCTGCGAGGCGGGTTTTTTAGTGGCGGGTTAAGCTTATTTGGCGACAGGCAGTGTCGGATAGGTAATGCCGGCCATTTCGTTCATCACCCGGGTAACCTGTACGCTGTAACCGAACTCGTTATCGTACCAAACGTATAACACGCAGCGGTCGCCATCAACGATGGTCGCCTGGGAGTCAACCACACCGGCGTAGCGCGAGCCAACCAGATCGGATGATACGATTTCGGTTGAGCTGGTAAAGTCGATCTGATCCTGCAGTTCAGAGAACAAAGAGGTGTTTTGCAGGAAGTTATTCAGCTCGTCTTTGCTGGTTTCGCGGTTCAGGTTCAGTGACAGAATCGCCATCGATACATTGGGTGTCGGTACCCGGATCGCATTACCGGTTAACTTGCCTTTCAGCTCTGGTAACGCTTTAGCGACGGCACTGGCAGCGCCCGTTGAGGTCAGTACCATATTTAATGGTGCCGCCCGGCCACGACGCTCGGCCTTGTGGAAGTTATCGATCAGGTTCTGATCGTTAGTATAGGAGTGTACCGTTTCCACATGACCATTACGGATACCGTACTCATCATTCAGCGCCTTTAATACCGGCGTAATGGCATTGGTGGTGCAGCTTGCCGCTGACACGATGGTATGTTCCGGGGTAATCATATGCTGGTTTACACCATATACCACGTTTGGCACATTGCCTTTGGCCGGTGCCGTCAGCAGCACCTTGGCCGCGCCCTTGCTCTTCAGATGTACCGACAAACCGACGTCATCTTTAAAGATACCCGTGTTATCAACCACCAGCGCGTTGTCGATACCATAGGCAGTGTAATCGACTTCTTCCGGCGAATTGGCATAGATCACTTTGATAAAGGTACCGTTGGCTTTAATGCCCTGGTTTTCTTCATCAACTGTAATGCTGCCGTTAAAAGGACCATGGATGGAATCACGGCGCAATAGGCTGGCACGTTTTTCCAGATCGCCCTGCTTACCACCACGCACTACTATCGCTTTTAAGCGCAATTTGGCACTTGGACCAGAGCGTTCTAACATCAGACGGGCTAACAGCCGGCCGATCCGGCCAAAACCATAGAGCACCACGTCAACCGGCTTCACTTTATCTTCATGATCCAGAATTTGTGACAACTCACGAGCCAGATACTGCTCCAGCGTTAAACCTTCTGCGACGTTTTTGTATAGGAAAGCATAAGCCAGCTTACCGATATCAACGCGGCCTGGGGCCAGATTCATCTTGCTGATCGCTTCCAGTACCGGGAAGCTTTCACGTAACCGCAGTTTTTGCCCCTCGAAACGCTGCACGGTTTTGTGCGCTTTGATGATATCGATGATGGTAGCGTTGACCAGCGGACGGCCGTAAATCACGACTTCGATGCCTTTGTTACGGTACAGACGGCCAATAATTGGCAACATGTTTTCGGCGTATTCCTGGCGCTCCTGCCAGCTCTTCTGGTACTGCTCTGCGTGTGATAGGGTCATGTTCAGGCCTTTTACTTCAATAAGATGAATTAATCGGAGTTGCCTCGGCCGCTTTTATGTAGGGTACAGCGGTTTTGAAAGGCGGCCTATTGTAATGGATTATGAAAGCCTACCACAACAATTACAGAATTTTTTAGACCTTGGTAGTATGTTGAAAGCGCAGCGATACTGAGTTGACACAGTAACGCTGCCCGGTTGGCAAAGGCCCATCGTCAAACACATGCCCCAAATGGGCATCGCAGGCGGCACAGAGAATTTCAATCCGGTGCATGCCATGGCTGTGATCCGGTTTATAGCTGACCTTACCCTCTATCGCCTGATAGAAACTCGGCCAGCCGCAGCCGGCATCAAATTTAGTCGCCGAATCAAACAGCACAGTGCCACAGCAGATGCAGTGGTAGGTGCCATCCGCCGTATGGTGCAACAAATCACCACTAAACGGATACTCGGTGCCCTTTAAACGGGTGATCCGATACTGTTCGTCAGTCAGGCGCTCCCGCCATTGCTGTTCTGTTAGTTTCATCTGTACCTCAGCACATCACAGAAATTCTCACTTAAACCATTATACGCGGAAGCCGGCTAACAGATTATTTAATTCCCGTGCCATTTGCCGTAACTGGCTACTGGCACCCGCCAACTGAGCTGCCTGTTCATGGGTTTGCTGCACTGCCTGGGCAATTTGCTCCATATTCTGGTTAATGCCGCCGGCAACCATCGCCAGCTCTTCGGTAGCACTGGCCAGTTGGTCATTGACATCGGTGATCTGGGCAACAGCGCCATTGATACGCTGCAAAGCGCTACTGGCTTCAGAAGAACGGGCGATGGTCAGGCTGGTTTCCTGCTGGCTTTGTTGCATTGAACTAACGGCGCGGGCAGCATCCTGCTGAATTTCCTGCACCTTGCTGTTGATATCCTGAGTAGAGCTGGCCGAACGGCTGGCCAGGGTGCGGACTTCGTCAGCAACTACCGCGAAGCCCCGTCCCTGTTCACCGGCACGGGCGGCCTCGATGGCGGCATTTAATGCCAACAAGTTGGTTTGCTCTGCAATGCTGCCAATCACCTCCGTCACGGCACCGATTTGCTGACTGCTGTCGGAGAGGTCCGATAACACCGCCGCTACTTGCTCTACTTTGCTTTGTAACTGATTAATAGCCTGTAAGGTTTGACCAACAGCCGCAGTACCGGCAGCCGCCTCACGATCGGCATCCCGTGCCGAATGTGCCGCCGTAGTGGCATTACGCGCATATCATCACAGGTGGTGCTCATTTCGTGCACTGCCGTCGCGACCTGGGTGGTTTGCTCCATAACCTGTTGCAGTAAGGTCTGACTTTGCTGGCTGGAACTATCCAGCGCCTCAGATTGCTGATTCAGGCCGCTCACCAGAGCCCGCTGTTGACCGATGAGTTCACGCAAGCGGCCAACCAGGGCAGCAACGGCGGCTAGCAAACTATCCTGATCACCTGCTTTCAGGCTAATGCTGGCACTAAAATCACCGGCCGCTACCTGTTGCACCAATTGTCGGGTATAGGCCACCTCACCCCCCAGCTGGCGCAACAACCAACGGCGGATATACAGCGAAACGGCAACTGTCAGTAACATCACCAGCACTATTACCAGTGCCAGCCGTAACCCGGTTTGCCAGAACATCTTTTGCACATCATCAATATAGATGCCGGAGCCCAATACCCAGCCCCACTCCCGATCCGCAATCACATAGGACAGCTTGGTATAACGCTCCTCGGTAACACCACCACCGGGTAGCGGCTTGGTCCATTGATATTCAACAAAACCACTGCCATAGCGGCCAATGGTATCAACAAAGGTCACAAAGAGGTTTTGGTTATTCAGTTTTTGCTGCTGACGACCGTCGGGGCTACGCATTAACGTCGCGTAATTAAAACTTGGCCGGTCCAGTACTGTGCCCTCCAAAGCGGGCACGGTAGGATGCATCACCATTTTCGGGAAGGGCCGCCCCAGATCGTTGATCCAGATATACTCGACCTTGTCATAACGAATGGCACGGATCGCCGACAATGCAGCCTGTTGTGCCTGCTCCCGGCTCAGGGCGCCGCTTTTTTCCAATTGCTGGTAGTGCTTAACCAGGGTCATCCCCACATCAATCACCGCCACCACCCGTTGTTCGCGTCCTTCCGTCAGCCGTTGCTGCAGCGCATCCAGCGCCACGGCGGCAATCACCAGAAAGCCGGCTAACGCCAGTAACGGAAGAATCAGTAAGCGGCCTGCCGCTGTTGACCAGAATCCCATAGCCCTGCTCCTGTCGTATTTTTTGTATTTTTATTAAGCATAGCTGCATCTGGCAAAAGCGCGTGTAAGTTTTGCTATTACAGTAAGTTGTTGCATAAATACCGACAATAAACTGTAGTGCGTAGAGCCGTCAGCGCATTTCAGGTATAGTACGACGGCAGATACCTTGTGCGGACAGCCGGCTGGCTCTCCCCCTGATTGAGTGTGTTATGCCAAGTCGATTAAAAACCCCGCTTAGCCTCCTGCTGGTGCTGCTGCTATTTACCTTGCTAAGCTACCAACTGCTATTCAACCGCTTACTGAGTCAGGCGCAGCAAACTGCACTTCGGCATGGTGCTGAATTTAATCTCTACATCGAGCAGCAACTGGCTCGCTTTTCGCTGCTTAATCAGAGTCTGGCCGTCCGCCCTGAGCTAAAACAGGCGCTCTCAGCCGCTGCGGGCTCGGATCAAAGTGCCCTGAGTCAATTACTGGCCGATTTTAATCTGGCCAGTGGCAGCGCTTCTATCTATCTGATGGACCATAGCGGTCTGGTGCTGGCAAGCAGTAACTTTGCGCAGGAAGTCAGCTTTCTCGATTACAACTTTGGCTTTCGGCCGTACTTCACTGAAACCATCCGCACCGGGCAAAGTTACATAGACTATGGTCTGGGCTGGATCTCAAAAGAGCGTGGCATCTATTTCTCTAATCTGGTGCAACAACAGCCCAGCGATCGTTATGGTGTGCTGACCAGCAAACTGAATATTGACCAGTTAGAGTTGGCGTATCAGAGTATCGCCGGTCAGAGTCCCTGGTTGTTTATGCTGGTCGATGAAGAAAATACCGTGCTTGCCAGCAATAATCCGGCCTGGCGTTTAACGCAGCTGGGTGAACAAAGCCTGACCCTGCCCCGTCATCCGGGGGTGTTACTGCCGGCCCTGGCGGTAAAACAGCAAGGCAGCTTATGGCAGCTGCTGCAGCAGCCTGGCCAGAGTCAGTTACCGCGTACCGAGTACACGGTAGCCCAGAAAGCCCATCAAGCCCTGCCCTGGCAGCTGGTGATGCTGCATCCAACCCGGCCGTTAAAGATCCAGGCGTTGCAATACAGTATCAGCCTGGCGCTGCTGTTAACACTGCTGCTGTTAACGGCACAATACTGGCGAAACCGCCGCCAGCAACAATTACAGCGCACCCAGCTCTACCAAAAGCTGGAACAGGCTGTGGCCGAGCGCACCGCTTCGCTGCAACAGAGCAACCAGCAACTGCAACTGGAGATCCGCCAGCGTAGTGAGGCAGAACAAGAGCTCAGACAAACTCAGGAGCAACTGCTGCAAGCCGCCAAGCTGGCAACCATTGGCCAGTTAAGTGCATCCATCAATCATGAGTTAAACCAACCGCTGACCGCCATGCACAGTTATTTACAGAACAGTCAGTTGCTATTAGCCCGCGGCCAGCATACCGAACTGGCTGGCAATCTGGATAAACTCAGTCAGCTGTTACTGCGCTTAAACCATATCGTGCAGCAGTTTAAAGGTTTTAGCCGCAAAGCCGCCAATACCCCCCGGGTAGTGACACTGCAGAGCCTGGTGCATAATGCGCTGGATCTGCTGCAGCCGCTACTGCGCCAGCAAGCGGTCAGCATTAGCTTTGAGGAACAGGCCGCACCACACGTTAAGGTGGATCCGCTACAGCTGGAGCAGGTGCTGGTGAATCTGCTTGGCAACGCCGTTCAGGCCTGCGAAGGTATACCCCAATGCCGGCTCAGTATTGGCCTGAGCGTACAAGAGCAGCAGGCTTGCCTGCAGATCCATGACAATGGCCCCGGTATCCAACCGCATGTGATGGTACATTTGTTTGAGCCCTTTTTTACCACTAAACAGGGCTCGGGACTGGGCCTTGGCCTGTCTATCTCACGGCAAATCGTACAGAGCTATCATGGCAGTTTACAGATAGCGAATCACCCAGATGGCGGCGCCGTGGTGACCTTATTTTTACCGCTTTACCGCACGGAGTAACGCATGACAAACCCGCAGCAAGTCTGGCTTTTGGATGATGACAGCAGCATTCTGGATGCTTTAGCACAGGGTCTGAGTCTGGAAGGTTGGCAATGCCGGACTTTTACCGATCCGGCCAGCCTGCTAAGCCAACTGACGCCCGATTTCGCCGGCGTTATTGTCACCGATCTGAATATGCCGCAGCAGGACGGTTTAAGCGTGCTGGCCGCGATTTTAAAGCGCGACGCCGAACTGCCGGTCATTTTGCTAACCGGCTATGGCGATGTCAGTATTGCGGTTACGGCGATGCAGGCTGGTGCCTATAGTTTTATTGAGAAGCCGGTCAATCACAGTCTGTTGCTAAAAACCCTGCAACAAGCTGTCGCCAGCCGCCAACTGACGCTGCAAAACCGACGCTTGCAAGCCCAGCTCCAGCAAAGCCGGCGTGGCCGGGTGCAGTTAATTGGCGATAGCCCGGGTATGGATCAGATGCGCCAGTTACTGGACCTGATCCTGGATACGCCAGCCGATGTGCTGATTGAAGGTGAGACCGGTAGCGGCAAGGAACTGGTCGCCCGCTATTTGCACGATAACTCAGCGCGCAGTGAGCAACAGTTTGTGGCGCTGAATTGTGGCGCTATTCCGGAACAGCTGATTGAAAGTGAACTCTTCGGCTGTGAAGCCGGCGCTTTTACCGGCGCCGATAAAAAGCGCATTGGCAAATTTGAGTTTGCCAATGGCGGCACCCTGTTTCTGGATGAAATTGAAAGCACGCCGCTCAGTGTTCAGGTACGCCTACTACGAGTTTTAGAAGAGCGCAAGGTGACACCGCTGGGTAGCAATCAGGCAAAAAGTCTGGATCTGCGGGTTATCGCCGCCACCAAAACCAATCTGGCCGAATTAAGTGCCACCGGCGATTTCAGACTGGATTTGTATTACCGCCTTAATCTGGTGCATGTCACCATTCCACCGCTGCGGCAAAGACGGCAGGATATTCCGCTGCTGTTTAAACACTTCGCCATGCTGGCCAGCGCCCGTTATCACAAGCCGGTACTGGCGCTGACGCAAGCCCAGCTCGACCGGCTACTGGCCCATCCGTGGCCGGGTAATGTACGCGAGCTACGCAATCTGGCAGAGCGCTTTGTGTTACTGGGACCTGAAGCAGCATTTGCGCAGCAAGGCCTGACCTTACCCGATACCTTTGGCAGCGCCATGGGACTGAGCGAGCGGGTGGCGTTTTTCGAACAAATGCTAATCGAAGAAGCGCTGAATGCCACCAAGGGCAGCATTAAAGACACTATGCAGGCGCTGAATTTGCCACGTAAAACCTTGTACGACAAGATGCGCAAATATGGTCTGCTACGTAGTCAGCTACCTGACGAGGATAGCGAAGGCTAAGCTGGGTGGTTTTCCACCCAAGGCCGCAGATTACAGGGTCAAATTTGACCCCAAAACTGACTTCTAAAATCACAAAGTACTGTATTTATTGGTTTTTAATCTTGGCAGCATAGTTGCTAAAGCCCTGTTGCAATTAATTATAACGACAGAGCAAGAGGTAGCTATGCAACAGGACAACATCTTTCAATTAATCCGCCCCCGTACCCTGGCCGCACTGGCCGCCTGTACCCTGCCAATGAGCATGGTTCAGGCCAGTACTAACCTACCCGCCCCTGCGATTCAGTTTTATGGTAAGGCTGAAGTGCAGCTGGCGCATACCGATAAGGGCTTTATGCGCTATGCCGAGCAAGGTACCCAGCTGGATATGCCTTTTAGCCGCTTTGGTTTACGCGGCGAGCAGCAACTGAACGACTATCTGACCGCTTTTTTTACCTATGAAGTCGATGTGCGAGGCTTTGATGAGGCCAATACCCAAACGCCATTTTCTGCCCGTAATACTTTTGTTGGTATCAAAGGCGGCTTTGGCCAGTTGATCGCCGGGCGTAATGACACCCGGCTGAAAACCAGTGAGGGCTTAGTTGATTTATACAACGAGACCAGCGGCGATATCGCCCAAATCCTGCCCGGCCAGGATCGGCTCGGTGATAGTCTGACCTATATCTCACCTAAACTGGCGGGCTTTGAACTTTCTGTTACCTATGTGCTGGGACAGGACAATGAACTACAGCAAGGTAAAGACGGTGTAGCCGTCAGTCTGGCCTATGGCGATCGTAACCTGAACAGCCAGCCTTACTACATCACCCTGACCCGGGCTCAGAGTTTAAACGGCCTGGATGCCAGCCGGTTGGTCTGGCAACAAAAGTTGTCCGACTTTACGCTGGGGGTGTTACTGCAATATAGTGAAGAAGCAGAAAGCGAACGCAGTGGCAGCGGTGGTTATATCAGTGTGCAGTATCCGTTTGGTAACTGGGTACCTAAACTGCAGCTGGGGCGGGATACGTCCAGCCTGCGGCAACGCAGCGCCGCAAATCATTACACCGCGGGCGTCGACTATCTGTTTAACAGCCAGAGCAAAGCCTATGTTTATCTGACACAGCTGGTGTTAACCGACGCAACGGACACCTCAATCGTGGCTGGCTTACAGTATCGCTTCTAGGAAGGTTACCATGACAACTATTACTAAAACTCCGTGGTTTGCGCTACTGCTTGGCCCGGCTTTTATGCTGCTCACGCTGCTCACCACAGCACCCTTTGGCATGAATCAGGAAAGCTGGCTGGTGCTGGGCCTGACATTCTGGATGGCCAGCTGGTGGATCAGTGAGGCGGTGCCAATCCCGGTGACCTCTTTTTTACCGCTGGTGCTCGCACCACTATTGGATCTGAATAGCCTGGCGGCAACGGCGCAACCTTACGCTCACCCGCTGATTTTCCTGTTTCTCGGTGGCTTTATTATTTCCATTGCGATGGAGCGCTGGTCTCTGCATAAACGCATTGCGCTGCATACCATGTTGCTGGTGGGCAGCAAGCCCAGCCAGCAGATCGGCGGCATTATGATCGTCACTGCCTTTTTGTCGATGTGGATGTCAAATACCGCGACGGCGGTGATGATGCTGCCAATCGCGCTGTCGATTATGCAGCTGTTACAGCAGGATCAGGAAGACAGCGCCTTTGGCAAAGCTATGCTGCTTGCCATTGCTTACGCCGCCTCTATCGGTGGTCTGGCAACCCTAATTGGAACCCCGCCCAATGCGCTGATGGCTGCCTTTCTTGCCGATAACTACCAGATCCAGATTGGTTTTGCCGAGTGGATGCTGGTGGGTTTGCCGCTGAGTATTATTTTGCTGGCGATCAGCTGGCTTTGGCTGACCCGGGCCGCTTATCAGGTTGATAAGGTAGCTGCAGTTGAAACTAAGGGCTTATTCCGGCAACAACTGGCGACGCTGGGCCAGATGCAACGTGGCGAAAAAGCGGTGCTGATCATCTTTGTGCTGACGGCGCTGTGCTGGACCTTCCGGCCGTTACTGGCCAGCTGGAGTGGCTTACCACTGGATGATACCACTATCGCCATGACTGCCGCCCTGTTGCTGCTGGTATTGCCACTGGATCGCAAGAACACCCGCATCCTGACCTGGGATGAAACCAAAAAGCTGCCCTGGGGGATTCTGATGCTGTTTGGTGGTGGTCTGAGTTTAGCCGCGCTGATCACCAAAAGCGGGCTGGCGGCCTTTATTGCCGATCAGGTGATCCTGCTGGGTGACGTGCCGTTCTGGGTGATGATCGTGGTGGTCACTGCGGTGATCGTATTCCTGACCGAAATCACCAGCAATACCGCTACCGCAGCCGGCTTTTTACCGCTGCTGGCGCCGGTGGCGCTGGCAATGTCTGGTACCCCGTTAACGCTGGTGATCCCGGCGGCCATTGCGGCCAGCTGTGCCTTTATGATGCCGGTGGCAACTCCACCTAATGCTATCGTTTTCTCTTCCGGTCAGCTTAGAATTGCCGATATGGTTAAAGCCGGCTTTGCACTGAATATCTTCTCGGTGCTGGTTGTCAGCGTCCTGACGTTAACCCTGGCGCGCTGGGTGTTTGGCTTTTAATCCAGCTTAAGCTTCCAATACAATCTAATATGCAAAAGCCCCGGGATTCGGGGCTTTTTTATGTGTTCAACTAAGCCGTGTTCAACTAAGCCGTGGTCAACTAAGCCATGGCGCTTTACAGCAAGCTTACCTTTAGCTGCTTTACTACCGCCAAGGCTTTAGCTGTTGCTGCCTCAGTGCTTTCTGCCAGCGCCAGCGCCACCCCCATTCGCCGCTCGCCCTGCACTTCCGGCTTACCAAAGAGCCGCAGCTCCGTATCAGGTTCACGCAGCGCATCGGCTAAGCCGGCATACTGAATATTCTGGCTTTGCCCCGGCACCAGCAACACGGCTGATGCGGCCGGGCCGTACTGCCTGATCTGTGGAATAGGTAAACCCAGAATGGCGCGCGCATGCAGCGCAAACTCGCTCAGCTGCTGCGAGATCAGCGTCACCATACCGGTATCATGCGGCCGGGGTGAGACTTCGCTAAACCAGACCTCGTCACCTTTGATAAAGAGCTCAACACCAAATAAGCCTTTACCGCCCAGTGCCTGTACTACCGCAGTCGCGTAAGCTTCCGCTTTTTGCCGCGCCACAGCTGACATCTGTTGTGGCTGCCAGCTTTCGCGGTAATCGCCTTTTTCCTGGCGATGCCCAATGGGCGCACAAAATTGGATCCCGGACACCGAATTCACCGTTAACAGGGTAATTTCATAGTCAAAATCAATAAAGCCTTCCACGATGATCCGGCCCTTACCGGCGCGGCCCCCCTCCTGCGCATAAGCCCAGGCCTGCTCCAGGTCGGCATCCGAGCGCAGCACGCTCTGGCCTTTCCCTGAGGAGGACATAATAGGTTTAACGACACAGGGATAACCAATAGCCGCCACCGCGGCCAGAAAGCCGGCTTTATCTTCCGCAAACTGATAGGGTGAAGTCGGTAATTGCAGCTGCTCGGCGGCTAAACGGCGGATCCCCTCGCGGTTCATCGTCAGATTAACGGCTTTGGCACTGGGTACCACGTTAAATCCGGCCTGCTCCAGCTCGAGTAGTACTGAGGTGGCGATGGCTTCCAGCTCCGGCACTATCAGGCTTGGCTTTTCGCTGATCACCAGCTGGCGCAGTGCGGCGTTATCCAGCATCGAGATCACCACGGCTTTATCAGCCACCTGCATCGCCGGCGCATTCGGATAGCGGTCAACCGCAATCACTTCACAACCGTAGCGCTTTAATTCAATACACAGCTCTTTACCAAGCTCACCAGCACCTAATAACAGCACCTTGGTGCTACTGCTGGTACCCGGGGTTCCGATTATCGTCGTCATTTAATTTTCACCATTGGCCGCTCTGGGTGGCTCCAATCTACGTGATAAGTCTTACCTTTGGCCTTGTCGGTACGCTCAAAAGTATGGGCACCAAAATAATCGCGTTGCCCTTGCAACAGGTTAGCTGGTAACACTGCGGTACGATACGCATCGTAGTAACTCAGCGCTGAGCTCAGCGCCGCTACCGGAATACCGGCCAGCGAGGCATTGGCAACCGCTTTACGCCAGTTTTGCTGATAGACCGAAATTTGCTTGGAGAAAAACGGATCCAGCAGCAGATTCTCCAGCTCGTCGTTGCGCTCATAGGCTTCACTGATCGACTGCAGAAATACCGCGCGGATAATACAACCGGCACGCCAGATCTTTGCAATTTCGGCGAAATTCAGCTGCCAGCCCTGCTCTTCCGCCGCCGTTTTCATTAAATGGAAGCCCTGGGCGTAAACACAGATCTTGGCGCAGTACAGCGCATCGTGCAGCATCTGAATCAGCTCCGCCTGCTGCGCTTCGCTATACAGGTTTTGCGCCGGACCCGCCAGCACTGTCGCGGCCTTGACCCGCTCGGTTTTAAGAGCAGAGATAGAACGGGCGTACACCGCTTCAGCTATGGTTGGCGCCGGGCTACCCAGCTGCAGGCTACTGACCGCAGTCCACAGGCCGGTGCCCTTTTGGCCGGCTTTATCGACAATCACATCGACCAGCGGCAAGCCGGTTTCACTGTCTTTCGTCGCCAGTACCTCGGCACTGATGCCGATTAAATAGCTATGTAGCGGGCCTTCATTCCAGCGCCGGAAAATGTCAGCAATCGCCAGCGCCGACATGCCCAGCACATCGCGCATCACCTGATACACTTCACAAATCAACTGCATATCGGCATATTCAATGCCGTTATGCACCATCTTCACATAGTGGCCTGAGCCGCTGGGGCCAATATAGCTGGCGCAAGGCTCACCTTCGGTAACCGGATTACCCGGCTCAAAGCGTTCGATAGCTTTGCCGGTGGCCGGATCAACCTTGGCCGCAATGGCCTGCCATAAGGGTTTAATCCGGGTCCAGGCATAGGGATCGCCACTTGGCATCAAGGAAGGACCAAAACGGGCACCGACTTCGCCGCCGGAAACGGCGGTTGAGAAAAAGATAAACTTGCCTTCAAAGCTTTTCTCCCGCGCGACGGTATCGGTCCACAGGCTGTTGCCGGTATCGACCACGATATCATCGGCCTGAATGCCGGCGTCAATCAACTTGTGGCAGACATCGTCTACGGCTTTACCGGCGGGAACAGAGAGAACAATCAGATGAGGGGCAGAAAGGCGGGATAATAATTCGGTGTAGGAGCTACAGCCAATTACCCGCGGCGGCTGGTCACCGCGCTCTGCGGTATCCTGCGCCAGCACGGCTTCGAGCTTTTGCAGATCGAGGTCAAAGGCCGCCACCCGGTAACCATGATCTGCCAGGTTTAAGATCAGGTTTTTGCCCATTACGCCGGCTCCAACGAAGCCGATATCACACAGTGGTGTGTTGTCTGTCATTTGACGATCCTTTAAACAGCAGAGAAATGCGCCTTGGCGCGGCTCGAAAAATGGCCGGCATTATAGCCGAATAACCGGCATAAGCCTACTGCCAGACTGACAGGCTGTGCGCCGTTTGCAGCCATTGGCTGGCTTGCAGCGGTTTAACCGGTTGTAAGCCATCATCCAGCGCGGTATCAAACACCAGTTGCCGGCTGTTGCCCGGAAATAACACGGCTTCGTTACGGGCCGAGCCATTTATCAGTACCAGCAGGCTTTGCTGACTGTTGGTATTGATAATTTCCAGCATACAGCAGTTAAGTTCGGCCTGATGCCAGTGTTGTTCCTGCATCGGCGTAGCATCGAGTAAGTACCAGTGCACCTGATGCTTGTCACCATGCAGCTGATACTGATCATCCAGTAAACTCAGCTGCTGCAGGCAACTAAACTGGCTACGCAGTGCCATCATCTGGCGTACAAACTGCAAAAACTTCGTGCTATGACCATCCAATTGCCAGTTAAGCCAGGAAATCGGATTATCCTGACAGTACGCATTATTGTTGCCATGTTGGCTATGGCTGAGCTCATCACCGCCCAGCCAGTGGATAATGCCCTGACTCAGCAGCAAGGTCGCCACCAGATTACGCTTATGTTGATACCGGGCGGCGACGATTGCCGGATCTGAGCTTGGACCTTCGACGCCATGATTGCTACTCAGATTATGGCTATGGCCGTCCCGGTTTTCTTCACCGTTCAGCCAGTTATGTTTATGCTGGTAACTGACCAGATCCTGCAGCGTAAAACCATCGTGATAGCACAGATAATTGACACTACAACTGGCCGGCTTATGGTGCTTTTGGAAAATATCGCGTGAGCCCAGTAAGCGGGTGGCAAATTCCGGTAAGGTGCCACTGTCACCACGCCAGAACGCGCGGCAGGTATCGCGGAACTTGTCGTTAAGCTCAGACCAATGCGCCGGAAACTGCCCCAGATGGTAGCCAAAGGGCCCGACATCCCAGGGCTCGGCAATCAGCTTGGCCTGCGACAGCACCGGATCCTGGGCGATAATTTGAAAAAAGGCGGCATAGGGATTAAAGCGTTTATGCTCACGGCCCAGCGTTACCGCCAAATCAAAGCGGAAGCCATCAACCTGCATCTCAGTCAGCCAGTACCGCAGCGCATCCAGCACCATTTTTTGCAGCGCCGGGTGTGACAGGTTTAGCGTATTTCCGCAGCCAGTAAAGTTGCAGTAATTCTGATAATCAATCATTTCACCATGGCTGTGAAACAGATAATACTGGCGGTTTGCCAGACCGCGGAAACTGAGTACCGGGCCATCTTCGCCGGCTTCAGCGGTATGGTTAAAGACGACATCCAGAATCACTTCCAGCCCATGCTGATGCAAGGTGCGCACTAGGGTTTTAAACTCCTGCACCGCATCTTCTACCTGATAGCGTGGCTCGGGTGCAAAAAATGCCAGCGGGTTGTAACCCCAGTAGTTGGTAAGCTTCAGACTGCTTAAGCGTGGCTCTGCCATAAAGGCCGCCACCGGCAGTAACTGCACCGTAGTAATACCCAATGCTTTTAAATGGGCAATCACCTCTGGCTGACACAGGCCAAGGTAAGTACCGCGCAATGCTTCCGGTACCGCCGGATGCTGCATGGTCAGGCCCTTGATATGCGCCTCATACAGCACGGTTTTTTCGCGTGGGATCTGTGGTTTAGTGGTGCCCTGCCAGTCAAACTCAGTGCTAATGAGTACGCCTTTGGCCAATGAATAGTGACTACGACTTAAATATTGCTGTTCATGCCAGTACTGCGGCCGGTTTAACTGCCGGCAATAGGGGTCCAGTAACAACCTGTTACTGTCAAACAATAAGCCGCGATCCGGCTGGTTCGGGCCTGCGGCTTTTAGCGCATAGAGGGTGCCCTCAGCGACGCCCTGCACCTGCAAATGCCAGATCTCACCGGTGCGGCCACTAAAAGCAATTTCCGCCAGCAGCTCTTCCGTATCCGGGCGAAATAAACACAGTTGCAGGCCGGTTGCATCCGGGGCATAGACGGCGAAATTCCAGCTGTCGGCACTCAGTTGTGTTGGCCCCAATGGCGCCGGCTTGCCAGGACTCATTTTTAACAGTGCTATCTGATCGGCCATCGCGCTAATCCTAAGATTTGACTCGTAGATAGAGGGTTGCCAGCGGCGGTAAATTCAAGCTCAGCCGCCGTGGTTGGCCCTGCCAGGCTTCGGCAATACTGACCAGTGCCTGCTGCTGCACCGGATAATTACTGCCCCAGAAATACTCACTATCGGTATTGAGGATCACTTCAAACTCGCCCTCTTCCGCCACGCCAAGCGCAAAATGCTGGCGCGGCACCGGCGTAAAATTACTGACCACGTAAATACGCTGGCCGGCCGCATCCTGCCGGAAAAAGCTCACCGTACTGTGGCTTGCATCCTGATGCTCCAGCCAGCCAAAGCCCGCTGGCTCATAGTCTAGCTGATACAGCGGTGCGCAGCGCCGATAAGTCAGGTTCAGATCGCGGAACAGCTGCTGTACCCCACGGTGCTTATCATAGCTTAGCAGCTGCCAGTCCAGACTCTGGGTATGATTCCATTCGCGGCTTTGCGCCAACTCATTCCCCATAAAATTCATTTTCTTACCCGGGTGCGCGTACATAAAGGCAATATAGGCACGTAAGTTCGCCGCCTGCTGCCACTCATCGCCCGGCATTTTTTGCAGTAAGCTGCCTTTACCATGTACCACTTCGTCGTGCGATAACGGCAGAATAAAATTCTCGTTATAGGCATACACCATCGAAAACGTCAGATCGTTATGATGATACTGCCGGTAAGCCGGGTCCTTACTGATATAGCGCAGACTATCGTTCATCCAGCCCATATTCCATTTAAAGCCAAAACCGAGGCCACCGCCGTCGGTCGGCCGTGACACCATCGGGAAAGACGTCGACTCTTCGGCAATGGTCATGGCATTAGGGAACTTGCTATACACTTCGCGGTTAAGCCAGCGAAACAGACTAATGGCTTCATAGTTATGATTGCCGCCGTCGATATTCGGGATCCATTCCCCGGCTTTGCGCGAGTAATCCCAATACAGCATCGAGGCCACCGCATCAACGCGGATGCCATCGATATGAAAGTGCTCCAGCCAATACAGCGCACTGGCTACCAGAAACTGGCGCACATAATCCTTACCAAAATCATAGATGCAGGAATTCCAGTCCGGGTGCCAGCCACGGCGCGGATCGGCGTATTCATAGAGATGCGAGCCGTCAAAACGGGCTAAACCATGACCATCTTCCGGAAAATGCGCCGGTACCCAGTCCAGAATAACGCCGATACCGGCCTGATGGCAGGCATCGATAAAGGCTTTAAAATCATCCGGATGGCCAAAACGCGAGGTGGGGGCAAATAGCCCCAGTGGCTGATAGCCCCAGGAACCATCAAACGGATGCTCCATCACCGGTAACAGTTCGATATGGGTATAGCCCAGATCCAGTACATAAGGGATCAGCTGCGCCGCCAGCTCACGGTAATTAAGCGGTTGATTGTCCGGCCCGCGGCGCCAGGAGCCCAGATGCACTTCATAAATACTCATCGGGCTCTGATACGGATTGGGCGCAGTGCGGTTTTGCCAGGCCTGATCCTGCCACTGATACTGCTGATGATCGTAAACCAACGAGGCATGCGACGGATATTGCTCAGCATAAAAGGCCAGCGGATCAGCCTTGTGCGGCAACAGATGACCATGCTGATCTTTAATTTCAAATTTATAACGCACGCCGGCGGCTATTTCCGGCAGCACCAACACGAAATGGCCACAGTCGGTGCGTTGCATCGGATGGCAGCGGCCATCCCACTGGTTAAAGTCACCGACCAGACTGACACTGCTGGCATTGGGTGCATAGACGGCAAAACGGGTTGCCGGCAGCCGTTTGCCGGCATGGTCCAGCTCAATCAGCTGGGCGCCAAGCTGCCGGTACAGATTTTCCGGCTGATGCTGTACAAAGTGCACCGCATAATAAGCTTGCTCAGTAAACTGATACGGGTCAAACAACTGGTGCTGATAGCGGCCCTGGGTAACCTGTAACCGATAGGGCACCGCCTTACGCTTAGTGGGCAACTCCAGTACAAATAAGCCGGCACAACTGCTATCGGGCGTTAACTCACCTAACAGTTTATTGGTTTTGCTATCGAAAGCACTGACCGCGCTGGCGTGCGGCAGATAGCAGCGCAGCAACAAACCACGCACTTTCCCGTCCTGCATTCGCGGCTGCCAACCTAAAAAGCCAAACGGCTGATTTAAACGGGCTTCGGTTAACAGCTGTGCAGTCATGATTCTGTCCTTAATAAAATGTCTGAGAGTTACCTGAACGGGCCTTACAGCGGCTTATTTATTGGCGTCGCAGCGCCGTTAATTGCTGCAATAAGGCGGCAATATGCGGCTCTTGCGTCCACTGCTCCAGCGGCTGACTCAATTTGCGCCGCCAGTTTGGATATTCGTTGCTGGTGCCGGGCACATTCACCGGCTGGGTCATTTCCAGCCAGTCTTCAATTTGCAGGCATAACAGCTGCTGGGCGCCGGCGGCCAGATGCTGCTGCATTGCGAAATTCAAAGTGCGGTCCATAGCAAGCTGATCGACACTACGCGGGTAATCAGCCGGTAAGCGGCCATGACCGTGCAGCGAATCTAAAATACGCTGTTTATTGGCATGGCGCTGCTGATAGAGTTGCTGCAGTTGGCCTTCGTCGCGATACAAGCCCAGTTGCTGGCCCAGTTTTAAGTCTTCACAATGCCAGAAACCGATTAAGGTTGGCAAATCGTGGGTACTTAAGGTCGCCATCGCCTGCAGCGGATAATGTGCCGGCGAAATATAGCCGCCATCCGGCGCGGTTTCAAAGAAGAAGACCCGGTAGGAATAGATACCGAATTGCTGCAGTAACTCGCGGATGCCCTCTGGTACTGTGCCCAGATCCTCGCCAATAACCACCACCTGCTGGCGCTGACTTTCCAGCGCCAGAATGCCCAGCAGATCCATAATAGGGTAATAAACATAAGCACCCGAGCCGGCATTAGCCGCCGTTTTTGGTACCCACCATAGCCGCAGCAGTGCCATCACATGGTCAATGCGCAGCGCACCGGCATGCTGCATATTGGCACGCAACAGCTCAATAAAGGGTTGATAGCCCTGCTGGTACAGCTGAAACGGCTTCATCGGCGGCAAACCCCAGTTTTGGCCGGTCGGCCCCAATGGATCCGGCGGCGCACCGACACTGGCGTCACGGCAATACAGCTCAGGATTACCCCAGATCTCGGTCGAGGCTTCACTGACGCCAACCGCTAAATCACGATACAAACCTAATAACATGCCCTGCGCTGTTGCCAGTTGCTGGGCCTCTGAGAGCTGCTGCTGCGCCAGGAATTGCAGATAAACATAAAAATCCAGCTCAGCTGCGTGCTCAGCGGCAAATTGCTGCACGGCGTCGCTGTCCGGATCCCGGTATTGCTCTGGCCAGTTTGGCCAGCCCCAGTATTGGCTGTCTTGCTGATACAGCCAGGCATGCAGCGCATCATATAGCGCCAGCTGCGCTAAACTGTTGCCGCCGGCGGCTTTAAAGGCATCAAAGGCGGCAGCCAGTTCAGGCTGCGACGCTTTGTTGTCGATAAACCACTGATAACACAGCTTCAATGCTGGCAGCTTTAGCGCCATCACGGCCGGGTAATCGACCCAGTCCTGCTGCCGCGCTGCAACTATTGCCTGTTGCACCGCAGGCTGCTTTAGATGAGCCTGTAGCGCTGCGTTTTCGTTAAAGCCAGGTGTAGCGGTCACATCAAGGTAAATAATATTGAGCCAGCGCCGCGACGACGGGCTATAAGGGCTGGCATTATCCGCTAAGGCCGGATAGAGCGCATGAATGGGGTTAAGGCCAATAAAATCTGCCCCCTGCTTCGCCAGATAGCGGATCAGCGTTTGCAGATCGCTAAAATCACCGATCCCCCAGTTGCGCTCCGAGCGCAGTGCATAAAGCTGGATCGCGCTACCCCACTGTTTGCGTTGGCTAAACTCTGCCGGTTGATAACAATGGCCGGGGCTGATAATCAGTTGCTGGTTGACCAGTAAATCGGTACCACTGCAGCGCAGCTCCAGCTGGTGGTAACCGGCTGTTAATGGGTAGGCGATATGATGCAGATACTGCTGATACTCCTCGCCCTCTAACACCACCACCTGTG
Organism: Alishewanella sp.; assembly: GCA_036759505.1. GTDB lineage: Bacteria > Pseudomonadota > Gammaproteobacteria > Enterobacterales > Alteromonadaceae > Alishewanella. Next base: position 1,643 of record DAIOUM010000035.1, on the reverse strand, counting down.
TCAGCTCGCCATCTACCGGCACCAGTGGCCACTGCTGTGTTGCGCCCTGCTCAGTAGTCAGCGTCAGCGTAAAATCGGTATTCGCCAGCGCCAGTGGCACCATCACCTCCAGCTGCCAGCCATGCTCATCTTGCTGCTGCACCGATACCGGCGCGATCAGTTGTTGCCAGTAATCCAGTTGCCGCTGTAAAAGCTCCTGGCGGCAGGCGGCTTCATCTTGTACCGGATATCCCATGGCACTGAGCAGCGCTAACTGATCCGGCTCGCTGACCTGACACGGCTGCCCCCAGGCATCATTAAAGGTGGTTTCAATGCCGTTAAAGGCAATCAGTTCGGCGAGTAAGGCGGCGTCCATTGGAAATCCTTAATTAAATGTGCCTATGGTGTGTATCATACTTATGCGACTCAGCAGTCTATTGTAAGGAGCGGTTTGCTGCTTGTCATGGCAATTTATGTCATTAAATTACAAAATCAGCAACAAAAATGCTTTTAAGCTTGAAAATTGCCATGAATAATGTAATTTTACTACAAAATGCCTGATGAATACGTTTTCAAACAGTTTAACACTTTAACAGCGGGGTTCTTATGACTATTCGTGTTGCGATTAATGGTTTTGGCCGGATCGGCCGTAACGTGCTGCGGGCACTGTATGAAAGCAGCAAAAGCTATGACATTAAGATCGTAGCCATCAACGATCTCGGCGATGCGGCGATTAACGCCCACCTGTTAAAGTACGACACCGCGCACGGTATTTTTGCTGCCAACGTCAGCCATGATGACAAAGCTATCTATGTTAACAATGACGAAATCCGCACCCTCAGCGTGCGTAATCCGGCCGAGCTGCCGTGGGCCGAGCTGAAAGTCGATGTGGTACTGGAATGTACCGGCCTGTTCACCGATCGTAAAACCGCAGGCGCCCATTTAACTGCCGGCGCGAAGAAAGTCATCATCTCGGCACCGGGTAAAGATGTCGATGCCACTGTGGTCTACGGCGTGAACCATCAGATCCTGACGCCGGAGATGAACATTATCTCTAATGCGTCCTGCACCACTAACTGTCTGGCGCCGGTAGCCAAGCCACTGTATGAAGCCTTGGGTATTGAATCCGGTTTAATGACCACTATCCACGCCTACACCAACGATCAGCGCTTAAGTGATGTTTATCATACTGATGTGCGCCGGGCCCGCGCCGCGGCAATGTCGATGATCCCGACCAAGACCGGCGCCGCTGCTGCTGTCGGTTTAGTGGTACCAGAGCTAAAAGGCAAATTTGATGGCCTGGCCGTACGGGTGCCAACGATTAACGTATCTTTAGTCGACCTGACCTTTATTGCCGGCCGCGATACCACGGCGGAAGAAGTGAACGATATTATCCGTAAGGCTGCCAGCAGCGGCCCAATGAGTGAAGTACTGGCGGTGAACGATCTGCCGCTGGTATCAATTGACTTTAACCACAACCCAATGTCGTCGGTATTCGATGCCACTGAAACCCGGGTACTGGGCCGGCTGGTCAAAGTGATGAGCTGGTACGATAATGAGTGGGGCTTTAGTAACCGTATGCTGGATAACACGGTAGAGCTTATGAAGTTCTAATTGTCTCCTGCTAATCACTACAGCCAGCTTTTGCTGGCTGTATGCATTTT
>DAIOUM010000034.1:21506-24314 GCA_036759505.1 Alishewanella sp. | reverse complement strand
CCGGTCAGCGACAAAGTATCAGCCGTAACGTCCAGCAGCACATTGGATAAGATCGGCAGGTTATGCCGCCGCTCAATGGCACCAGAGACCATTTGCAATGGTTTAAGTAAAGCGTCACGGTTGATCAGAAATTGCATAACAACACCCTGTTAAGAGGACAAAGTACGAATTAAATTTTGGAAATCTTCTTTAATTTCATGAGTTTCTTCTTTCAAAGACTCAATCTTGCGGCAAGCATGTAACACCGTAGTGTGGTCACGGCCACCAAAGGCATCGCCAATTTCCGGTAAGCTATGGTTAGTCAGCTCTTTAGCCAGCGCCATCGCCATTTGCCGTGGCCGGGCCACCGAGCGCGAACGGCGCTTGGATAATAGATCCGCCACCCGGATTTTATAATACTCGGCTACCGTTTTCTGAATATTCTCAATGGTGACCAACTTGTCCTGCAATGCCAGCAAATCACGCAGCGCTTCGCGCACAAAATCAATGGTAATGGGCCGACCGGTAAAGTTAGCATTGGCTATCACCCGGTTTAAAGCGCCCTCCAATTCCCTAACATTGGAACGAAGCCGTTTCGCAACAAAGAACGCCACTTCTTCCGGCAAGCGGATCTGGTTTTCCTGCGCTTTACGCATCAGGATCGCGACCCGGGTTTCCAGCTCTGGTGGCTCGATCGCAATAGTCAAACCCCAGCCAAAGCGGGATTTCAGCCGATCTTCCACCCCGTCGATCTCTTTTGGATAACGATCGCTGGTTAAAATGATCTGCTGATTACCTTCTAGCAGAGCATTAAAGGTATGGAAGAATTCTTCCTGCGAGCGCTCTTTATTGGCAAAAAACTGGATATCGTCAATCAGTAAGGCATCAACCGAGCGATAGTAACGCTTAAATTCTTCGATAGCGTTATTCTGCAGCGCTTTCACCATATCCTGCACAAAGCGCTCAGAATGCATATAGATCACCTTGGCATCAGGCTTTTTCGCCAGAATACCGTTACCTACCGCATGTAATAAGTGGGTCTTACCCAAACCAGTACCGCCATAAATAAACAGCGGGTTATAAGCCGTACCGGGATTATCAGCCACCTGCGACGCCGCGGCCCGGGCCAGCTGGTTCGACTTACCTTCAACGAAGTTGGCAAAGGTATAGTTAGTGCGCACATTAGAGCGCACTATGCTTTTGGGGGCGGGTTCAGGCACCTCTGGCTCAGCAACCGGCGTTTCGGCTACTACTCTCTGTAGAGCCGGGCCAGGCGCGGTGACTTTATGCTGTTGATTGCTGCTGCCAACATCGAAGCGTAGCCGCGGTGCATTATCACCGCAATAATCGCGGATCAGCTCCAGGATCCGGTTCAGGTACTTTTCCCGAACCCAATCCAGCACAAAACGGTTAGGTGCGTAAAGGGTCAGCGCATCCGCTGAACTGTCGGCCTGTAGTGGGCGGATCCACATACTAAAGTGCTGCGCGGGTAGCTCTGCCTGCAATGCCTGCAAACAATTTTGCCAAACGGACTGGTACACCGTCTCTCCTGAAGCCTGAATTATGATTAATGATATAGGCTGGTGTAAAACGCCAAAACCGCATTATCGTACTATCTTATCCACAACTGCAATATTGACTTTTTAAAAAAAGCCGGGAGAAAAAGAAAACAAACCTAAGGAACTGTATTTTATAAATTTATTAGCCTTATTCTATTTCAGAATAGATCGCATAGACAGCTGTGATTTCTGGTTAAAAACAAAAGTAACTCACAATTTGTTCTATATAACGACAGCAGCCTGTGGAAAACTTTAGATCGCCAAGGATCTATCCGCCGAAGATCGGATATTTAACTGAGGATCGCATTGACTTTCACCACCGAACTACTTAAAATTCGCGCTCATTTTTGTCAGCTGCGTTTTGGTGTATTTGCTAAAACACAGGTAACCTTAGTAAATATTTCGACCGGACGGATGAAATTATGAGTAAAAGAACGTTTCAACCAAGCGTGTTAAAACGCAAGCGCACCCACGGTTTCCGTGCCCGTATGGCCACTAAAAATGGTCGTCAGGTATTAGCACGTCGTCGTGCTAAAGGCCGCAAACGTTTAACTGCCTAAGCTGGCGGTTAAACGCTGCGTGGTCAGCTACAAATTCGGCCGGGAGTTAAGACTGTTAACTCCCAGTCAGTTTGATAATGTCTTCCAGAACCCATTTCGGGTTGCTTCTCCCCTGTTTACCATCCTTGCTAAGCCAAATCAGTTAACGCAGCCGCGAATTGGCCTTACTATCGCTAAAAAACGTGTTAAATTAGCCGTACAGCGCAACCGTATCAAACGTTGTGTGCGGAATAGCTTTCGTTTGCATCAGCACCAGCTTCCTGCTGTTGATCTGGTACTCATGGTAAAGGGGGATATCAGTAACACCCCGAATGATGAATTACTAAAACAACTGGAACGGCTATGGCAGAAGATCGCTCGCCAATACACCGCTTTGTCATCTGGTTAATGCTGGGTTTAGTGCGTGGCTATCAGTTAGTGATTAGCCCGTTACTGGGGCCACGCTGTCGTTTTCACCCCACCTGTTCGCACTATGCGATCGAGGCGATTCAACGCTTTGGTGTCGTGAAAGGGACTTGGTTAGCCGGTAAACGCATATTAAAATGCCATCCGCTTCACCCGGGCGGTGAAGATCCCGTTCCTGATAAGCATAATGAGAAAAGCTAACACATGGATTCACAACGCAGTTTTCTAATAATTGCCCTGGCAATCGTCAGTTTTTTCCTCTGGCAGGAATGGCAAAAAGATTATGGCCCTAAACCGGCTGTCCC
>DAIOUM010000034.1:0-21406 GCA_036759505.1 Alishewanella sp. | reverse complement strand
CAATCTGGTTTAACCGCCCGTGATGGTCCGGATCGCAGCGGTAGCCGTGCCCTGTATCGTACTGATGCCACTGAGTTTACCTTAAGCGGTGATACCCTGGTGGTGCCTTTATATCTGGACCACAATGGCCTGCAAATTGAAAAACGCTTTATTTTTACCGCTGGTCGTTATGATGTCCGGGTAGAATATTTGCTGGTGAACAACAGCAATGAAGTGAAAACGGTACAACCTTACCAACACCTGCTGCAAAACATCGATAACGGTGAAAGCAGCAGCATGTTTATGCCGATATACCGCGGCGCCGCCTATGGCAGCAGCAGCGAGCGCTACAAAAAGTATGATTTCAGTGATATGCAGAAAACCAACCTGGCAATTAGTACGCAGGGTGGTTGGGTCGCCATGCTGGAACACTATTTCGTTTCTGCCTGGATCCCTGATGCCAATAGCAATAACCAGCTGTACAGCCTGGTGCATGGTGGCAATAAGGGCGTGATTGGTGCCCGTGGTGAAGCCGTGGATATCGATCCGGGTCAAACGCTGACTCTTAGCGCCGTATTCTATGCCGGCCCGAAAGATCAGGATAACCTGGCACAGCTGGCGAATGGTCTGGATCTGACAGTCGATTACGGTTTCCTGTGGTTTATTTCACAACCACTGTTCTGGTTACTGACCTTTATCCAGGGCTTCGTTGGCAACTGGGGTGTCGCCATTATTATCATCACCCTGATTGTGAAGGGCCTGATGTATCCGCTGACCAAAATCCAGTACGAGTCCATGGCCAAGATGCGTAACCTGAAGCCGAAGATTGAAGAGCTGCAGGCGCGCTACAAAGATGATCGCCAGAAGATGGGCCCGGCGATGATGGAACTGTATCGCAAAGAAAAAGTAAACCCGATGGGCGGTTGCTTACCAATGCTGATCCAGATGCCAATTTTCCTGGCGTTATACTGGGTATTTGTCGAGAGTGTCGAGTTACGTCACGCCCCCTTTATGCTATGGATCACTGACCTGTCGGCAAAAGACCCACTGTATGTGTTGCCGGTACTCTTTGGTATCAGTATGTTCCTGATGCAAAAGCTAACGCCGATGCAGGTAACAGATCCGCTGCAACAGAAGCTGATGATGTGGATGCCGGTGGCGTTCTCAATCTTCTTCTTCTGGTTCCCAAGTGGTCTGGTGCTGTACTGGTTAGTCAGTAACCTGATTTCGCTGGCTCAGATGCTGTATATCTATAAAGGTATGGAAAAGAAAGGCATACATACCCGTAAAGCCTAATCTGCTCCCACAGCAAACGTAACTCCAGAGCCTTTAGGGCGTGTTGACGTTTGCTGCTTGTTTTTGCAGCTGTTTGGCTGGTGTTTATACAAGGCAGAGCTTGTGATGTGTAGTTATTCTACATGAACAAGCGATAACGCAGTAGAAACGCCAGCCAAACGCTGCCCGAAGGGTTCGCGCTGGCGACACTTTGCTCTTTGGCACTCGTCACTTATTTAGAATGACTAAACTGCGCTCCTCGTTTCGCGATCAAAGCGCCGCCAGTGTGAACAAAATCCAAGCAGCAAACGTCAACACGCCCTAATAGCTGCCAGTTTTCGGCTTGCCGATGACGCTGCTGTCGCTTCGCGCTATAATGGCGGCCGTATTTTGATCACGCCCTTGCGCGGATCAGTGATTAGCCAAGCCAGGAATGTAGCATGATTTTATTTGTCCGCGATCTTACCGTTATCGACTTCTCTTATCTGCACCGTCAGCGCGGTATGTTGGGTGAGAGTTATATCGTCGATGTCGAATTACAGGGCGCGCTGGACGATACTGCTATGGTGTTTGATTTTGGCAAAGTAAAAAAGGTGATTAAGCAGGCAATCGATAGCCTGGTTGATCATAAATTAGCGGTGGCGGCAGAGTGCCCGGCGTTGCAACTGGACACCGCCGGCGAGCTAACATTGCTGCGCTATCAAAGTGAGCGCGGTTTGCTGCAGTTAGCCTGTCCTGAGCAGGCTTTTGCTGTGATCCCTGGTACGGAAATCAATGAAGCGACGGTTACGGCATTTTTACAGCAAAAAATTAAGCCGTTACTACCAGCCAATGTTGAGCAGCTAACTTTGACGTTGCGCCCGGAAAATATCAGTGGTTTTTATTATCACTACAGCCATGGCCTGAAAAAGCACGACGGCAACTGTCAGCGCATTGCCCATGGTCACCGCTCAACTATTCAGATTTATGAAAACAATATGCTGGCACCTAAACTCAATAAATGTTGGGCGGAGCGCTGGCAGGATATTTACCTGGGTACCGAGAGCGATCTGGTCGCGGCAGAGCAGCTGGTACATCTTACCCCCGGTGCACAGGACTACAGTTTCCGTTATCAGGCGTCGCAGGGCTGGTTTGAACTCTGTATCCCGCAAAGCCATTGTGAAATTGTGCCCTGCGATACCACGGTAGAATGTCTGGCCGACTTTATTGCCGATACGTTAAAGGCACAGCACAGTACTCATTCGTATAAGGTGGTAGCTTATGAAGGTGTGGGCAAAGGCGCTATTGCTGTGCGCCCTTAACTGGGCAGCGCTGGCAAGTAGCAGTGCCAAAGAACTGGTTTTAGACGGGCAGTTAACCCAGGGTAGCCTGATCCGCGCCACTGTGCCGGCAGGTGCTAAAGTGTGGTTTAACGACCAGCCCCTGGCAGTCAGTGAACAGGGGCATTTTGTGTTTGGCATTGGTCGCGATGCCGCACTTAAGCATCAGTTAACGGTAGAACATCAGGGGAAGCGGCAGCAGATCCCGCTGACGTTCAGTGGCCGTCAGTATGATATTCAACGCATTAGCGGCGTCGAACAAAAATATGTTGAGCCACCAAAAGACGTTACAGCCCGCATCGCCCGCGATAATCGGCGGGTCAGAGAAGTAAGGCAAACCTTTAGCGCGAAAACGCTATTTTTGGGCACACCGTTAAAACCTGCGGCAGGGCGGATCAGCGGCGTCTATGGCAGCCAGCGCATTTTTAATGGTCAGCCGCGCAATCCTCATTTTGGCCTGGACATCGCGGCACCCGTCGGAGCAGCGGTACTGGCTCCCTGGGATGGCAAGGTATTGCTGGCTGAAGATCTGTATTTTTCCGGTTTAACCCTGATCGTGGATCATGGCATGGGGGTAACCTCAACTTTTATGCATTTGCACCGTTTTAATGTCGCGGTCGGCGATACGGTAACGGCCGGTATGCAAATTGCCGAAGTGGGTGCCACCGGTCGGGTAACCGGGCCGCATCTGGATTGGCGGATAAACTGGTTCCAGGAGCGGCTGGATCCGCAGTTATTATTGCCTGAGTTTGCGCCAGCAGCACCAAAGCGGATCCCGCTTAACTAGTCAGCTTTCGAAAAACTGTCTGCAGCATCCACATCGCAGCCGGTTTTAGATGAATATAACAAAGCGCCGGCGGCTAGCGGCGCTTTTTTATTTGTCGCTCACCAGATTTCGGCTAGGTAGCTTGTGCTAACCAGGATGCAACCGTGCTCTGATCTGCAACGCTGAGCATTGCTACCTGCGCCTTCGCCGCCTGTAACGTTAAGGATAAGGTGAGCAGGCGATCTTTGCGGAAAATCGTTAACGGCTGCACTGAGCCATAAGGCAGCCGCTTTAACAGTTGCGGCAGGCTTTTTTCCGTCACCTTATAGCCAGCCAGTGCCAGCAACTGGTCGCCGGCCATTAAACCTGCCTGATGGGCTGCAGAGTCCAGATAGAGCTGTTGCACCGTTAAGCCACCATTTTGTGGTTTCAGGCTACACCCCAGGCTGGCCGGCGCCGCCTGTTCATTATTGCCATGGGTATCGTCAAAATGCTGTGGGCTACGCCAGCTTAGCGTCAGGCCGAGCTTGGCAAAGCTCTCAGCCAGCGGTAATGGCTGGGCGCGGTTAACCCATTCTGTAACCTGATTGGCCAGGGCAGTGAAACCCTGTGCGGCCAATGCCTGACAGAAACTCTGATCGGCGGTGCCGGTTGCCAGATATTGCTGATAGAAATCTCGGCAAAAGGCACTGAGGTTTGTGCCGGCTGCTTGTAGCTCGGCCTCAACGGCCAGCGCCACCAGAGCCCCCTTGGCATAGTAGCTAACGATACTGTTAGGGGCATTTTCATCCTGCAGATAATACTTAGTCCAGGCGTTAAAACTGCTGTCGGCTAAGCTTTGCCGGCTATCGGATGGGTTTCGCGTAACCCGCGTAACCAGCTGTTCCAGCGCGGTCAGATAAGCGCTTTGGCTGATCAGGCCACTTTTAACCAGCGCAAGATCATCAAAATACGAGGTAAAGCCTTCATACAGCCACAGCTGAGGAGTGTATTGTTCCTGGGCTAACTGATAAGCATGAAAAGGTGCCGGCTTTAACCGTTTTACCCACCAGGTATGAAAGTACTCATGGCTGATTAATCCAAGCAGAGTTTGATAGGCCTCATCCGGCGCTTTAAGTTGCGGTGCTGGCAGGTCATGGCGACTGCATAGCAGTAAGGTGCTGTCCTGATGTTCCAGACCACCATAACCGTTTTCGGTGATCCAGAGTAAAAACCAGTAATGGCTGAGGTCGTTTGGTAAACCACCAAATACCGCGCGCTGCGCCAGACAGAGCTGTTCGGTGTCTGCCAGTAAACGCGCGCTGTCGTAATGATTCTGACCGCTGACCACCAGATAGTGCGGTACACCGTCTACGGCAAATTGCTGCAACGTAAAGTGCCCCAATAGCAGTGGGCTATCAATCAGCTGCGAGTAGTTTGCTGCCTGATACAGACCAAAATCCAGCATGGCAGTACCGCTGCAGCGCGGTAACGCGGTCGCAACGCGCCAGTTTTCGGTTACGCGAAACTCGGGGCGGATCAGCTCCAGCTGCTGTGGCAAGCTAGTCTGATCGCTAACGGCCAGACACAAGCAGGCGGGATTCAGAATAGCAACTTCATCGTCGAGGTAAGCGGCGCGCACCGACATATCATTGGCGTAGATCAGATAGCTGACGGTAACTGCCTGATTACGACAGCTAAGCTGCCAGCGCTGCTTATCCAGTTGTGTTAAATCCAAGGCGCCGTCGGCATCCTGCGCGCTGATTTGCATGATATGGCGGGCAAAATTGCGGATCATATAGCTGCCGGGGATCCAGGCGGGCAAACTCAGTTCATGTGCGGTGTTGCTTGGCATAAAGGTCAGCTGGATACTCAGCTGATGTGCGCTGATATCGCTAAGTTCGATTCGATAGTGAACGCGGTCCATATTTCCTCTGTTGAGATTGTTGCAACCTGATGTGTTTTTAGTTACCGGTTTTAGGTGCGTATTTTAGTTGCATAGTTCAGGCGCTGAATATAGCTGCTGCGACTGCTGTTTAAAGCAGCAAAAACCGTAGCGGCATTACCCCGCGCCATGATGGCTTCACGTATAATAGCAGTTTTATATTACCAGTAGGTTTTGTTATGGCAAATGAAGCGCTTATCCAAAAAAGAATCGAATACGCGGTTACGCGTGTTACTAAAACCGTGTTCCCGGGCCGCACCAATCATCATAACACCTTGTTTGGTGGCGAAGCCTTAGCCTGGATGGATGAGGCCGCCTTTATCGCCGCCACGCGCTTTTGTCGCAAGCCATTAGTGACGGTATGTTCAGATCGGGTCGATTTTAAAGAATCGATTCCGGCCGGGACTATTCTGGAGTTGGTAGCGCGGGTGGCACATGTAGGCCGCACCAGTATCAAGGTTCAGGTCGATATTTTTGTTGAGCATATGTACGACGACAATCAGCATAAAGCCATTTCCGGCAGTTTTACCTTTGTGGCGCTGGATGACGATCGTAAACCGACACCAGTACTGGGCTAGTTTGCCGTTGGCAGTTTTGGGCGGACTACTTGTGTTACTGGCCCGACCTTGTTATGTTCGTTTAAAAATAAGCCCAGTTAAAAGAGGTCATCATGAAAACAGCCGAGCAATGGTTTAGCGAATACGCTGTCAGCCATCAAAATCCTACCAATAAACTGATCCACTGGTTTGCGGTGCCCATTATTTACATTACGGTGTTGGGGCTGCTGTGGCAAATTCCGATGCCCTTTGCCGGTTTTGCTGAGCAGGGTATTAACTGGGCATTACTGCTGATCCTGCCTGCACTGCTGTTTTACTTCTTGTTGTCTTTTAGTATAGGTCTTGGCATGACCATTTTTACGGCAGCCGCGGTGACCTTATTGCGGGCACTGGAGCAGCAAAGTGTGCTGGAGATCTGGCAGTTATCGCTGCTGGTGTTTGTGCTGATGTGGATCCTGCAGTTTATCGGCCATAAGATTGAGGGCAAAAAGCCGTCGTTTTTTCAGGATCTGGCGTTTCTACTGATTGGCCCAGCCTGGTTACTGGGCTTTATTCTGAAACGTTTACATATCCGTTATTGAGCCATGCATTGGATGTTAATCGTAAGCAATGGCCTGCTTGCGATTAATGTCTGCAGAAATACGGCAGGTGGTAGCGGCATCGTGGCTAAGTCACCGTATAATAATCGTATTATTGTGTAATTTCCGGCATCGAATTTGAATAAGCTGTTTGAAGACCGCAACCGCCAGTTTTGGATCCTACACACCCTGGGCTGGTTGGGTTTCGCAATTGTAAACTATCTGAGCTCACTGGTGCTGGATACCCGCGATGCTTATTTGATTGTCATCAGTTTAGATGCCTACGTAGGCTGGCTGCTGACGATACCACTGCGCTATCTGTATCGTTCAATCTGGGCCTGGCATCCATGGAAGATGATCCTGACCGTGTTGGTGGTCGCCTTGCTGATTGCCATGTTCTGGACAGTGATCCGCAATTTTAACTATTGGGAAATTTACCGCCACGGTTACCGGCCCAGTGACTGGCTGTTATATATCAAAGATACGCCGGCAGCGTTTTATGTGATGTTAAGCTGGAGTGGTCTGTATTTTGGCATCAAGTATTATCAGACTCTGCAGGCAGAAAAACAAAAATCGCTGACGGCGATGAACAAAGCGCACGAAGCGCAGCTAAAAATGCTGCGTTATCAGCTCAATCCGCACTTTTTGTTTAATACCCTCAATGCCATTTCTACTCTGGTGCTGATTAACGATAACGACACTGCCAATAAAATGGTCAGTCGGTTAAGCGATTTTTTACGCTATTCTTTATACAAAGATCCCATTAACAAGGTACCGCTGGAGCAGGAAATCTATGCTGCCAGGTTGTATCTGGAAATAGAGAAAGTGCGTTTTTCTGAGCGCCTGTCGATCGGTATTGATATTGAGCCCGGTACTGAGAAGGCGCTGGTGCCCAGTTTGATCCTGCAGCCGCTGATTGAAAACGCGATCAAATATGCGGTGGCACGCGAGGTCAACGGCGGTGACATTGTGATAACCGCCCGTAAATTCGGGCACGACCTGCTGTTAGAAGTTGCAGACAATGGCCCGGGGTTACCAGACATTGTTGTTGCCGATAAAACATCGGATAATGGCAGCGGTGTCGGGCTGGTGAACACCCGAGAACGACTGGCCGCGCTGTATGACAATGATTTTGCGCTGGTACTAACCCAAAATCAGCCGCGTGGCGTAAAAGTGAACATCAGAATTCCATTACAACTAGAACAAACGGAAACGGACAATGCTTAAAGTCATAGTAGTAGACGATGAACCTCTGGCACGCAAAGGCATGTTAGTACGCCTGGCGGCTTTTCCTGAGCTGCAGGTGGTTGCCGAATGTGCCAATGGCCCGGATGCCATCGCTGCTATCAGCACGTCGGCACCGGATTTGGTGTTTTTAGATGTCGAAATGCCCGGCATGGATGGTTTTGCGGTCTTAAAAGCCTTGCAGCAGCAAAATATTCGACTGCCTTATATTGTGTTTGTTACTGCCTATGACCACTATGCGTTTAATGCTTTTGAGGTGCAGGCTGTTGATTATGTCTTAAAACCGGTAGAACCGGAGCGGCTGAAAGCTGCGGTAGAAAAAGTATTAACCTTCCATAATGCAGCTGATAGCCAAAAGCGCACCGATCAGCTGGCGGCAGCGGTAGCACGCCTGACCGGCGACCAACCTGACCATATACTGGAACGTCTGGATAAAGCCGAGCCAGTGGTGAACGACCGGTACCCGGAAGCCATTAGCATTAAAGATAGCGGCGAAATTACACGGGTACAGGTACAGGATATTGATTGGGTTGATGCCGCCGGTGACTATATGTGTATCCATACCCGGGATGGTCAAACCCATATTTTGCGGCGTACTATGAAAGAGCTGGAAAGTGAACTGGATCCGCGGTTATTTGTACGGGTACATCGCTCTGCGATTGTCAACGTCAATACCATCGCCAAGCTGCAGATGCTGACTAATGGTGAGCATCAACTGGTGCTAACCAATGGCCAGGCAGTCAAGGTCAGCCGCAGTTATAAGGATCGGGTGAAGCAGGTCTTTAGTCATTAAAGCGGGCTGCTGTCGGTTAAAATCATAATAGAAGGCGCACCTGAGTGCGCCTTTTTATTATCAGTAACTGCCAACTTGTTGCTGCCAGCGGACCAGGAAAGGATCGATGGCTTTCTGGCGTTCGCCGGTTTTCGAAAGCGGATACAGCACCGCTTCACCATTAATTTCGCCGGCCATTTGCAAATGCGCCCCTTGTAACAGTTGCTCAACGGCAAAGGCACCCAGTTTTGTGCCAAGGATCCGATCGGCACCTACCGGGCTGCCACCACGCTGAATGTGACCTAAGATACAGGCCCGACATTCAATGCCAATGGCGCGACTAAGGGCTTCAGCCAGGGCAGTGGTGCCGCCAGGATAGCTATTTTCGGCAACGACAATAATATAGCTAGATTTACCCAGTAGTAGCTGCGCGTGTTGAATAGGCGTTATCACTGAACGCAGATCATCCGGACTCAGGCTGCCAAACTCCGGGCAGATAATCTGTTCAGCGCCAGCGGCAATACCGGCTGACAGTGTAATATAGCCACTATGCCGCCCCATTAACTCAACTAAAAAAATCCGTTCAAAAGCATCGGCGGTGTCACGAATTTTATCGATGGCATCCAGTGCCGTATCAATGGCGGTGGCATAACCAATGGTATTGTCAGTACCATCGACATCGTTATCGATGGTGCCGGGTACGCCAATAATTTGCCCTTGATAGTGTTTGGCTATTTCCAGTGCACCGCGAAAGCTGCCATCACCACCAATCACTATCAGCGCGTCAATATCCAGCTGATGCAAGGTTGCGGCTGCCTGCGCCGGGCCATCCGGCGTTTGCAGAGCAGGGCAGCGGGCACTTTTCAAAATGGTGCCGCCGCGCTGAATAATATTTTGCACATGATGACCAAGCAGCGTCTTATATTCCTGCTCAAACAAGCCGTTATAGCCGTGTTTAAAGCCGATCACTTCAATATTACAGGCGGCAGCCGTCAGTTGAATCGCCCGGATGGCGGCATTCATGCCCGGCGCATCGCCACCTGAAGTCAGTACCGCTAAACGTTTGATCCTATTCATTTGCGTGCTCCCTAACGGTGATTTGAGATGAGTATAAGCGTTAGTCGGCAGATTACCTTGATTTGTCGCAATAATAAGAAAAAGCTCAGGACAGATCCGCCTGTTTGCGCGACAATAGCATCACTGCCGTCTGCGCAGTCGCTTTTAGGATCCCGCTGATGCATCAAATTACCGGAAAAACGCTGTTAGGCTTTTTGCTTGCGCTTACCACTGCTGTGCTGTGGGGCGTCTTACCCATTGCCTTAAAAATTTTACTTGAGGTGGTGACTGCTAATACCATCACTGCGATTCGCTTTCTCGCTGCCGCCGTCATCGTGGGCGTCTGGCTGGGCTTTAGGGGGAAGCTGCCGACGCTCGTATTGTTAAAACGCCCCAAATTGGCCGTGTTGCTAGTGATTTCGATTGTCGGTTTGCTGCTTAACTATATTTTGTATTTAACCGGTTTGGATAGATTAAGTGCGGAAACGGCGCAAACCGTGATCCAGCTGGCGCCGTTCTTAATGATGTTAGGGGGGATTTGGATTTTTAAAGAACGCTTATTGTTATGGCAGAAGATTGGAGCCTGGATATTGGTTACCGGTTTGCTGCTATTTTTTAATGAGCGACTGCTGACATTGCTTGCTCAGGCCAGCTCTGAAACGCTCGGCGTGTTATTGGTGATCGCAGCTGCTGTTACCTGGGCAGCCTATGCACTGGCACAAAAGCAGTTACTGGTAAATTACAGCTCAAAGCAGATTATGTACCTGATTTATTTTGCCGGTGCGCTGGCTTTTATACCGGTATCTGATCTTCAGCCATTAGCGACCTTTAGCACCTTGCAGTGGGGTTTATTGCTATTCTGCTGTTTAAATACCGTGGTGGCTTATGGTGCCTTTGCCGAAGCGCTGCATCACTGGGAAGCCTCAAAAGTGAGTGCTGTGCTGGCGATCACGCCATTAATTACCATTGGCAGTGCTAAGTTACTGGCGTGGATCTGGCCAGAGTTGGTGCGGGCGCAAGAACTCAATGGCTGGTCATTAGTCGGTGCTTGTCTGGTGGTGGCCGGCTCGGCACTTACCGCACTGGCGCCACAGTTTGTGCAATACCGGGCGGCGCGTAAGGTTCGAAAGCTACAGCGAGATGTGTTGTAACGCAGCGCTGCCGTTGAAATAACAATGGCCCTGATCAGGGCCATTGTTTTGACTAGCGTAGTTATTCTAGGATAACAACTTACTTTACGGTGACGATCTTACAGGTGTTAGAGGCGCCTACCGTCTCCATTACATCACCATGGGTCATAATCACCAGATCACCGCTTTTCAGGCCCGCTTTCTCCCGGATAACCTCTATCGCCTTATCAGCCAGTTCGGCCGCAGAAACTTCAGTACTGTCAAAGAATGCCGGATACACGCCGCGGTACATCGCCATCTTATTCAGGGTGCGGGTATGGCGGGATAGCGCATAAATTGGTTGTGGTGAGGTAATCCGCGACATCAATTTAGCGGTGTAGCCTGATTCGGTCAGGGTAATAATAGCCTTAATGCCTTCCAGATGGTTTGCTGCATACATCGCTGATAAGGCGATGGTTTCGCTGACTTCAGAGAACGTCAGATTCATCCGGTGTTTCGAGCTTTGCACTGAAGGATGCTTTTCCGCACCGTTACAAACGCGCACCATGGCTTTGACCGTTTCGATCGGGTACTTACCCGCAGCGGTTTCTGCCGATAACATCACGCCGTCGGTGCCATCCAATACTGCGTTCGCAACATCCATCACTTCAGCACGCGTTGGCATCGGACTTTCAATCATGCTTTCCATCATCTGGGTTGCTGTGATCACGATGCGGTTTAACTGCCGCGAGCGGGCGATAATGCGCTTTTGCTGGCCAACCAGTTCAGCATCACCAATTTCGACACCCAGATCGCCCCGGGCTACCATCACGGCATCAGAAGCTTTGATAATATCATCCAGGGTAGCGTCATCCGCAACGGCTTCGGCCCGTTCGACTTTGGCCATAATGCGCGCCTCAGAGCCTGCCGCGACGGCCAGCTCACGGGCATAACGCAGGTCGTCGCCACAGCGTGGGAACGACACCGCCAGATAATCAACATCAATTTCGGCAGCAGTAATAATATCGCGCTTATCTTTATCGGTTAGCGCCGGCGCGGTTAAACCGCCACCCTGACGGTTAATACCTTTGTTATTACTTAGCTTGCCACCGACGACGACAGTCGTGGTGACGCGCTCGCCCTGAACTGCGGTAACCTGCAATTGAATACGGCCGTCGTCAAGTAATAACAGATCGCCGGCTTTAACATCCTGCGGTAGCTCTTTGTAGTCGATACCCACCTGGGTCTCGTCACCTTCACCTTTAGGCAGACTGGCATCGAGTACAAAGTCCTGACCTTCTTCCAACATCACCGCATTGTTTTTAAAGGTTGAAACCCGGATTTTCGGACCCTGCAGATCACCCAGAATGGCAACATGGGCACCGACTTTTTCTGCGGCGGCGCGTACCATCTGCGCCCGGGCTTTGTGGTCTTCGGCTGAGCCATGGGAAAAATTAAGCCGGAACACAGTGGCGCCGGCTTGGATTAATTTCTCTATAGTTGCTTGGCTATTGGTTGCTGGCCCCAGGGTGGCTACAATCTTTGTTCTTCTTGGCATCGGAAACTCCTGCTGATTAGGCGCTTGATAAAGCGTGCTTGTAGTCTAATGTAATTTTATTACAGAATATAGGTAAGAACTGAATAAAAATTACAAAGCTAAATGTGAGTGGGGCCTAAGCCCCATAAATCAGAGAGACATATCCTTTTTATCAAAGCGTGAACCGCGCAGGCTGTCTTTCACCTTTTTCAGGTTTTCGCGGAATTTACTGCCGCGTCTGAGAGTAAAACCGGTCGCCAGAATATCAATCAGTACCAATTGGGCAACCCGAGACGCCATCGGCATATAGAGATCGGTGTCTTCCGGCACATCCAGCGATAGCACCAGTGAACACTCCCGCGCCAACGGGCTGTCATAAGCGGTAATGCCGATTACGGTGGCGTCATTTTCTTTGGCTATAGCCGCAATTTCACACAGGTTCTTAGTGCGGCCGGTATGGCTGATACACACTACGACATCCCCTTCGGTACTGTTAATCGCCGACATGCGTTGCATCACGATATCGTCAAAACAGACTACCGGGACATTAAAACGGAAGAATTTGTTTTGCGCATCATGCGCCACTGAGGCTGAAGCACCTAAACCAAAGAAGGAGATTTTTTTCGCCTGTGTCAGTACATCAACCGCTTTATTGATGGCGCTGATATCAACGCGTTGCCTTGCTGTATCCAGCGCCGCCATGGTCGATTCAAAGATCTTGGCGGTGTAAGCCTCAGGACCATCTTCTTCTTCAACGTGTCGGTTTACATAAGGGGTGCCATTAGCCAGGCTTTGCGCCAGGTGCAGTTTAAAATCCGGGAAACCCTTGGTATCGAGGCGGCGACAGAAACGGTTAACAGTGGGTTCGCTTACGTCGGCCATCTTGGCCAGGGCAGCAATGCTGCTGTGGATGGTCGTCTGGGGATTAGCCAGAATAACATCGGCAACTTTGCGTTCTGATTTGCTAAAGTTGTTGACACTGCTTACGATTTTTTCCAGTACATTCATTAGCGATTACCTGCGCTTGTCCTGCCCCGGGGTACGAGGGCTATGCTATAGTGCGTTTTTATCAGTGTTTTGACTACAACGCCCTGTTGGCTATGCTGTTTGCTTTCAATCAGGCTGACAAAACGGTATTAAATTTACCACAATTTATCCGAAATACGATCAAGGGTACACTATAATAATCCAATATAGCATCAGGCTAGCTGTTTTGTAATTTAATTACATTATTTGGCGTTTACAACGGCATTTTAGTCCGCTAGACTGGGCTAAGTGTTGTAAAATTACATCTTCTTTAAAGGCGAGTTATGACAACCACTCCAAACCAGGCTTGTGATTTAGTGTTATTCGGTACCAAGGGCGATCTGGCCCGCCGTAAGTTACTGCCTGCCTTATACCAATTAGAAAAAGCCGGCTTGCTGTGCGAGCAGTCACATATTATCGGTGTAGCGCGGGATGACCTGGACCGTGACGGCTACATTGAGCTGGTTAAAACCAACCTGGTGCGTTTTCTGAAGAAGGAGACGCTGGATGAGGCGGTATGGCAAGCTTTAGCCGCCAAGCTGCATTATGTGCAGCTGGACATGACAAATATTAATGACTACCAGAAGCTCGCTGCTGTTACCGATCCCAGCAAACGCATTACGGTCAGCTATTTCGCGACGCCCCCCTCATTATTTGGGGATCTGTGCCGGGGCCTGGCGGCTGCCGGGTTAGCTGCTGAGCCTTCACGGGTGGTGCTGGAAAAACCTATTGGCCATGATCTGGCATCATCAAAGGTGATTAACGATCAGGTTGCTGAATACTTTAAAGAATCGCAAATCTACCGTATTGATCACTACCTGGGTAAAGAGACTGTACTTAACCTTTTGGCGCTGCGCTTTGCAAATGCCATTTTTGCCTCGAACTGGGATCATAATGCCATTGACCATGTGCAGATCACTGTTGCCGAAGAGGTCGGGGTAGAAGGCCGCTGGAGCTATTATGATGATGCCGGCCAGATGCGCGATATGGTGCAAAACCACTTACTTCAGGTGCTGTCGTTAATTGCTATGGAGCCGCCGGCACGGTTGGACGCTGACAGTATCCGTGATGAGAAGCTAAAAGTGTTAAAGGCACTGCGCAAAATCGATCAGACTAATGTGCAGGAAAAAACGGTGCGTGGTCAGTACAGTGCAGGCTTTGTTGCCGGACAGGCGGTGCCGGGCTATCTGGAAGAAGAGGGTGCCCGGCCCAACAGTAAAACCGAAACCTTTGTTGCGATTAAAGTCGATATCGATAACTGGCGCTGGGCCGGGGTACCGTTTTATTTGCGCACCGGTAAACGGATGCCGAAAAAGCACAGTGAAGTGGTGATTTGCTTTAAACCCCAACCACACAATATTTTCCGTGAGACGTACCGTGATTTACCGGCTAATAAGCTGATTATCCGCTTGCAGCCGGATGAGGGGGTCGAAATTCAGATGATGAATAAGATCCCGGGTTTGGGCGAGCATATGCGCCTGCAGCAAAGTAAGCTGGATCTGAGTTTCGATGAAACTTTTGAATCGCAGCGTATTGCCGACGCTTACGAGCGCTTACTCCTAGAAGCGATGCTGGGCAATCAGTATTTGTTCGTCCGCCGTGACGAGGTTGAACAAGCCTGGCAGTGGGTCGACGGCATTATGCAAGCCTGGAAGGCCAGTAATGAACCGCCAAAAAGTTATCAGGCGGGTAGCTGGGGGCCGGTTGCGGCCATTTCGATGATGGCGCGTGATGAACGCAACTGGGATGAATAATATGCAATTACAGCAGTTTGCTAACACTGATGCCTTAAATGCCGCCTTTGCCAGCCAACTGGTGACGATTCTGGAACAGGCCATTACGGAACGTGGTGCGGCCTACCTGGTGGTATCGGGTGGCCGTACACCGCAGGCGTTGTTTGCCAAACTGGCCAGTACACCACTGGCCTGGGATAAGGTCACCATTTTACTGGCCGATGACCGTTACCTGCCACCGGATGCCGAGCACAGTAATGAACGGCTGGTGCGCAATACATTAATGCAAAACTACGCTGCGACTGCGCGCTTTATCAGTTTGTACGCGCCGGCGGCAGATGCATACGCGGCGGTAAGCGAAATTAGTGCACGCCTGGCCGGTTTACCAACCTTCGATGCGGTGATCCTGGGGATGGGTGAAGATGGTCATACTGCATCCTTGTTTCCCTGTTGTGCCGAACTTAAAGCCGGCATGGCGGATGATGCCCCGGCGGTGCTGGCCACCAGCCCAACCACGGCACCTTATCAGCGTATCACCCTGAGTAAAGCACGCTTATTGCAAAGCCGGCAGTTGTTTTTACATTTGGTTGGCAGTAGCAAGCTGACGGTGCTGGAGCAAGCTCAGGGTGCAACGGATGTATTCGCAATGCCGATCCGCGCCTTTTTACACCAAACAGCGGTGCCAATGGCAGTGCTGTACTCGCCAAGTTAGAGGTAAAGAATGAACCCAGTTATTCAGCGCGTCACTGACCGCATTATCGCCCGCAGCAGCAAAAGCCGGGCTATTTACCTGCAGCGGCTGGAAGAAGCCCGCCGTAAGGGCCCACATCGTGGCGCCCTAAGTTGTGGTAACCTGGCGCATGGCTTTGCCGCCTGTAATGCGTCTGAGAAAAGCGACCTGCGTAGTCTGACCAAAGCCAATATCGCTATTATCTCGTCCTACAACGATATGCTGTCAGCGCATCAGCCTTATCAGTTCTATCCGGAAATCATAAAAAAAGCGGTGGCCGAAGTTGGTAGCGTGGCACAGTTTGCCGGTGGTGTCGCCGCCATGTGTGATGGTGTGACCCAGGGCCAGCCGGGAATGGAGCTGAGCTTAATCAGCCGCGACAATATCGCGATGGCGGCAGCTATTGGCTTATCTCACAATATGTTTGATGGCGGCCTGATGCTTGGGATCTGTGACAAGATAGTGCCGGGCTTATTGCTAGCTGCGCTGAGTTTTGGTCATTTGCCCTTTGTGTTTGTACCCGCCGGCCCAATGCCGTCTGGTATTCCGAACAAAGAAAAAGCCCGGGTTCGCCAGCTGTTTGCCGAAGGTAAGGTCGGTAAAGAAGAGCTGCTGGAAGCAGAAGCAAAATCCTATCATGCTGCCGGTACCTGTACTTTCTATGGTACGGCCAACTCTAACCAGTTAGTGGTTGAGGTGATGGGCCTACATTTACCTGGTTCGTCTTTTATCAACCCATACACGCCGCTGCGTGATGAGCTTACCCGCGCAGCCGCCCGCCAGGTGACCCGCCTGACCGATCTGGGTACTGATTACCTGCCAATTGGCAGGTTGGTCGATGCCAAGGTTGTGGTCAATGGCATAGTGGGCTTATTGGCAACCGGTGGTTCTACTAACCATACCATGCATTTAATTGCCGTGGCCCGTGCGGCTGGTTTTATTGTGAATTGGGACGATTTTGCTGAGTTATCACACGCCACACCGTTACTGGCAAAAATTTACCCGAACGGTCAGGCTGATATTAACCACTTTCAACATGCCGGTGGTGTGCCTTTCCTGATCCGGACGTTATTAGACGCAGGCCTGTTACATGAAGATGTGCAGACGGTAGCCGGATTTGGCTTACGTCGTTACACCCAACAGCCGTTGCTGGAAAACGGTGAGTTGCGCTGGGTGGATGCACCGCTGCAGTCACAGGATCCTGACGTCTTAACTACGGTAGACAAGCCCTTTAAAGCTACCGGTGGTTTACAGGTGTTATCCGGCAATATCGGCCGCGCGGTACTGAAAACCTCGGCACTGCGGCCGGGCACGGAAGTGGTTAAGGCGCCAGCTGTGGTCTTTCATAGCCAGCATGAATTGGAAGCCGCTTTTAAAGCCGGTGAACTGAATAAGGATTGTGTGGTGGTGGTACGGTTCCAGGGCCCCAAAGCCTGCGGTATGCCCGAGCTACATAAGTTAACGCCACCACTTGGTGTGTTACAGGATAAAGGGTTTAAAGTGGCTCTGGTTACGGATGGCCGGATGTCGGGTGCCTCAGGTAAGGTACCGGCGGCGATCCATGTCACACCCGAAGCGTTGGATGGTGGCAATATTGCCCGTATTCAAACTGGCGATCTGCTGCTGGTCGATGGTGAAACCGGCAAACTGGAAGTGCTGGTTGATGCCGCTGAATTTGCAGCCCGCACCCCGGCAACAGCGGATCTGAGCCATAACCTGTACGGTATGGGGCGCGAAATGTTTGGAGCTATGCGTCTGCAGTTAACTGGCGCCGAGCAGGGCGCTTGCAGCTTGTTTGTCACGGAGGAGCATCTGCATGGCTGAACGCCAATTTGCGATCGTCGCTGATATTGGCGGCACTAATGCCCGCTTTAGCCGGGCGGCACTGGACACGCTGGCGCTGGATCAGGTGGCGGTTTATCCGTGCGCCGACTTCCCAACCCTGGCTGCGGCGTTACAACATTATCAGCAGCAACTGGGCTTAACGGCGATTAAAGATGTCGCCATCGCTATTGCCTGTCCGGTGAACGGCGATAACGTGAAAATGACCAATTTCCATTGGCAATTCTCGATCAAAGCGATGCAAGCCGAGCTGCAGCTAAACACCTTACTGGTGATGAATGACTTTACGGCGGTGGCGATGTGTTTACCGGCGCTGGCAGAGGATCAGAAAATTCAGATTGGCGGTGGTCAGGCGCAGGTCGGCAAGCCCATGGCGGTGCTAGGTGCCGGTACCGGTTTAGGCGTTGCGCATTTACTCCCGGTCGACGGTAAGTTTTTACCTTTGCCAGGTGAGGGCGGTCATATCGACTGGGCAGCGCAAACTGAGCAGGAATGGTTTATTCAGCGCCAACTTGCGGCACAGTACGGGCATGTGTCGCCAGAGCGTTTGCTCTCTGGCCCGGGTTTGGAAGCCATTTATCAGGCGTTAGCGGCGTATCGACAGCAAAGTGTACCCATGCTTAGTGCCGGCGAAATCGGTCAACAGGCGCTATCTGGTCAGTCGCCATTGGCAAAAGAAGCCGTCGCGCAGTTTTATGCCAGCCTCGGCAGCGTTGCCGGTGATCTGGCGCTGACCTTAAGTACCTTTGGCGGCGTCTATGTCGCAGGTGGCATAGTACCTAAGTTACTGCCATTGCTCGGTAGCAGCGAGTTTCGCGCCCGCTTTGAAGCGAAAGGTCGCTTTGCCGCCTTTAATCAGCAGATCCCGACCTTTATCGTCACCGCTGAGCAGCCAGGCTTACTGGGCGCAGCCGTCTATTTAAAACAAACATTGGCAGGTTAAGTTATGGCATTTATGAATTGGCAGTTACAACCGTCAGTGTTGTTTGCAATGGGCCCGGTAGTACCGGTTATCGTGATTAAAGATTTAGCCGACGCCGTACCAATGGCCAAAGCCTTACTAGCGGGTGGCATTAAAGTATTAGAAGTGACATTGCGCACGCCGGTAGCGCTGGAAGCCATTAAGCTTTTAGCAGAGCAGGTGCCGGAGGCGGTCGTTGGCGCTGGTACCGTGACCAATCCGGAACAACTGGCCCAGATTGTCGCTGCTGGCGCCAAGTTTGCAATTAGTCCGGGCTTAACCCGTGAGCTACTGCAAGCCGGCAAAGAGGCCAGTATTCCGCTGATCCCTGGTATCGCCAGTATCTCTGAGCTGATGGAAGGCACAGGTTTGGGTTATACCCATTTTAAATTCTTTCCGGCGGAAGCCGCCGGTGGCGTGAAAACGTTAAAATCGATTCACGGTCCTTTCGCTGACATCCGGTTTTGCCCAACGGGTGGCATTAATGAACAGAACTTCCGTGAGTATCTGGCTCTGCCCAATGTCAGTTGCGTCGGCGGCTCCTGGATCGTACCTGACAGCGCGGTAGCCGCTAAAGACTGGGCAAAGATCACTGAGCTGACCGCCAAGGCGGTCGCTGAAGCGCTCTAATGTAATACAGTTTAACCAGCAACGGGCCTTATCTGGCCCGTTGTGTTTTGCTGGCGCACTAACTTTGAGTTTTTCCGCATAACAGCGTATGATACGCCCCTTTTTTCCGGCAGCAACAATAGGTTCCCGCAGTGATTTCTACCAATAATGTAACCATGCAGTTTGGCGCTAAGCCGCTGTTTGAAAATATCTCCATTAAGTTTGGTGACGGTAACCGTTATGGCTTAATTGGCGCCAATGGCTGCGGTAAGTCAACCTTTATGAAAATTCTGAGCGGTGAGCTGGAGCCTACTGCCGGTAATGTCTTTGTTGAGCCGAATTATCGTGTTGCCAAATTACATCAGGATCAGTTCGCTTTTGAGCAGTACTCAGTGATTGATACCGTGATTATGGGCCACGCTGAATTGTGGGCGGTGAAAGCCGAGCGGGATCGGATCTATGCGGATCCGGAGATGTCAGAAGAAGACGGTATGCGCGTCGCAGACTTGGAAGTTGCCTTTGGTGAAATGGACGGCTATTCCGCCGAATCACGTGCCGGCGAACTGTTACTGGGTGTCGGTATTCCGATTGAACTGCATTATGGCCCGATGTCAGCAGTGGCACCGGGCTTTAAGCTGCGGGTATTATTGGCCCAGGTGCTGTTTGCTGATCCGGATATTATGTTGCTGGATGAACCGACAAACAACCTGGACATCAATACCATCCGCTGGCTGGAAAACGTATTGGCCGAGCGTAACTCGACCATGGTGATTATTTCGCACGACCGGCACTTTTTAAACAGTGTCTGTACCCATATGGCCGATCTCGACTTTGGTGAGTTGCGGGTTTACCCGGGTAACTACGATGAGTATATGACAGCGGCGACACAGGCGCGGGAGCGTTTATTGGCCGATAACGCCAAGAAAAAAGCACAGATCGCCGAATTGCAGACTTTCGTTAGCCGTTTCTCAGCTAACGCCTCTAAGGCCCGTCAGGCCACTAGTCGCGCTAAGCAAATCGAAAAAATTAAACTGGAAGAGGTTAAAGCGTCGAGCCGGGTTAACCCCTTTATCCGCTTTGAGCAGCAAAAAGGCCTGTATCGTCTGGCATTAGAAGTCGAAGGCCTAACCAAAGGTTTTACTGAACACAAGCTGTTTAAAAACCTGAAACTGACGGTTGAGGTGGGTGAAAAGGTCGCGATCCTCGGTACCAACGGTATTGGTAAATCGACGCTATTAAAATGTCTGGTGGGTGAGCTGTCGCCGGAAAGTGGCACGGTAAAATGGTCAGAAAATGCCAATATTGGCTACTATGCGCAGGATCATGCCCATGAGTTTGCCGATGAGATGACGCTGTTTGACTGGATGAGCCAGTGGAAGCAACCCTCAGATGATGAGCAGGCGATCCGTGGCATTTTAGGCCGCTTATTATTCTCTCAGGACGAAATTAAAAAGTCCGTTAAGGTGCTATCGGGTGGTGAGCAGGGCCGGATGTTATTTGGTAAGTTGATGTTACAGCGGCCAAATATTCTGATTATGGATGAACCGACCAACCACCTGGATATGGAATCGATTGAATCGCTGAACCTGGCGCTGGAGCACTACAAGGGGACCTTGCTATTTGTCAGCCACGACCGTGAGTTTGTTTCTTCGCTGGCTAGCCGGATCATTGAAATCACCGATCAGGAAGTGCGTGATTTCGTGGGTAGCTATGACGAATACCTGGCAAGGCAACTGGCCTTACAAGCCTAACATCAATAGCTGACTTCTCGTTATCAAACAACCTCTATGCCTGGCTTAGGGGTTGTTTTTTTATTTTCAGGCCCCAGATCAAAAAATGTGCTAAATGCCTAATTCAGAAACTCAGGTAGCCATGCTATGTTTTTAGCTAGAGTTTTTTATACCTGAACATACAACGGGAGTGTCGAATGAAGATTAATATCGGTATTGATGAAGAGCAACGTAAAGCCATTGCCCACGGTTTGTCTGTATTATTGGCGGATACCTACACGCTATACCTGAAAACCCATAATTACCACTGGAACGTGACTGGCCCGATGTTTCAGACGCTGCACACCCTGTTCGAAACCCAATACAATGAACTGGCGTTGGCCGTCGATGACATCGCCGAGCGCATTCGTGCACTGGGCGAATTTGCACCGGGCTCGTATAAAGAGTACGCCAGGCTGACCAATCTGAAAGAAGCGGATGGTATTCCAGCCGCGGAAGAGATGATTAAAGATCTGGTAAAAGGTCAGGAAGCCATTGCCAAAACGGCCCGCTCTATAGTGCCGGTTGCTGATGGCGCCTCAGATGAGGTAACCCTGGATCTGTTAACTCAGCGCATGACAGTGCATGAGAAAAATGCCTGGATGCTGCGCAGTCTAAT
>DAIOUM010000033.1:0-25579 GCA_036759505.1 Alishewanella sp. | reverse complement strand
ATGTCCGACTGGCTTAGAAATGGTTTTATGCTGGAGCAAGATCTTGCTGAGTCGCAACGTTTGCTTGAGCTGGCCGTCGATCTAAAATATGCCCCGGCGCAATATGCAAGAGCGCTACAACTGCTGCAGACAGAACAAGATGACCAATTGCCGGAAGCGATTAATCTGCTGGAGCTGGCGACAGAGCAGCGACTAGCCAGTGCCATGCTGTTGTTGGCACAGTTAAAACAACATGGTGCAGGTGTCGAGCAAGATCTGCCGGGCGCCGCCGAGCTGTACCGGAAGTTAGTGTTGGCCGGACAGGTATCCGCCCGTCCTTATTTACAGGAAGTGACAGCGCTACTCGCTGTTGATCAGCAACATCAGATGTTGGTTGAGGAATTACGGCAAGTCGAGAATATTGAAGTGATTCGGGTAACAGGCCAGGCATTACAGGCCAATAATATGCTCGAGGGTATTGTCAGAAGGCTATCGGCCACCGGACAGTATGACAGTCGTTCAATCGGAAGCCGGATCCGTGGCGTTAGCTGTGAGCAAAGTGGCAGTAACTGCGGTGTTATTCGCCCGGATAGCAGCTCTGGTTCAATCTCTGAAGCCCTGGCGGGTGGCAAGTAAAAAAATCGAACCCGCGATCTGCGACAACAGATCGCGAAGCATAAAAAAACCGGAGCCAGGCTCCGGTTTTTTCGTACTCGCTGCCGATTAACGGCTGCCCAGTACCGAGAAACGCTTTTTGAAGCGGTCTACACGACCACCAACATCCAACACTTTCTGCTTACCGGTATAGAACGGGTGGCAAGCTGAGCAAACGTCCAGGTGGATGTCTTTGCACAGAGCTGAACGGGTTTTGAAGGTATTACCGCAAGTACAGGTTGCAGTAATTTCTTTGTATTCCGGGTGGATACCTGGTTTCATGGGTTACCTCGTTAGGCCGTATCGCCATCTGGTCGCATTTTTTATCGCCAGACACCATACGTAATTACAGTTAATTTAGGGCGCGTAGCTTAATAGATAGCCGCTGAAGTTGCAACCAGAAAACCAGAAAAGCACAGATTTTTGTTTTACTTGGCAAGGCTCACGCGCTTCCTTAAACTTAACCCCTGATTTTGTTGCTATGGAAGCTGCTGTGACTGCGATCCGCGTTGCCCTGCCCGTACCCTTGCGCCAGCATTTTGATTACCTGTTACCGCCTGAGCTTGAGGTTAACGTCGGCTGCCGGGTGCGGGTGCCCTTTGGTAAACGTGAGCTGGTGGGGATTGTCTGGCAATTAGCGGTCAAGCCCGACGTCAGTGAACAACAACTTAAACCTGTGCTTGCCGTGATTGACCAGACGCCGGTCTTGCCGGCTTTACTGCGCCAACTTCTTAGCTTCGCTGCAGATTACTATCACCATCCACTGGGGGAGGTCCTCACGGCCGCCTTACCCGCACTGTTGCGTGAAGGCCGCCCACTCGCTGACTACCTGCCCCGTGCGTACCGGCTAACCGAAAGTGGTAAAGCCTGCAGCCAGCATAGCTTTTCGCGCTCTGCTAAACAGGCAGCGCTGTGGCAGGCCCTGACAACACAGGCGCTGGATGAAGCGACGGTCAAAAGCCGTTACAGCGGCAGTGCACTAAAGCAATTAATGACCAAGGAGCTGGTCGAGCCGTTCCAAACGGCGATCGCGCCCTATCACTATAAAGGCTTAGCCGAGCCTGCTTTACAACTGACCGCTGATCAGGCTCTGGCAGTGACAGCCGTTAATCAGGCACAAGGCAGCTTCCGGCCTTTTTTGCTGGAAGGAGTCACCGGCTCCGGCAAAACCGAGGTCTACCTGCAGTTAATCCCCTCCCTGCTGGAGCTCGGTCAGCAAATACTGGTTTTGCTACCGGAAATTGGCCTGACACCGCAGACGCTGGAACGCTTTAGTAAACGTTTCCGGGCCCCGGTACTGGTTTGGCATTCGAATTTAAGTGATGGCGAACGGCTTAACTGCTGGCTACAAGCGGCAAGTGGCAGTGCAGCTGTGGTAATAGGTACCCGCTCGGCGCTGTTTTTACCTTTTCGCAAGCTCGGACTGATTATTATTGACGAGGAACATGACCTGTCACTAAAACAGCAAGACGGCTTTCGTTACCACGCCCGGGATCTGGCGATAAAGCGCGCAGCACTGGAGCGTTGTCCAATCCTGCTGGGCTCGGCCACGCCGAGTCTCGAGTCTCTGTACAACTGCCAGCAAGGTCGTTTTACCAAGCTGACACTGACAGCCCGCGCCAGTGGTCAGGCGATGCCGCAGCTGGAGCTGGTCGATCTGAAGCAACAGGTTTTACAATACGGACTGGCCGCACAAAGCATTCAACAAATGCAGCAACAGCTGAAACTGGGCAAACAGGTGATGCTGTTTTTAAATCGTCGCGGTTTTGCGCCAGCTCTCAGCTGTCAGGATTGCGGCTGGTTAACCGAATGTCAGCGTTGTAGTGCTTTTACCACTTACCATAAACATAGCCGGCAGCTGGTCTGCCATCACTGCGGTGCCACCCGGGCCGTACCACGACAATGCGGCGGCTGTGGCAGTACCCGGCTGGCGCCGGTCGGTCAGGGTACCGAGCAACTGGAAGAGCATCTGAGTGTGTTGTTTCCCGAGGTCCCGGTGACGCGGCTTGACCGTGACAGTACCCGGCGTAAAGGTGCTTTCGCCAGCCTGTTAGCCGAAATTCAGCAACCTGGCCCCAGATTGATTTTGGGCACCCAGATGCTGGCTAAAGGCCATCATTTCCCCTTTGTTACTCTGGTGGTGATTGTCGACGTCGATGGCGCCCTATATAGCGCCGACTTTCGTGCTCCGGAGCAACTGGGGCAGTTGCTGACCCAGGTTGCCGGTCGGGCCGGTCGTGGCCATGATAAAGGCAAGGTGTTACTGCAAACCCAACATCCGGAACACGCCTTGCTACAGGACATCATGCTAAACGGTTATGCCGCCTTTGCCCGCAGTGCTCTGCTGGAGCGCCAGCAAACCCTGTTACCCCCCTGTCAGTATATGGCGCTATTCAGAGCAGAAGCCCATCAGAGTGAGCTTTGCCAGCAGTGGCTACAGCAGGTTGCCAGCTACTGCCAGCAGCAACCGCAGGTCCAACTGCTCGGCCCTCTGTTATCGCCGCTGGAACGCCGGGCTGGTAAATACCGCTGGCAATTACACCTCTATGCCGCACAACGGCCGCTGCTGCATCAACTGCTAAGTCAGGTTTTAGCAGAGGTATCGCAATGGCCGCTGAGCCGCAAAATCAAATGGCAGCTCGATGTCGATGCGCTGGATTTAAGTTAAACCACGCAAGCCACTGACCGCAGCGCCACGGCTTGTTTTGGTAACAGATCGGAGCTGCGTTATTTCCTTTTCTGCCGATCCGGGTAGAATACAGTGTGATTAAAAAAACAGGTAATTGATAAGTCGTATGCCACAAAAAGATTATGTGCGCGCCACCCGTCCGAAAGCACCCGCTAAAGGTCAGGCCAGAGGCAGTCGCGCCAGGACGCCGGCGGCCAGTAAGCCCTGGCTACTGATTGCGCTTACCTTGCTGACACTTAGCGTCTTTGTCTATGGTCTGTGGTTTTTGAAGCAGCAACCGGTCAGCAGCAGCGAACCAGTGGCAGCACCGGTTAAGACACCGGCGAAAGATGAGTTACCGCCCAAACCGCAATCTGAGCCGTATCAATATATAAAAGAATTGGAAAACCGCGAAATTACGGTCGAAGTCCCCGAGCAGCAACGCAGCGTGCCAGCAGTGTTACAGTGCGGTTCTTTCCGCCAGCAAGGCCAGGCCGAACAGATGAAAGCACAAATTGCCTTTGCCGGCATTACTGCCGATGTCAGACGCACCGAAGGCAGCAACGGCGTCTGGTTCCGGGTAGTAGTAGGGCCTTATGAATCGCGCCGGGCCGCCACTGCCGATATGAACCGATTACGGCAAATGGGGATTAATACCTGTCAGGTCCGTAACTGGACTTGAAAAACCTGGCTGTCCCCCTTACTTAAGCCCTATGTTTTCGCCATAGGGCTTTTTTTATGACTACTATCGTCTCTGTTCGCCGCAATGGCCATGTTGCCATCGGTGGTGATGGCCAGGTCTCGCTGGGTAATACTGTAATGAAAGGCAATGCCCGCAAGGTTCGCCGCCTTTATCACAATAAGGTACTGGCCGGTTTTGCCGGCGGCACCGCTGATGCCTTTACCCTGTTCGAACGCTTCGAAGCCAAGCTGGAAATGCATCAGGGCCACTTAATGCGCGCCGCCGTTGAACTGGCGAAAGACTGGCGTACCGATCGTATGCTGCGTAAGCTGGAAGCGCTGTTAGCGGTGGCTGATGCCAATACCTCACTGATTATCACCGGTAATGGTGATGTGGTGCAGCCAGAGCATGATTTGATTGCCATTGGCAGTGGCGGCCCCTTTGCCCAGGCAGCTGCCACAGCATTGTTACAAAACACTGAGCTCAGCGCCCGCGATATTGTGGAAAAAAGCCTGAAAATTGCCGGTGATATCTGTGTCTACACCAATCACCACCAGACTATTGAAGAATTGTAAGCAGGTAGCCCATGTCTGATATGACCCCAAGAGAAATAGTCCACGAACTGGATCGCCATATTATCGGCCAGAACAAAGCCAAACGGGCTGTCGCCATCGCGCTGCGTAATCGTTGGCGGCGCATGCAATTAGATCCGGCGCTGCGCCAGGAAGTGACGCCCAAAAATATTCTGATGATAGGCCCAACTGGTGTCGGTAAAACCGAAATTGCCCGCCGCCTGGCCAAGCTGGCGAATGCACCCTTTATTAAAGTCGAAGCGACCAAGTTTACCGAAGTCGGTTATGTCGGTAAGGAAGTGGAAAGCATTATCCGTGACCTGACAGATAGCGCGGTGAAGATGTTTCGCGAACAAGCCATTGCCAAAAACCGCTTTCGGGCCGAAGAAGCCGCGGAAGAGCGGATCCTCGATGCGCTGTTACCCAAACCCAAAGACGCCTGGGGCGAGCCGGAAAAAGTCAGCACCGACTCCAATACCCGGCAGATCTTCCGTAAAAAACTGCGTGAAGGCCAGTTAGATGACAAAGAAATCGAACTGGAACTGTCACAGGGGCCCATTGGCGTAGAAATTATGGCACCGCCGGGGATGGAAGAGATGACCTCGCAATTGCAGAGCATGTTCCAGAGCCTGGGCAGTGAGAAAAAGAAAAAACGTAAGCTAAAAATTAAAGATGCCTTCAAGCAGCTGATTGAAGAAGAAGCCGCCAAACTGGTCAATCCGGAAGAGCTGAAAGCCGAAGCGCTGGAGGCAGTAGAGCAAAATGGTATCGTGTTTCTGGATGAAATAGACAAAATCTGTAAGCGCGGCGAAACCAGCGGCCCTGACGTGTCACGCGAAGGTGTACAGCGTGACCTGCTGCCATTAATCGAAGGCTGCACGGTAAATACCAAACATGGTATGGTTAAAACCGACCACATCCTGTTTATCGCCTCAGGTGCCTTCCAGATGAGTAAGCCGTCGGATCTGGTGCCTGAACTACAGGGCCGGTTACCTATCCGCGTTGAGCTGGAAGCCTTAACCGCTGCCGATTTCGAGCGTATTCTGACGGAGCCAAAAGCGTCCTTAACCGAGCAGGCGCGTGCCATGCTGGCGACTGAAGGTGTGCAAATTCAGTTTACTGAGGATGGCATTAAACGTATCGCTGCCGCGGCGTTTCAGGTTAATGAAACCACTGAAAATATCGGCGCCCGACGGCTGTATACGGTGATGGAGCGGTTGCTGGAGGAAATTTCCTACGATGCCGCTGACCATACCGGGCAACAGATTGCCATTGATGCAGCCTATGTTGAGCAGCATCTGGGTAGTCTGGTGCAGGATGAAGATCTGAGCCGGTTTATTCTGTAATGGCGACAGCACTGGTAAAACTGCATTACCACCGGCAACGGCGGATCCTGGATCTGCTGGATGCCGCGGGGCAGTGCCAGAGTTTAAGTGCGGAATTTCTGCGGGTGCATTCGCCATCCGCCGAAGTGCGTGGCCATGGCACACCGCGGCTGGTCGCCAATAAGCGGCAGGTTGGGATCAGCGCCATCACCCCTGTTGGTCATTACGCGGTAAAATTGCAGTTTGACGATGGCCATCACACCGGCCTCTATAGTTTTGCCTACCTGCAACAACTGGCCAGCCAGCAGGAAACCCTATGGCAGCAATATCTGGCGCGGCTAAAAGCTGCCAATGCCAGTCGCGACCCCCTGATCAATATTAAAAGCCTGTGACACCGCCTGCTCAGAGCAGCTTTGCTGCGCTGTAGCAGGAGGCAACGCCAAGGCTGATCCCAGCCAGGATATCCAGCGGAAAGTGCACACCCAGCATAATGCGCGACAAACCAACTAATAGCCCCCACAGTAACACTAACCAGAAACAGGCCGGAAAACAGAGCGCAACCGCTGTTACCACCACAAAGGCCGCAGCAGTATGCCCGGATGGCAGGCTAAAGGTATCAGAGGGTACGATATGCGCTACCACCGGGTGCAGCCTGACCGCCTGCTGCGGTCGCATCCGCCGGATAGTGTTTTTTAACAACAGATACAACGGCAGCTCTATCGCAAACGCCAGCAATAATAGCCGGGTAAACTGCCAGCTATCAGCTACCTCAAGCACCAGTAGTAGCAGCACCAGTAATAAATACAGCGGACCATCAGCCGTTTTCGATATCCAGTAACTGCCACGCGACAGCAGCAGCGAGGAGCTCCTGGCGAACAGCCGGCAGAAAAAAGCATGGTCCCAGTATTCCAGTCGTTTTAGCAACATGACAGTGATCCTGTTGTGCAATAACTAACCGGATACTAAGCAAGCTTAATGACGGAAAAATGACAGCGGCGATTAAAAGTGCCACTACCAGCTTTGGCGCTAACGCCAAAAGGCGATAAGTTCCGCTTGAGCTTATATGTCAGCGGGTTATACTGAGCATTACCCTTCTTCTGGTATGGAGTTAACCGTGGAATATAATACGTCTGAGCTGTGCGATCTGTATGCGGATCAGGTTGATGTCGTTGAACCGATTTTTGCAAACTACGGCGGCCGCCGCTCCTTTGGCGGACAAATCCATACTGTTAAGTGTTTTGAGGACAACGGTCTGATCCGTCAGGTACTGGCTGATAATGGCATTGGCAAGGTATTGCTGATTGACGGCGGCGGCTCGGCCCGACGTGCACTGATTGATGCAGAACTGGCCTCGTTGGCGGCCACCAATGGCTGGGAAGGCATTGTGTGCTATGGCAGTGTGCGCGATCTGGATGCCCTGGAAGACTTTGATATCGGTATTCAGGCAGTGAATGCCATTCCGATTGGCGCTGACGACAATGGTTTTGGTGAAACCGAGGTACCGGTGAATTTTGCCGGTGTTACCTTCCTGCCGGGCGACCATTTGTATGCCGACAGCACGGGCATCATTCTGTCACCGGATGCGTTGGATCTCGAATAAGTTATGGCAGCAGTGCAGTATTTAACTAAGGCGCATCTAAGCGCCTTTTTTCAACCCCGTCCGGGTGAAAGCCGTCTGGCCGAACAATGCCAACTGCCGGATCCGGCATTGGACTTAGGTGCGAATTTAGCCCGGCATGCCGCAACGGGCGGTCAGTTTGTGTTGCTGGGCATTCCCGAGGATATCGGCCCACGGGCCAACTGTGGCTTGCCCGGTGCCACCTTGGGCTGGCAGGCATTTTTAAGCAAATTTCTCAATCTCCAGGCAAACAGCTTACTGGATGCGCAGCAGCTGTTAGTGCTGGGTGAAGTCAGCTGTGCCGATTTACAGCAGCAGAGCAGCAATCTGAACGCCGCTCATGCCGCGGAGCTGATGCAGCTCCGGCAACTCTGTGCTGAGCTGGATGAACGGGTTGTTGCGGCGGTCGCGCCGATTTTTGCTGCCGGTCTTACCCCCATAGTAATTGGTGGCGGTCATAATAATGCGCTGCCGCTGTTGCAGGCACTACACAGCCATACTGGCCAGGCTGCCAACTGTATCAATATTGATCCCCATGCTGATTTTCGTGCGCTGGAAGGCCGCCATAGCGGTAATGGTTTTAGCTATGCGATGGAGAAGCAGCTACTGCAGCATTATCTGGTGCTGGGCCTACACCAGCAAAAAAATAATGCCGCCAGCCTGGCAGCACTGTCGGCTGCCGGTGCCGATTTTATCAGCTACCAGCAGATTTTTGTCCGCCAACAGCTAAGCTGGCAGCAAGCGCTGGATCTGGCCTGCGATAAAGTGCTTAGCGCCCATACGCCGCTGGCACTGGAGCTGGATACTGATGCCATTACCGCCATGCCGGCCAGTGCGCTGAATTACAGTGGTATCAGTGTGGCGCAGGCAGAGCAGGCGGTGTATCAAATCGCCCGTTTACCCGCTACCGCCTACCTGCATCTGGCAGAAGCTGCGCCGGCGCAGCATCCCTCAGGTGTTAGCGCCGGACTTAACCATTGTGGTCAGGTACTGAGCCAGCTGGTGCAGGCCTTTATTCTCGGCAAACAACGCAAGGCTGCTGTGGTGGAGTAAAGTGCTGTTATGGTAGCCGGCACAGACTGCCGGCTATCACCAGTTGTTTTAACGGCGATACCCCAAACTGATAGCATAGCTCAGCCGGCTGAGTTATCGCATAGCAGCCAAAGTCTGCCCGCATACCCGCTTGCAGTTGCCCCCGATCTTTCAGCCCCAGCGCGGTTGCAGCATGACGGGTTACGCCGAGCAGGGCTTCTTCCGGGGTTAAACGAAACAGCGTGCAGGCCATATTCAGCATCAACTGCAAAGAACAAAACGGTGAGGTGCCGGGATTCAGATCGCTGGCAACCGCCATCGGTACCTGATATTGCCGCAGCAGCGCCAGCGGCGGCAGCTGGGTTTCACGCAGAAAATAATAGGCCCCCGGCAACAATACCGCGACAGTACCGGCTTTCGCCATCGCCGCCACACCGGCTTCATCCAGATATTCAACATGATCGGCCGATAAACCGCCAAACTCAGCCACCAGCGCACTGCCGCCCAGATTCGATAACTGCTCGGCATGGGCTTTTACCGGCAGACCTAACGCCGTTGCCGCCGCAAACACCTTGCGGCTTTGCGCGACACTAAAACCAATGCCCTCACAGAAGATATCTACGGCATCTACTAAGCCGAGCTGCTGCAAAGTCGGCAACATCTGACACACCGCCTCGATATAGCCATCAGCATTATCTTTAAATTCCGGCGGTAACGCATGCGCGCCCAAAAAGGTTTTGACAATACTGGCCGGATGATGCTGCTCCAGCAAAGCCGCCACTTCTAACAGCTTTTGTTCATTGACTAAATCCAGACCATAGCCGGATTTGATTTCAACCGTAGTCACCCCTTCCCGCAGCAGCGCATTTAAACGATCTTTACCCAGCTTAAACAATTCTTCTTCACTGGCGTCGCGGGTTGCTCGAACGGTACTGGCAATGCCGCCGCCGGCTGCGGCAATTTGCTGATAACTGGCTCCTTGCAGACGCAGTTCAAACTCATTGGCGCGGTTACCGGCATACAACAAATGGGTATGGCAATCGATCAAACCCGGCAGCAGCCATTGCCCCTGCACATCATAAAGGGGGGTCGCCAGGCTATCAAAAGGCGGCAGGTCGGCCTGAGGCCCGGCATAGGCAATCAGCCCATCCTTAACCGCCAATGCCCCGTGCTCAATAGCACCATAGGGGCTGCCGTTATCCGTCATCGTCGCCAGCTTCGCATTTAGCCATACCGCATCAAAGTCTGCCATTCTGTGCTCCTGTTTACCGCGGCGGTGCTCCGTAGCCGGGGTGTTATGCTGTTCAACCACTTTGCAAATAGTCTAACCGAAAAACTTGTATATACAACCAAGATCCGCTATTTTTAGCACATCACTGCGTAACCCTTGCTAACAGGTCAGCCTCGCTATGGCGAAATTTGCCGAAATTAAAGAATTTATGCTACGCCAGATCGAAAGCGGCGCCTGGCCGGAACATAGCCGGGTGCCGTCGGAAAATGAATTGGCTGAGCAGTTCTCCGTCAGCCGGATGACGGCCCGGCGCGCGTTACAGGAACTGACCGAACAGGGTATCCTGTACCGCACCCAGGGCGTCGGTAGCTTTGTCGCCGCGTTAAAATCGCAGTCCTCGTTGTTGGAAATTCGCAATATTGCCGATGAGGTGCAAAGCAGTGGTCATGCCTACCGCGCTAAGCTGTTACAGCTCACCGAGCTGCCTTGCCCGACTATCGTGGCGACGGCTTTGGGGTTAAAACGCAATGAGCCGGTATTCTTCTCGCTGATCGTGCATTACTCCGATGCTCTACCGCTGCAACTGGAAGCGCGTTATGTCAACCCGAAACAGGTGCCGCTGTATACCCAACAGGATTTTCAGGAAATCACCCCGCATCTGTATTTAAGTCAGATCGCACCGCTGACCGAAGCCGAGCATATTGTTGAAGCTATCTGGCCGGATGATTTTACCTGTCAGCAGTTGCTGCTGAAAAAACCCGAACCCTGCCTGCGTCTGACCCGCCGCACCTTTAGCCGTGACGGCGCGGTCAGCCTGGCCTATTTAACCTCTCCCGGCAGTCGTTACCGGCTGGGAGGCCACCTTAACTTTGCCCTACCCCGCTAACCGAGGTTGCTATGAACGATAACCGCATTGATAAAAGCCGGGTGATCCGCGCCCCCCGTGGCAGCCAAATCACCGCTAAGAGCTGGCAAACCGAAGCCGCCAAACGCATGCTGATGAATAATCTGGATCCGGAAGTGGCCGAACATCCCCAAGCGCTGGTGGTGTACGGCGGTATTGGCCGTGCCGCCCGTAACTGGGCCTGCTTTGATAAAATCGTCGAAGTCCTGGACCGACTGGAAGATAACCAAACCCTGCTGGTACAAAGTGGGAAACCGGTTGGCGTGTTTCCGACGCATCCAGATGCGCCACGGGTACTGATCGCCAACTCGAATCTGGTACCGGCTTGGGCCAACTGGCAACACTTTAACGAGCTGGACCGCAAAGGCCTGATGATGTACGGCCAGATGACGGCCGGCTCCTGGATCTATATCGGTACTCAGGGCATTGTGCAGGGTACTTATGAGACCTTTGTCGCCATTGCCAAACAACATTTTGCCGGCAAGGCAGCAGGCAAATGGATCCTGACCGGCGGCCTCGGTGGCATGGGCGGCGCCCAGCCGCTGGCCGCGACGATGGCCGGCTTTCATATGCTGGCCTGTGAAGTGGATGAGAGCCGCATCGATTTCCGGCTTAAGACCCGCTATCTGGATCAAAAAGCCTACTCGCTGGATGAAGCTTTGGCTATGTTAGAACAAGCCAAAGCCAGCGGTAAACCAACCTCAATCGGCTTGCTGGCCAATGCGGCCGATGTGTTTAGCGAGCTGGTGGCCCGCGGTATCACGCCGGATGTGGTCACCGATCAAACCTCGGCGCACGATCCACTGAATGGCTATCTGCCACAGGGCTGGACGCTGGAGCAAGCGCAAGCCAAACGTGCTGAGAATGAAGATGCCGTGGTCGCGGCCGCTAAAGCCTCAATGGCCGTACAGGTAAAAGCCATTTTGGCCATGCAGCAGCGCGGTGCGGTAGCAACTGACTATGGCAATAATATCCGCCAGATGGCAAAGGATGTTGGCGTAGCTAATGCATTTGATTTCCCTGGCTTTGTACCCGCCTATATCCGGCCACTGTTTTGTCAGGGCATAGGCCCCTTCCGCTGGGTAGCGCTGTCTGGCGATCCACAAGATATCTATAAAACCGATGCCAAGGTAAAAGAGCTGATCCCGGACGATCCGCACCTGCATAACTGGCTGGATATGGCGCGT
The DNA here is from genome assembly GCA_036759505.1 of Alishewanella sp. Taxonomy (GTDB): domain Bacteria; phylum Pseudomonadota; class Gammaproteobacteria; order Enterobacterales; family Alteromonadaceae; genus Alishewanella. The sequence continues at coordinate 13,727 of DAIOUM010000033.1, read as the reverse complement.
GAACGCATTCAGTTTCAGGGCTTGCCAGCACGGATTTGCTGGATCGGCTTAAAAGATCGCGCCCGCATTGCGCTGGCCTTTAATGAGATGGTGAAAAACGGCGAACTCTCCGCCCCCATTATTATTGGCCGCGATCATCTGGACTCCGGCTCCGTTGCCAGCCCGAACCGCGAAACCGAAGCCATGCTGGATGGCTCAGATGCAGTATCGGATTGGCCATTACTAAACGCCCTGCTTAATACCGCCGGTGGCGCCACCTGGGTGTCGCTACATCATGGGGGTGGCGTTGGCATGGGTTACAGCCAACACAGTGGTGTGGTGATCCTGGCTGATGGTACCGAGCAGGCTGCCGCCCGCTTAAGCCGGGTGCTGTGGAATGATCCGGGCACCGGTGTGATGCGCCATGCCGATGCCGGCTATCAGATTGCGGTGGACTGTGCTCACGAGCAGGGTCTAGACCTTCCCATGTTAAACAGAGACTAATTTATGCACTACGCCCTACAACTTACTCCCGGCCAGCTGACACTGGCGCAACTGCGTGCCGTGCAGCAAGGCCCGGTCACGGTTACACTGGATCCGGCTGCGATCCCGGCTATCGACAAGTCAGCCGCCTGTGTCGCCGATATTATTAAGCAAAACAAAGTGGTGTACGGTATTAATACCGGCTTTGGTTTGCTGGCCAATACCCGCATCAAGCATGAGGAGCTGGAACTGTTACAGCGCTCCATCGTGTTATCGCACGCTGCCGGCTTTGGTCAGTTTATGGCCGACAGCACGGTACGGCTAATGATGGTACTGAAAATTAACTCCCTGGCACGTGGCTTCTCCGGCATCCGCTTAAGCGTGATCCAGCTGCTAATTGACATGGTCAACGCCGGGCTTTATCCGTGCATTCCGGAAAAAGGCTCAGTCGGCGCCTCTGGTGATTTGGCACCGCTGGCGCATATGGTGCTGCCACTGATTGGCGAAGGTGAAATTTGTTATCAGGGCCAAATCTATGATGCAAAAGAAGCCTTAGCCCTGGTCGGTTTGCAGCCGCTGACGCTGGCGGCCAAAGAAGGTCTGGCGCTGTTAAATGGCACCCAGGCTTCTACGGCTTTGGCATTGGAAGGTTTATTCCGGGCCGAAGATCTGTTTGCCGCCGGTAGTGTGATTGGCGCCTTAAGCGTGGAAGCCGCCCTGGGTAGCCGCGCGCCCTTTGACCCACGAATTCATCTGGCTCGCGGCCAGCAAGGACAAATTGATGCGGCCGCCATTTACCGCCACCTGCTGCAAGATAGTTCAGAAGTCGGCCAATCACATAAAGATTGCGAAAAGGTGCAGGATCCCTACTCGCTGCGCTGTCAGCCACAGGTAATGGGTGCCTGCTTAACGCAAATCCGCCAAGCGGCCTCGGTTTTAGTCGTCGAAGCCAATGGCGTCACCGACAACCCGCTGGTGTTTGCCGACGATGGCGATATCTTATCAGGCGGCAACTTCCATGCCGAGCCGGTAGCGATGGCCGCCGATAATCTGGCACTGGCAATTGCCGAAATTGGTGCCTTGTCGGAGCGGCGGATGGCGCTGTTAATTGATGCCAGCTTAAGTAAGCTACCGGCGTTTTTAGTGCCGAATGGCGGCGTGAATAGCGGCTTTATGATTGCGCAGGTCACAGCAGCGGCGTTGGCGTCGGAAAATAAATCGCTGGCGCATCCGGCCTCAGTAGATAGCCTGCCGACCTCAGCTAACCAGGAAGACCATGTGTCGATGGCCACCTTTGCCGCGCGTAGACTAGCCGATATGGCCGAGAATACCACCGGTGTGCTGGCGGTAGAGTATCTGGCGGCAGCGCAAGGGCTGGATTTTCGTGCGCCGCTAAAAACCACGCCCTTACTGGAACAGGCCAAAGCCATCCTACGCGAGCAGGTAGCGTTTTATGATCAGGACCGCTATTTCGGCCCGGATATCGAACAAAGCGCCGACTTACTACGCGACGGAAAACTGAACCAATTTATACCGCCGCAACTGCTCTGCAGTTTCTAAAATTCAGACCTTACTTTGCCCGGCTATGCCGGGCATTTTCTATACCATTACTGGCTAGACCAGTATCTAAAAACCTGCTAACGTAAATCTGCGTGCCAGACGCTCAAAAATCACTATACTAAAATCTGGCCAGACAGGGGCTTACGCTATGAAGTTAACCGTTGCGCATAAAGTCATTATCGGCTTTGGCTTTATCACCCTCCTATTATTGATCGCCAGTTTATCGGCACTGAGCAGTTTTCGCAGCGTCACTGCTGCCAATACCCAAATGAACGAATTGGCCGTGCCAGCGCAACAACAAAGCAATCAGGCGCAGATCCTGTTGTTACAGCTGGCCCGGCTGACTGCGTCCGGCTTTACGGCCGAGCAACAAGCAGATATTGAACAATATCAGCAGAACTTCAATCAGCAGCAGCAGGCTTTCAATCAATTATTGAGCCAGTTTCAACAGTTAAATCTGGGCGGCGAGCTGCAGCAAAGCCTGAATAGTGCCACCGAACATGCCAACCGTTACACTGAAGCATCCAGCACGATGTTTGGCGCGCGCCTGAGCAGTTTACGACTACAACAACAACTGAGTACTGAGCTGGCCCGGTTGGAAACCCTACTTGATGAAGCCGGCGCGGCGCTGATTGAACTGTCAGAGCTGGAGTTACCGCGTAACCGCCAAACTGCAGAGATTATTGCCGGCACCGCCGGCCGCTTAGACGGTCAGTTGGTTGGTCTGGTGAATACGCTGCGGGAAACCGCAGCCTATACCGATTACAGCCAGTTGGAGCGCAATCAGGATAACGTTAGCTTTGCGCTCAGCGATATGCAGGTCAACGTCGATTATCTGGCGCAATTAGCCGAGACCATTAATACCGATGGCCTGTGGCAAAATTTTGCTGCCCAATGGCAGGAGTTAAATGATGCACTCAGTGCAGAGCCTAATTTACTGACCTTAAAGCAACAACAACTCGGTGCCTTGCAACAAGCCCGTAATGCCCTGAATACCGCCGAACAACAAGTCGGGCTGGCGCTGGAACTGCTGGATCAGGTGGTTAACGCAGCCGGACTACGCTTTAGTACACTGCAACAACAAACGTCCGGCGCCCTCAGCTCCGGTAGTACCCGGACCTGGTTTATGATGCTGGTGCTGGTCGTACTGGCGGCGACCACTGCCTATTTTACTATTAGCGCGATGCTAAAGCCGCTGGCCGGGATTAACCATGTGCTGGGCTATATTGCGCAGGGTGATCTGACCCGTAAGCTTCATATCGAACAGCAAGATGAATTTGGTGCCTTGTCGGAAAAGGTCAACAGCCTGATCAGCGCATTAAGTGGCTTACTGACTAATATTCAGCAGAACGCCACTGCCCTGAGCAGTACGGCGCAGCGCTCCACCACTGCAGTCAGCGAGATCAACCAGTCGCTGCATGCCCAGCAGCAGCAAATCGGTAGCGTAAATCAAATTACTGAGCAACTGGCAGAAAATACCCAGGCGGTCGCGGTACATGCTGCTGATGCCGGTGAGGCCATGCAACAGGCCTTGCAACAAAGCCAGCAAATCAGTCAACTGGCAGGGGCCAATAACCAGCGGATCAATAAGCTGGCGCAGCAGCTGATTAGCACCAGCCAGATCATGAATAAGGTCGATGATCAGTCGACCAATATCGGTAGTATCCTGACCACTATCAGCGCCATTGCTGAGCAAACTAACCTGCTGGCACTCAATGCGGCCATTGAGGCGGCACGTGCCGGTGAACAAGGCCGTGGCTTTGCCGTGGTTGCCGATGAAGTACGCTCACTGGCCGGACGCACTCAGCAAGCCACCAGTGAAATCCGGCAGATGATTGAACACTTGCAGCAACAAAGTCAGCAGGCGGTCGCCGCAGTATTAACCGGTAAACAGGAAGCCGAACAGTGTGTGACCACCATGACAGAACTGGTTGCCTCCCTGACCGCAGTCACAGAGGCGATTTCCGCCACGCTGCGGATCAGCAGTGCCGTCAATCAGGCCAGTCAAAGCCAGCAACAATTAGGACAAGCTATCAATGACCGGATGCACGAAATTGTCGGCCTGGCGCAGCAAAGTGCCACTCAGGCCGAACAAACGATGAGCGAAAGTCAGGAAGTGGCCCGCCTGGCACAGCAACTTACTGAGGGCGCGGCCCGATTCAAAATCTAATTGCAGAGCGGCAGAGCGGTGCGGGGATCGGCAAACTGAAAGCTAAAATCCGCATCCTCGATAAAGCGCTGGCTGCTTACCTGGCGGGCAGGCTCAATCGCCGCGGCACTTAACTCAATACTGGTCGCGGCCAACCCCAGGCTCTGAGCCGCCGCTTGATAGAATTCGGCTTTTGTCACGTACTGCGGCGCGCTCAGGTTATAACAGGCTGCGGGTAAGGGCCAACGGCTTAAGATCTGCAGCACAGCCGCTGCCACATCGGCACTATGCACCATATTGACCGGCTGCATCGCACCGCTAATGGCTCTGCCCTGGACAAAGCGACCAGGATGGCGGCCCGGCCCGATTAACCCGGATAAGCGCAACGTAAGCCAGCTACCCTGCTGTTGCAGTGCCTGCTCACCGGCTGCCAACAAGGCTACCCGTGGCTGAGTCAGTTGCAGCTCGGCCCGCTCGTTAACGACGCCACTGAGCCCCTGATAAATACCGGTTGAGCTAATATGGATCCCGCCCTTTATCCCTGCAGCCTGAGCTAACTGCGCCAGCTGTTGCAGCACTTGCGGATAATCCGACGCCCCACCTTGCCGGCCACCGGGCGGAATAGTGCAAATTAGCCAGGCATCCTGAAAAAGCGCCAACTGTGCAGCAGACCAGGGCGACTGAAAATCCAGCGCGATACCTTGGAGCGGCGCCGGCAACGCCTCTGCTGCCGCTTGGGTGCGGCGGCTGCCAAAAACCTTGTAACCTGCTGCTGCCAGCACCGGCGCAAGTTGTTGCCCCAGCCAGCCACAGCCAATAATCAGTACTTTTTCTGCCATTCCGTTACTCCGGCAACACCGCATACAGGCCGCTAAATTCCGCGCAAAGCTCACCCTCAGCAAACAGCTGGACATTAATTTGCTGCTTTACCCGCTTGCCTGCAGCCAATGGCGTTAGATCACCAGATACTGCCGCAACTTTACACACTGCGGTGGGTTGGCTGCGAATGGGTTTCAGGTAGCGGATATTGGCATCGGCCAGCACCTGTGCGCCATGCAGGCCCAGACTCTGTAACTGTAAATACAGCATACCCCAGCCGGTTAACGTCGCCAGCGTGTAGATACTGCCGGCAAACATGGTTTGATGCAGATTAATATTGGGTGGCAGCGGCGCCGTACATTGCAGCTGATAACCATCACATTGTTCAATCTGCAGTTGCATATAGGCACTGAGCGGAATAGTGCTGTGCCAGGTTTGTTGCAGGCTTTGGCACCAGTGTTGCCAGTCTGCAGGACTACCGGCCAAACAGAGCTGCTTTTGCATCCGCTGATGCGTAATACCAAACTGGGTCGGCGCTGCTGCGACGACCCGATACCCTTGACGTTGATAAAATGCCAGCGCGCTGTCGCGGGCGTTGAGTACGATATATTTCATTCCCAGCTGCACAGCCTGCTGCTCTAATGCCTGTAAAATACGGCTACCGGCGCCTTTGCCCTGCCATGGCTCGGCCACCGCCATATAGCGGACCTGGGCAGTGTCATTATCAACTTGATGTAAACGCCCGACCGCCGCGACCTGCCCTTGTGGATCCAGTAGCATCTGATGAAAGCTGCTTGGCTCCAACTCATCCTGCTCTGAACCCGGCGGTTGCTGCCAGGGTGCGCGCAGCACCTGCCAACGCAGCTGATAATAGGCCTGCCATTCAGCGGGACTTTGCGGACTGACCAGGGTTAAGGTTTTTGCCATTAACGGCTCTCCAGCATAAAAGTAACGGGGCCGTCGTTAGTCAGACTGACCTGCATATCGGCGGCAAACTGGCCGGTTGCAACTTGGAGCCCCAGCTCACGGCAGTAAGTACAAAACGCCTGATAATACTGCTGCGCCAATGCCGGTGCCGCGGCAGGGGTAAAGCTTGGGCGTAACCCGGATTGAGTATCCGCCGCCAGGGTAAATTGTGACACCACCAGTAGGGCACCACCTGCCTGCTGCACATTCAGGTTCATCTTACCGTTATCATCACTAAATACCCGGTAACGGCAGACTTTTTCTGCCAATTTACGCAGATCGGCTTCGCTATCCCCGGCTTCAACCGCCAATAACACCAACAAACCCCGTTCGATTGCGCCAACAGTGCTGCCGGCGACCTCAACTCTGGCCTGACTGACTCTTTGAATTAATGCTTTCATTGACTACTCTGTTTCATCTACAACTGATTTGTCGGCACGCTGCGGCACCGGACAAACCTCATCTTCCCGACACTCCCCCGCCTCCCGCTGCTGCAGCAAGGCGGTGAGTTCTGCTCCCAGCAATACCACCATCCAGGATAAATGGATCCACACAAACAGGATAGGTAATAGCGCCAGGGCACCATAAATCGTCTGATAGGTCGGAAAGTTTGTGACATAAAAGGCAAAGCCGCGCTTGGACAACTCAAACAGCACCATCGCCAGTAGGGCTCCCCAAAGTGCATGTTTAACCCGGACTTTAAGGTTGGGCACGACCAGATACAAAATAAAAAAGGCGATTAACGACATAAGATAGGGCACCACACCCAGCACCAGGGTTGAGAAGCCTGGCGTATAGTCGTCCGCGAAGGTACTTAGCCTGACCAGATAAGACGTTACGCCAATCGACAACCCAAACAGGATGGGGCCCAACGTCAGAATCATCCAGTAAATTGAAAACGAGATTATTAAACGTGGCCGGCTGGTGACCCGCCAGATTTTATTTAGCGTTTTATCAATATTGTGAATTAGCAATAAGGCAAAAAACACCAGCGCCAGAATGCCGATCGCCGTCATACCGCCGGTATTACCGATAAAACGCGTAATGTAAGCCTGGATCTCCTCACCGCGCGATGGGATCACATTGGCATAAATAAAGGACTCCAGGTTCGCCTGAAACTCGGCAAACATTGGAAAGGCACTTAACATTGAGAACATTACGGTGACCAGCGGCACCAGCGACAGTAAGGTGACATAAGCCAGATAACCACCGATCATTGAGATCTGATCTTGTTGACACCGTTGCCAGTACGCCTGCGTAAACTCCTTAGTCTGTCGCCAATAGCTACGCCACTCAGAAATCTGCATCCCGCCCTCGCTTTCCCCATCCACATCAGCGCTAAGGATAACGGAAAACCGCTTTGCAAACTACTTTGTGCCGCTTATCAAAGGTGGCATGCCAAATTGTAATAATTTGTAAAAAAACCGCATCTAATGCTGCAAAAGCCAGCTTGATAGGCTAAGGTAGCACGGATTTTAACCAAAAAAGGAAATTCCACATGAAATTAGCTGCTCTGGCATTCGCTGGTCTGATGGCGCTGATGATGAGTGGTTGTGCCTCAACGGACGAGAATCGTTCTGCGCGCCAATCCACATCTCAAACCATCGTTAATGAAAAAGGTGAAGTGACGCATGTCTGTCACAATGAAAAGTCGACAGGCTCACGCGTCGGCAACAGAGTGTGCCGCTCAGTTGAGCAGACAGCGCGTGACCGCGATGCTGCCCGTGCTGAAGCAGCACGGATGCAACGTAGCGGTATGACTGCGCCGATTGGTGGTTAAGCAATACTACTGATAGCCTCAGCTGTCTGTTTTTTAGCTTTTGAGATTAAAGCCGCATTCGCGGCTTTTTTAGTATCAATGCCAGACCCAGCATTACCAGTATGCCCGCGTAAAACAGGCGCGAACTAAGCGGCTCAGCTAACAAAGCAACCCCCAATCCTGCAGCCACAACCGGCACCGCAAGCTGCACTGATGCCGCTTGCATCGCCGACAATGAGGGTAACACCCGATACCAGACAGCGTATCCCACACCAGAAGTTAAAGCGCCGGATAAGACCGCCAGTAGCACACCCAAGCCATCCCAACTCACTTGTGGCCAATGCCATACCAGTAGTAACACCGCCAAGGGCACACTGCGATAAAAATTACCGGCCGTAACAAGTAACGCCGGACCTGCGCGCTGCCCTAACAAAGAATAGATGCCCCAGGCGATACCAGCACCCAGCATCAGCATGGCTCCCGTTAAGGCCGGGGCGTTTGCACCGGGAAGTAATAAATACACCAGACCAATCAATGCCAGTACAGCACCAAACCACTGTAACCATGACACCGACTCTCGTCGCCTTAAACTTTGCACTAACATTGTTAACTGCACTGCCGCAAACAACAATAATGCACCTGTTGCCGTATCAAGCTGAAGATAGGCATAGGAGAACAAGATGGCATAAGCGAAAAGTAAAGTCGCACCTAACCATCCTCCAGATGGCTTGCCTGTGCCGTGCTGTAACTGCACCAACATAAAAAGAGTCAACGCACCAGCGCACAACCGGATTAACGTAAAGCTATTGGCGTCAATATTACTGAGCGTGAAGGCCGCCCGGCTCAGCAAACTATTACCCGCAAAGGCGAATAGCGCCAGCACAGTCAACAGCAACGTCGTCGCAGCCATCCGCGGCATATTGTTCTGAATTAACGAATCTTTCATCATATTAAATTCTATATATTCGTTTTCGTGACCTGAGTACACTTACCAGCACGCTTCGCCAGAGTCAGCGGGCGAAATCAACTTAGCGGAGGTTAGCATGCTAGACGTTATTCGCGCCAACGAACGTGGACGCGCCCACTTTGGCTGGCTAAAAAGCCAGCATACGTTTTCTTTTGGCGATTACTATAATCCGCAGCAAATGGGATTCTCGGCGCTGCGCGTGATCAATGATGATGAAGTTGCGCCCGGGGCCGGTTTTAGCACCCATGGGCATCGCAATATGGAAATTATCAGCTATGTGCTGCAAGGACAAATAGCCCATAAGGACTCAGCGGGTAACGAGGAGATTTTACCTGCTGGCGAATTTCAACTGATGAGTGCCGGTAAAGGTATTTACCACAGTGAATATAACGCCAGCAAAACGGCGCCACTGAAGTTTCTACAGATCTGGATCGAACCAAACCAGTTTGATGGCTCCCCCGGCTATCAACAAAAGGATTTTGGTCGGCAGCCAGGCCTAACCTGGGTCATTACCCCGAATGGCAGAGATGGCACTTTAACCATCAAGCAGGATGCGGCGCTGGCACAGTTGCTACTGGCAGAAAATGACAGCGTGGATTTTCCGCTGCAAGCCGGTCGGGCTTATTATTTGCATCTGATCCAAGGTGAACTCGTTCTCGCCGGGTTAACACTACAACCGGGCGACGGTTTAAAAATTGCGGCCATGGACCAACTTCAGGGCCTGGCTACTAAGGGGCCTTTGCAGGCCCTGTGGTTTGATTTACCGGCTTAACATCCGATTCTGAGTCAGGGCTTGGTGCAGCACCACGAGTTAACAGCTCGCTACATCAAGTTCTGTGCCCAGCAAGCTAAGCTGACGGTCACGGCCTTAGGAGGAAGGAAAACGCTTTCAAGGCCACCCCTATGTTTGTTATCATATAACATATCAAAACCTTCCAAAGTCTGTTATCCATGAATCTAACTTTGTCGCGGCCTGCAACCGTCGCTGGTAGTCTTCTGCTCGTCCTAACCTGTTTTAACCTGCTCGCCAATGAATCCGAGCCGGATATTGAACATATCAGCGTCAGCTACAAGCAGGCTTACCGCGGAGATTTACCACTTCGGCTACAAGCCCAGGCGGTCGAAAGTTTGCACCTGGACATGCTGCGGGACAATGGCATTACCCGTCTCCAGGATGCCCTGGATCTCGCCGGCAGTATCGCCCGCCAGAATAATGGTGGAGGTTTATGGGATAGCTTTTCTATCCGCGGCTTCCCGGGTAACGAAAATATGCCGTCTGGCTATCTGGTAAATGGCTTTAATGCTGGCAGGGGCTTTAGTGGCAACCGCGATCTGGTCAATGTGGAATATATTGAAATTATGAAAGGTCCGGGCTCTGCATTATTTGGTCGCTCTGAACCCGGCGGCACCATCAATATCATCACCAAAAAACCACAGCAGCAGACCGAGGGCTACGTGCAAGTCGCGGCCGGTAGCTACGACCAATATCGGGTTGAGGGCGATTACACAACCGGTCTAACACCGCAACTGGCGGTGCGGTTAAATGGCGCTTATCAGCAATACGGTAGTTTTCGCGACTTTGTGTTTACCGACAAAACGGTCTTTACGCCATCACTTCGTTATGCACTAACTGATAGTACCTCACTGCTATACGAGTTCGAGTATTTAAAACAAGAACAGTTATTTGATCGCGGCTACCTGGTACTGAACAATGATTTACGCACCTTACCCCGCTCGCGTTATCTTGGTGAACCTGCTGATGGTGCTACCCGGGTCGATGCCACAGGCCATCAGTTGTCACTGCAGTCCGCTCTCAGTGGCGGTTGGTCGCTGTTAGCTGGCTTGAGTTATCGCGAATCAACCCTGGCGGGCAACTCTTCTGATGCAGAATTGGCCAGAGCGAGACAAAGCCTGTATCTGGATGGCCGGACGCTAACCCGGCAGCGGCGTTTCAGAGACTATCAGTCCGAAGATGTCAGCGTTCGAGCCGAGCTAAGCGGTCACCTGCAATTACTGGGGCTGACCCATCACTTGCTGGTCGGTACTGATGCTTATGATTATCGCTTATACACCTTGCTCGGCCGCTACCGCGGCCCGGCCGGCAGCTATGCTATTGATATTTTTAATCCGGTATATGGCGGTACAGCACCCGCTCCGACACCACTATATGTTAATGATGAAGATCAATGGGGTTGGGGTATCTTTATCCAGGACCAGATTCGTTTAACCACTCGCTGGCACCTATCTGTAGGCTTAAGGCTGGATCGCTATCAGCAGCAACTCACCGAATTGGTTTCGGGCAGGGCAAGCAAACAACTGGACAGTAAAGTTAGTCCACGGGTTGGATTAGTTTATGAGGTTAATCCACATTTGACCTTATACAGCAGCTATTCTGAGGGCTTCGTGCCGCTCAGTGGAACCGATTTTAACCGTAATCCGTTTGCGCCGGAAGAAAGTCAGTCCTTTGAAATCGGCGCTAAATATAGTGCGGGTACGACTCAGGGGACTATCTCGGTTTTTGATGCCGAGAAATCCAATATCCTGACGTCCGATCCGGTGAATATTGGCTTCCAGGCAACCTTGGGACGAGCCCAAAGCCGGGGCGTTGAATTCGAGCTGCACCGCCACCTAAGCGAAACATTCTATCTGGATCTGTCCTATGCCGTGATGGACACCAAAACGGTTGGTGAAATCATCAATGCCGACTGGGGCTCGCTGGTTCCCTCTGGTAGCCGATTGGTCAATGTCCCTCGGCATCAAGGCACCCTGGTGCTAACCAGAGAAACCACCTTAGCTGGTAAAACCGGTAAAGTGGGGGTTAAAGCCCGCTACATTGGTAGTCGTCTGGGGGATTCCGTTGACCCCAGCTACCAACTCGCTGCTGTCACCCTGTTCTCAGCATTTATGCACTTTGATCTGACAGAGCGGTTACAAGCGCAGTTAAATATTGAAAATATTCTCGACAAGCATTACGTCCATAACTCCTACAACCGGTTGTGGACGGTACCTGGTGAGCCTGTGAGCGCACGTGCGGCCTTGCGCTATCACTTCTAACTGGCATTGCTCTGACCACTGTTACAGGATAATCGGCTTAAGTATGATAAATAGCGCGGCTCAACAAAAACGGATCCAAGCCATCGATATGCTGCGAGGATTAGTGATCCTGATTATGTTGCTGGATCATGTTCGCGAACGCTTTTTCCTGCATATGCAGGTCAGTGATCCGATAGACGTCACCAACACTGAGCCAGCCCTGTTTTTCAGCCGCTTTGCGGCGCATTTTTGCGCCCCGGTCTTTATCTTTCTTACCGGTTTATCGGCCTGGCTTTACGCAAACCCGATAAACCAGGCACCCCGCTCTGCCAGTGCTTTTCTGGTAAAACGAGGACTCTTTTTAATCGTATTGGAATTCACCCTGATCACCTTTTCCTGGATGGGTAACTATCACACGATCTGGCTGCAGGTAATCTGGGTTATTGGCTTGAGTATGCTGGCACTGGCAGTCTTACTGCACTTGCCGCGACCATTACAATTGCTGCTTTCTCTGTTACTGATCTTTGGCCATAACACGCTAACACCTATAGCCTTCCATCCAGAGCAATGGGGCTATACGCTCTGGACCGTCTTACATGACCGTAATATTTTACTGCAAACCGACAGCCTGACACTGAAGATCAGCTATCCGGCACTCCCCTGGTTTGGGGTCATTTTGCTTGGCTACTATGCCGCCCCAATCTATAGCAACTCATTCAGTGCTCAAACAAGGCAACAACTCCTGCTCTGGGCTGGCGTTACCGCCTGGCTGCTGCTGGTAGTATTACGTGGTTATAATATTTACGGTGAAACTCTGCCCTGGCAGCACTACCCAACCACAGTCCAGAGCGTAATGTCATTTTTGAATTTCACGAAATATCCACCGTCTTTACATTTCCTACTGACCACGCTAGGTGGCATGGCCGTGATGCTAGCAGCACTGGAACGATTACAGCATCCCATCGGCCGCGTGCTGGTTGTCTTTGGTTCGGTCCCCATGTTTTTCTATATTCTACACCTTTACGTGCTGCTATTACTTTACCAGCTGGCATTATGGTGGTGGGGACCGAATCAGGGTGGTTTATTCGGGGTTAATCATATCAGCAGCATCTGGCTGATCAGCATGCTGTTGGCCATCGCCTTTTACTGGCCAACCCGCTGGTTCAGTCGCTTTAAACATAGCCGGCGAATTCCCTGGCTTAGCTACCTGTAAGCTCTTGCCCTGACAGCTGTTTTAGCTGTTCGAACGTTTGAGGGGCCAAAGGTGTGTTAAATTCGAGCCCCAGCCGCAGTTCACCTTTGGGGCGGGTACTGCGTTTGATCGATGCCGTCATTGCAGGCAAACTACCAGGCAACGTCAGCACTATCTGCTCGCCGCGTCCCATTAAAGGGGCGCTATCGGCTAATTTAACCAGGCCGCCTTTTTGTGACAAATCAAGCAACACCGCCGGATAATGACCATGCTCAGCATTCTGCAACTGCACCGGAATATGCACCGGGTTGCGGTTATCGGCGCGAAGCGATAAATATTGTGCGACCATTGGATAACGGATAATCAACATCCGCTGTGGCTGGCTTACCACATTTAATAACTCAGATTTGAACGCATAGATCCGACCTTGCTCAGCCTCGACCACAAAGCGGCATATCATCGCGGTGTTATGTGACAGCATCTGCTTCGGCAGCACCGGCTCCGAGCTGGGCAGTCGCAGGATCAGATACTGCTTTTTCTCATACCCTACTAACTCAGCCCGTAAGCGCACGCCGGAATTGACCAGCAGCTGTAGCTCCATCCTCAGCCCGAGGGTAAAGGTCTGCCAGAAGGCCGAGTCCTGCGGTATGTCATCCAGACTTACCGAGCCTTTGTTGTCCAGTTTCATCCATAGCTCTCCGCTAGCCTGCAATCACTCGCCATTAGTTTACCAGCAATACTGGACAAGCCCTATACCACTACAGTCGCAACCAGAATCACAAAAATTCTTAAAATTCGAACATTAGATATAAATATATCC
>DAIOUM010000032.1:0-25691 GCA_036759505.1 Alishewanella sp. | reverse complement strand
GGCGAAGTTTCAAAGTACTTGGCACCCAGGATGTCACTCATCCACTGCGGTAAACGCTCTGGTTTGGTATCAAACAGGTTTTGTGCACCGACGGCAACGGTAAAACTATCATTCCAGTGGTAGGCCAGTTCAACATCAAAGGTCACTTTGGATGATCCCTTACCGGTTAAATCTGGATCATCAGCATGCACGCCCTGGAAACTGCCGTAGTAGTTAGAGCGCACAAACATGTCGATATCCTGCCACTGCTGATTCCAGGTCAGGGTTGCCCGGTGATCCGGTAAATCCTTCTCCAGGCGTGACACTTTGAAATCACCGGTAACCTCAGTGAAGCGTTTAACCTCGGTATCGGTCCAGTTATAGGCCAGACTAAAGGTACTGCGGCCATTCAGAATACTGGTGCTGTAGTTGGCAACCAGATCTAAACCTGTGGTCACGGTATCAAAGTCGTTAGTCAGGAACGTCACCTTCGACAGTGATTCCACACCACGCACTCCAGCGGCACGTAAGGCGTCACGATCAGCCTGAGTTACATTAAACTCGGTAGACTGACTGATCCGATCATCGACTTCAATCCGGAACCAGTCAGCGGTAAAGAAGAAACCACTGCCACTGTATACCAGACCCAGGGTATAGCTGCGCGATTCTTCCGGTGTCAGCTCTTTACCACCTTTTAACAGCGATACCGGATGCGTAGGAGGCAACAGGGCAACATCTTGCAGCTCACCTTCAAAGATTGCGGTACGAACGTTACGCACGTTAGCCTGGCCAACAGTCGGTGCCCGGAAGCCTGTACTATGCGAGCCACGCAGAGCCCAGTCATCGTTTAAACGATACTGGCCGGTGATCTTATAGTTGGTGGTATTGCCAAAGCTGTCGTAATCCTCAAAACGCAGCGCGGCTGCCATCAACAGGTTGTCAGTGAACTCGGCTTCGACATCAACATAGGCCGCATAGTTACGGCGGGTATTCACACCAGCATCGTCTGGCTGAAAGCCCGGGAAACCGTTAGAGCCATTGGTTAATTGGCTGACATAAGGGCCGATCTCCCAGGAGGCGACCTCACCAGCAACAATTTCAAAGGTTTCTTCAGTCCACTGTAAACCACCGGCTACTGCGACATCATTATGTAAGCCCATATTGACGTACTTAATAAAGTCAGCAGTAAAGTTCTTCTCTAACTGAATATATTTACCCGCTTCAAAGTCTGTTGGCGTATTTGGTCCCAATGAGGCGTTAACGGTATTGATAATATTGAAGGCTGACTCGTTACGGCCGACTGAGGCCGAGAAGTCATAGAACACACCCTGCGCAAAGCCAGATTTAAATTCGCCCTTAGTGCCTGCCGTTAGTGAGGTATCAGTAATATTACCGCCAAAATTCGGGGTAAAGCCGCCTGGGAACATCGAGAAGAAGGTAAAGCAGTTTGCTGGTAGTGCATTGACCCGGGCAGTAATTTCGTTATGGTTCAGTTTGCGCGTGCCATCAAATAGTGAGACATTGCTACAGTTACCTGAGCCAGTAGTATCAATCACTTCCAGTGTTTGACCACCGTCATTTGAGAATACGCCACCACGGGTATGGGGGTTACGGTAATAGAAGCCACCGGTCACATCACGTTCAGAGTAGTTACCGAAGATATAGGCTTCACGATCATTACCCAGATCCAGGCCAGCGTTGGCAAACAGTGTAATATCATCTTTGATCTTCGGTGAACCCCAGACCTGGGTAATAGGGGCAATAAAGGGGTTGCCCTGAGCTGCCAGCGCTGCGGCATCAGCGCGCTGGACGCTACGGCTGGTAGGGTCAACGTTCTTGTACTGCATACTGACGTTAAAGAAACCATTATCGGTCAGTGGCATGCCTACGTTGGCTGCGATTTCCGTCGAGGTACCGTCGCCGGCAAAGAACTCACCTTGCTTCACCTCAATAGAGCCGCCGTCAGCGTTATCCTTCAGTACAAAGTTAATCACACCTGCAATTGCATCAGAGCCGTACTGGGCAGCGGCACCGTCTCGCAACACTTCGACTTGTTTTAATGCAATACCCGGGATCACCGAAATATCCGGCCCCTGAGCGCCATCATTCAGGCCGCCGCCTAAAAAGGTGATAACCGAAGCCCGATGGCGGCGCTTGCCATTTAATAACACCAAGGTACTGTCTGACGATAATCCGCGCAGGTTGACCGGGCGGATCAGGGTAGCTGCATCACTGATCGGTGTGGTTTGCACGTTTAGCGAAGGAATGGTGGTGGTCAGCATATTCAGCATATCGCTGCTACCACTTTTCATAAGTTCATCACCGCCGATAATATCAACCGGTACTGGTGAATCGGCAATCGATCGCGGCGCAGCGCGGGTACCGACCACGGCAATTTTTTCAACTTTTTGTTCTTCAGCTGCTGCTTCCTGAGCCAGAGCACTGGTAGAGTAGAGTCCCAATGCCAGCCCGGAGGCTAACGCGTATTTTACTGCCCGGCAGACCGGGCTATATTGGTTAGCTTTATTGGTCATGATTAGTTCCTGGATAATTGACAAAAGTTGCGGACGCTACGCTGTTATTTTTAATGGCGTCTTTTTAAACATATTTTAATATTGCGGCGCTGTCTATCTTATTTAAGCTGCATTTTGGCGCAACTGCAGGATTTTTAAACAGCAAAACCCTTTAAGAGGAACAGCCTTTGCATACATTCAAGCCTGTACGTAAAGCGGAAGTCCGGATTATACCCTTAACTGACATCGCAGCTCAGTCAGTGGTCGAGCTCGCAACCTTGGTGCATGGTCCGGGCTATTTGGACAAGGCTACGCTGATGCAGTGGCAGAGTCTGGGGCAAAGTGCCGGCGGTAATGCCAACTTTATTGCGCTTGCTGACGAGCAGCTAGTCGGATACCGGCTAAGTTTTAGCGCCGGTAACTGGCTGCAAGATGAGTGGTGCTCACCTGATCTGTGGCCGGTAAGCGCCACAGAGCTAGCCTATTTTAAATCTGTGGCAGTACATCCGGCTTGGCAAGGGCTGGGTATTGGTCAACAGTTGTTGCAGCAGGCAATTGCTGCACTCAGGCAACAGGGCGCGAAAGCTGGTCTGGCGCATTTATGGCGCGAAAGCCCGCATAACAGTGCTGTACGTTATTTTAGTAAAGCCGGTGGACGCTTATTAAAAGTTCATCCTAACCGCTGGCAGCATCTGTCTGCGGCAGGTTATCTTTGCCCGCGTTGTGGTGCGCTCTGTTACTGCAGTGCGGCCGAAATGGTACTGGAGTTTTAATGCCCGCTTTTTACGACCCTTATATTGCAACGTCTTTAGAGAGCGGTAACCACTATGTCGATTCTTACTGGACCGCAGATACTTCGGTAGCAAGTCAGGCTCAGGCCTCAGCACTGCCAAAGCAGGCTGAGATCGTGGTAGTAGGAGCCGGTTATACCGGCCTTAGCTGTGCTTACGAGCTGAGTCAACGCTATCAGCGGCAGGTGGTGTTGCTGGAGGCGAATCAACCAGGTTGGGGCTGCAGCAGCCGTAACGCCGGATTTGTGCTGCGTGGTACCGGTCGATTGGGCCTCAGCCAGCTTAAAGCCCGGTTTGGCTTAGAGCAGGCACAGCTATTTCACCAGGAATATGGCTTAGCCTTGCAGCGGTTAAAAGACTTGGTCGCTGCCGGTAATATCGATTGTCAGGCGCAAACACCGGGGTATCTGAAAATTGCCCATACCGTGAAACAGGCGCAGTTACTGCAGCAACAAGCTGAGCGCTTACAACGGGATTTTGCTTATGCGGTCAGTTTTCTGGATCAAACAGCACTGCAAGCTTGTATTAATAGTCCGGGCGCCTTTGGCGCCTTACGACTACCGGATTGTTATGGTATTAATCCGTTTCTATTGCTGCGGGGGCTGGCAGGTTTAGCTGAGCGCAGCGGGGTAAGGTTATTTGCCAATACCTCACTGCAGGCGATTAATCACACCGGTGCTGGCTACCAACTGACTACCAGTGCCGGTTCACTGCACTGTGACAAATTGGTGCTGGCCACTAATGCCTATACACCGAAAAATATTCTGCCTGAGCTTAACCGGGGCTGCCTGCCGGTGCTAAGCAGCATCATTGTAACCCGGCCCCTGACTGCCTCAGAGCTATCGGCCTGTGGCCTGACGCCCGGCTTTATGGCGATGGATACCCGAGCCCTGAAATATTACTACCGGCTATTACCGGATAATCGCGTGCTATTTGGTGGTCGCAGTGCGATCAGTGGCGCTGATTTGACCAAGCCGCATTATCCGGCGCAGTTACGCCAAGCGCTGTGGCAAACCTTGCCGGCGCTGCAAGGCATCGACTATCAGTATCACTGGGCGGGTTGGGTTGGCGTCTCTTACGACGATCTGCCGCGTATTGCTCAAACTTCCGAGGGAATCTATTATGCTGCCGGCTATTGTGGCAGTGGCGTATCTTATAGCTTACTGGCTGGACAACGCCTGGCCGAAAAGCTGATGGGTGAAACCTTACCGCCATTGCCGCTGTATCAAAGCCCGCTTCAGCCCTTTCCCTTTACCCGCGGCCGCCGGCTGGCGCAATATGCCTATTATCAGTGGGCCCGGTTTGCTGACCGCTTTTTAAGTTAGGCGCCGCACAGTTAGAACTTACAAAAATAAGGATTAAGCAGTATGTCAGCATTTTGGCCAGAGTTTTTGTTAATTGCCACCGCACATTTATTAGCGGTAGCCAGTCCGGGCCCCGATTTTGCGATTATCCTGCGTTATGCCGTGCGCTACGGCCGGCAAACCGCCATTTGGGCCAGTTTGGGCATTGGTACCGGCATTTTGTTGCATATTACCTATTCGCTGGTTGGTATTGGCTTATTGATAAAAACCACACCCTGGTTATTTCAGGCGTTAACGGTGGTGGCTGCCGGTTATTTGATTTATCTGGGGCAGGGCGCGATTCGGGCCCGGCCGCCGGTTGGCATGGCAGGTGAAGAAGAGGCGATGCCTGATGTACCGGCCCGGCGCGCCGCGTTTTTAGCCGGTTTTATTACTAATGGTTTAAATGTTAAAGCGACCTTATTCTTCTTGTCGCTGTTTGCGGTGGTGATTTCAGCCAGCACGCCGCTCAGTTATAAAGTGATCTATGGCCTCTATATGGCCGTTGCCACCGCTGCCTGGTTCTGTTTGTTATCCGTTTTACTAACCCGACCGGCGGTGCGGCGCTTGTTGCTGGCGAAAGGTTATTGGTTTGATCGGTTAATGGGTATCGTACTGTTACTGCTGGCTGGCCATTTACTGCTCAGTACGTTTTTACCGGCTTAACAAGCTGGCGGCACGAAAACAGCGATTGGACAGTAGGCCGGATGTCGTTATAATGCGCGCCGCCCTCGTGGCGTTAACCATTAATTGCACTGGATTTGCGGTCCAGCCTGGCAAGAGGATAAAAGATGTTTGTTGTAGCTGCCTTATATAAGTTTGTTGATTTACCGGATTACGAAGCTCTGCGCGAGCCGCTGTATAACCATATGGTGATGCATAAGGTGAAAGGCACCTTGCTGTTAGCCGCGGAAGGGATTAATGGCACTATCTCTGGCCCGCGCGAAGGGGTCGATGCGGTAAAAGCCTGGCTGGATGCTGATGGGCGCTTTGCGGGGATGAGTTACAAAGAATCTTTCGCCGAGGAGCAGGCGTTTTATCGCACCAAGGTTAAATTGAAACGAGAAATCGTGACTATGGGTGTCGAAGGCCTGGATCCAAAGCATATCGTTGGCACCTATGTTAAAGGTGAAGAGTGGAATAAGCTGATTAGCGATCCTGACACTATTCTGATCGACACCCGTAACGACTATGAAGTGGCGATCGGCACTTTCGAGGGCGCGATTAATCCCAACACCACCAGTTTCCGCGAGTTCCCGCAGTGGGCCGCCGAGAATCTGGATAAAACCAAACATAAAAAAGTAGCGATGTTCTGTACCGGTGGCATCCGCTGCGAAAAATCGACTGCCTTTTTAAAAACCCAGGGCTTTGAAGAGGTTTATCATCTGGACGGTGGCATTCTGAAGTATCTGGAAGAGATGCCGGAAGAAAACAGCAAATGGCAGGGCGAATGCTTTGTGTTTGACCAGCGCGTGGCGGTAAAGCATGGGTTGGAGCAGGGTAGTTATGACCAGTGTTATGCCTGCCGGATGCCGTTATCGGCTGCCGATCTGGCGTCTGAGCACTATGTCAAAGGCTTAAGCTGCCCGCACTGTTACGACAAAACCACGGACGAGCAAAAAGCAGCCTTCGCCGAGCGGCAAAAGCAGGTGCAATTGGCGAAAGCACGCGGCGAAAAACATATCCGCGACGGCAAATTCGAATCCTAACCGAAACAGCCGTTATCCACAGCACTCCGGTACCAGTTTGAACTTATCCACAGCACTCCGGTACCGGTCTGACCAGCCTCTTAGCAATATTTTCTCGCTAATGCTGCTGAATAACGCCGAAACAAATCTAATTAATCGAACACTACCTGCGTTTTAATGCAATTTTCTTTCGGGTTCTTTCAGGTAAGCTGGATAGCGTTTCGTAATGACTATCTCCCGGAGGAACCTGATGAAAAAATTACTGTTAGCATCATCTTTAGCTGCATTAATGGCATTGCCGGCACAAGCCGCTGAGTATGTGATTGACACTGAAGGCGCACATGCCTTTATCCAGTTTAAAATTAGCCACTTGGGCTACAGCTGGCTGTATGGCCGCTTTAATGACTTTAGCGGCAACTTTAGTTACGACAGTAACAATCTGGCCGCCTCGAAAATCAATGTCACTATCGATACCACCAGTATCGACTCAAACCATACTGAGCGCGATCAGCATTTACGCAGTGCTGATTTTCTGAATGTTGAAAAATTCCCACAGTCCAGCTTTGTTAGTACCAAGGTGGTACCAACCAGTGGTGAAAACTTTGAGCTGCATGGCAAGTTCACGTTAAATGGTGTAACCAAAGATATCGTAATTGCTGCCGAGAAAATCGGTGAAGGTCAGGATCCCTGGGGCGGTTATCGGGCAGGTTTTGCCGGCACCACCGCCTTTGCATTAAAAGACTTCGGCATCAATTATGATCTGGGCCCGGCCGCGGCAACTGTCTATCTGGAACTAAGTGTCGAGGGGATCCGCAAGTAAGATGCTCAATTGCCGCAGTTCTGGCTGCGGCAAGCTCTGCTGCCTACGTCTGATACTAACGCTGTTCCAGCTGAGTTGCTAATTGCGCTCTGGCTTCGATAAAGTCGGCTTCATCCAGCACCACCCTGGCAATTTGCTGATACAGCGCTTTGGCACGCACAATATCCCCCTGAGCGAGGTATAACTGCGCTAAACGTAATCGGGCGCGCGGCAGGCGAGGTTGCTGGCTATTATCATAGAATGACAGATAGCTTTCCAGCGCATGGATCCCCTCCAGCTGGTAGCGCTCAGTAAACACCGCCAGCCGCCCTAACTGGAAATGCACATTCTGTTGGCTAACCGGATCGCTAAGCAATGGCAACAGCTGTAAATAGGTTTGTTGTGCTACCAGAAACGCGCTTTGCTGCGTTAAGACGGCACCTTTGCGTAGTAAGAGTTCAGTGTTATCCGGTGTCTGCAGTAACTGGGCATCAAGCAGCGCTTGCGCATCACTCAACCGGCCCTCAGCCACAGCAATGCCAGCCCGGGCAAGGGTGCCTTGCACCGGATTTTTCGCAAATAATTGCTCGGCAAGTTCAGCGGCTAAAGGCTTGCTGCCACCGGCAGTGGCGGGAGCGACCTGATAAAAGTTAATCAGCGCTTGCTGTGCCAGATAGTTTTCCGGATCCAGGCTGATGGCTTTTTGCAGTAGCTCCAGGCCATCGGTTGCTCTTTTACGGGCATTAAAGATGTTGCCACTATTTGCCAGCGCGATTTTGTTCAGTGCCGCCTGCGTCAGCAGGGCGCTGTGCTCCGGGAATTCTTCAATCAATTGATTTAACAGCGTATTGGCTTCTTCGCGGAACTGTTGCTGGATCAGCGAACGCACCATCAGCAGCATCAGCTGCGGATCGCGCCGCGCCGCCGGATCTTGCTCCATGCGTTGTAATAACTCGGTATAACGCGCCTGAGCAAACAAAGACTGATAATCGCTGTTGGCGAGTGCCGGCAGCGGTAGCGTTAACATCAACGACAGAACAAGAGCTTTCATCAACAACCGTCTAAAGCAGCCAAAATCCGGCGCTAATTTTGCTTTAACTTAAGCAAAAATACCATTTATTTCGGAATTTCCAGCTCGATATCGGTCTGTGGAATACTGCAACATGGCAAGAATTCGCCACGGCGGACAAAGGCCAGCGGCTCTTGCAGGTAGCTAACTTGTCCGCTTAACAGTTTACAGCGACAAGCGCCGCAAAAGCCCTCGCGGCACTGATAGTTAACGGCCTGCTGTTGTTGCTCCAGAAACTGTAGCAGGTTAGGCGAGGAGCCATCGAAGTTGACGACGACCTCGCCGTTAATGCGAACCTGCGGCATCGGCGTTACAGATCAAAATCACCAAAGTCGGCGGTATCGACTTCGTTATCAATCTGACCTACCAGATAGGAGCTGATCTCCGATTCCTGCGGTGCCACTTGCACATTGTCAGATACCAGCCAGGTATTGATCCACGGAATGGGGTTTTGGGTGGTAGCAAAGCGTGGCTTTAAGCCGACAGCCTGCATTCGACTATTGGTAATAAACTCGACATACTGACACAGAATATCTTTGTTCAGGCCAATCATCGAACCATCTTTAAACAGATAGGCTGCCCAGTCCTTTTCCTGCTCCGCCGCGCGCATAAAGATGGCGTAAGATTCCTCTTCGCACTCTTTGGCAATCTGCGCCATTTCCGGATCATCATCACCGCTGGCCAGAATATTCAGCATATGCTGGGTGCCGGTGAGATGCAGCGCTTCATCGCGGGCAATCAGCCGGATAATCTTGGCATTCCCTTCCATCAGCTCACGTTCGGCAAAAGCAAAACTGCAGGCAAAGCTGACATAAAAGCGGATCGCTTCTAACACGTTTACCGACATTAAGCACAGGTAAAGCCGCTTTTTCAGCTCACGCAAGGTGATCTGCTCAGTGTTGCCGTTAATTTGGTGAGTGCCTTCACCACAGCGCTGATACAGATTAATGCCATCAATCAGATCGTCATAGTAACGGGTCACATCAACTGCCCGCTCTAAAATCCGCTCGTTCAGCATAATATCGTCGAAGATCTTATGCGGCTCGGCACTGATATTACGAATAATATGGGTATAGCTGCGGCTGTGAATGGTTTCACTAAAGGCCCAGGTTTCAATCCAGGTTTCCAGCTCCGGAATAGACACTATTGGCAACAGTGCGACGTTCGGCGAGCGGCCCTGTACCGAGTCCAGCAGCGTCTGGTATTTCAGATTGCTGATAAAGATATGTTTTTCATGCTCAGGTAATTGCTGGAAATCAATCCGATCTTTACTGACGTCAATTTCTTCCGGCCGCCAGAAAAAGCTCAGCTGCTTTTCGATCAGCTTTTCAAAAATCGGATACTTTTGCTGGTCATAACGGGAAACGTTTACGGCATTACCAAAGAACATCGGTTCCTTGAGCTGGTCATTGATATTGCGGTTAAAGGTGGTGTACGCCATGCTGATTTTAATCCTGAGAATCTGACAAAAACTTACTAAAAAAGAGCGGCCGGGCCGCTCTTCACTGCATTAGATCTTACAGGCGCCACCGGCGCAGCCGTCGTCTTCTGCTGCGGGCTTGATATCATCCTGGATATCTGAAGCGCCATCACGGGTGTTGTGATAATACATCGTCTTCACACCCAGCTTATAAGCGGTAAGCAGATCTTTCAGCAGGATCTTCATCGGTACTTTACCGCCTTCGAACTTGGCCGGATCATAGTTGGTGTTAGCCGAAATGGTCTGGTCGATAAATTTCTGCATAATGGCCACCAGCGTCAGATAACCATCGTTAGATGGAATATCCCACAGCAGCTCGTACTGATCTTTTAAGCGCTCATACTCTGGCACAACCTGCTTTAAGATACCGTCTTTACTGGCCTTGACGCTGATATGGCCACGCGGCGGCTCGATACCATTAGTCGCATTCGAGATCTGCGATGAGGTCTCAGATGGCATCAGGGCCGACAACGTTGAGTTACGCAGGCCATACTGCTGAATATCTTTACGCAGCTGCTCCCAATCCAGTTGTAAGGCTTCAGCACAAACCTTATCCAGATCCTTTTTATAGGTATCAATCGGCAGAATACCCTGCGCATAAGTGGTCTCGTTAAACTTCGGACAAGGGCCTTGCTCCTGCGCCAGTTTCACCGAGGCTTTGAGCAGATAGTACTGCATTGCTTCGAAGGTACGGTGGGTCAGGGCATTGGCCGAGCCGTCCGAGTATTTCACGCCATTTTTCGCCAGGTAGTAGGCATAGTTAATGACACCAATGCCCAGGGTACGGCGCGCCATGGAGCCGGATTGTGCGGCCGGAATAGGGTAGTCCTGATAATCCAGCAGACTATCCAGTGCCCGCACCGCTAAATCCGCCAGCGGTTCAAACTCGTCCAGCTGTTCAATGGCGCCGAGGTTAAAGGCTGACAGTGTACAGAGCGCAATCTCACCGTTTGGATCGTTAACATGCTCCAGCGGTTTGGTCGGCAGCGCAATTTCCAGACACAGGTTGCTTTGCCGTACCGGTGCCAGTGCCGGATTAAACGGACTGTGCGTATTGCAGTGATCGACGTTTTGCAGGTAAATGCGGCCGGTACTGGCGCGCTCCTGCATAAATAAGGTAAAGAGTTCGACTGCCTTAATGCGCTTTTTACGGATCTTGCTGTCAGCTTCATACTTCACATATAAGGCTTCAAACTTTTCCTGATCTTCAAAGAAAGCATCATACAGCCCCGGCACATCAGACGGGCTGAATAAGGTGATATAGTCATCTTTAATCAGGCGCTGATACATCAGGCGGTTAAACTGCACGCCATAGTCCAGATGCCGTACCCGGTTCTCTTCGACACCACGGTTATTTTTCAGTACCAGCAGCGATTCCACTTCCAGATGCCATAAGGGGTAGAACAGGGTGGCGGCACCACCACGCACACCGCCTTGCGAGCAGCTTTTTACTGCGGTCTGGAAATGCTTATAAAACGGGATACAACCAGTATGGAAGGCTTCGCCATTACGGATTGGGCTACCCAGAGCACGAATACGGCCAGCGTTAATACCAATACCGGCGCGCTGCGAGACGTATTTTACAATGGCACTGGAGGTGGCATTGATCGAATCCAGGCTATCACCGCACTCAATCAGTACGCAGGAGCTGAACTGACGGGTCGGGGTACGCACGCCCGACATAATAGGTGTCGGCAGTGAAATCTTAAACAGCGACGTCGCATCATAGAAGCGGCGTACATAGTCCAACCGCGTGCTCTTCGGGTAATTGGCAAATAAACAGGCGGCAACCAGCATATAGAGGAACTGGGCGCTTTCATAAATCTCACCGGTTACCCGGTTTTGTACCAGATATTTACCTTCCAGCTGTTTGACCGCAGCATAACTGAAATTCAGATCGCGGCTATGGTCGATATAGCTGTTCAGGATATCCAGCTCTTCGCGGCTGTAATCAGCCAGAATATGCATATCGTAGCGTTTGGCTTCGACCATCTTCACAACCTGATCGTACAGGTGGGGTGGTTCGAACTGACCGTAGGCTTTTTTGCGTAGATGGAATACTGCCAGCCGGGCCGCCATATATTGGTAATCCGGGGTCTCTTTTGAGATCAGATCGGCAGCGGCCTTGATAATGGTTTCGTGAATATCAGACGACTTGATGCCATCGTAAAACTGAATATGGGATTTCAGTTCCACCTGCGACACCGACACGTTTTTTAACCCCTCGGCCGCCCAGTCAATGACGCGGTGAATTTTATCTAAATCCAGAGGTTCGCGCCGACCATCGCGCTTAGTCACAAAAAGAGTTTGAGTCATCGCTGAAGTATTCCATTTCTTTTAATAATAAATGAATCGGGTTTAGCGCACGGCTATCAATACACCCGGGTTGCTGACGATTTACACAACATATGGGTGTATTTCAAAAGACGATCACAAGATAGTGTGTATTGTTGGAATTTGCAAGCGAGGAAAAAGCGGCTTTTTTGTGCAGTTTTTTTGCCGGTTAGCAGCCACTAACCTTGAGCTCGGTGTGCCCGGATGCACCGGTCAGAGGCAAGCTTTTTTATAGATTTTTTTGCTTGGATTTATTTGTTCTATAAAGCGTCATTTTTAGTTTAAGCGGTTATTTAGCAGCCAGGGCGTATTACGGCACCCAGCTGCTTAACCATCAGACTGGTTTACGCGCCACCACAAAGTAGTTTACGTCCAAACCGGCACCAAGCTTAAAGCTGTTATTGAGCGGGTTAAAATGCAGGCCAGTGGCATCCACTAATTCCAAACCGGCGTCTTCGATATAGCGCATCAATACTGACGGGCGGATAAACTTATCAAACTGATGGGTACCGCGCGGCACCAGCTTTAACAGATACTCAGCGCCGACTATGGCAAACAGGTACGCCTTGGCGGTTTTGTTAATGGTCGAGAACACCAGAGTAGCACCGGGTGCGGCCAGTTCGGCGCAGGCGCGCACCACCGATGCCGGATCCGGCACATGTTCCAGCATTTCCATACAGGTCACCAGTTCAAATTCGCCGGCGTGGCGCTGCGCAAAATCTTCCGCAGTGCTTTGCTGATAATCAATATTCACTCCGGCTTCCAGGGCATGCAGGCGGGCGACATTGAGGCCATCCGGCGCCATATCAATACCAGTTACCTTTGCGCCGGCGCGCGCCATACTCTCGGCCAGGATGCCACCGCCACAGCCGACGTCGAGAGTGTTGCGACCAAACAGACCACCGAGTTGATCACTGATATAACCTAAGCGGGTCGGATTTAATAAATGTAGTGGTTTAAACTCACCTTCCGGATCCCACCAACGGGCAGCAATCTCATTAAACTTACTGATTTCATTCTGATCGACGTTACTGTTTTTATCGAAGTTATCGGGGCTGTTCATAGTCACTACCTGATTGTTTTCGCGCATTATAAAGCCTTAGCCGGTGCTGGCAACGGCGGCAATTCGAGCAGGCGGTGCAAACAGGCATGGCAAGGTAATATTTCTGTGATAGAATCCGGCGTTGTCTCGCGCTAAACAAAGGCAAGAAAAGCGAGTTATCTATCTGATTTAAGGGAAAATAACGTTTTATGACAGATCTGGCCAGAGAAATAGTTCCAATAAATATCGAAGAGGAATTAAAAAATTCCTACCTCGATTATGCCATGAGCGTAATCGTTGGCCGGGCCTTACCCGATGTCAGGGATGGTCTGAAGCCAGTGCACCGCCGCGTGTTGTTTGCCATGAAGGAACTGGGTAACGACTGGAACAAGGCCTACAAAAAATCCGCCCGTGTCGTCGGTGACGTTATCGGTAAATACCACCCTCATGGTGACAGTGCGGTATACGATACTATCGTGCGGATGGCTCAGCCGTTTTCGCTGCGGTATATGCTGGTGGACGGTCAGGGTAACTTTGGTTCGATTGACGGCGACTCTGCCGCTGCTATGCGTTACACCGAAGTCAGAATGGCCCGCATTGCCCATGAGCTGTTAGCCGATCTGGACAAAGAAACCGTTGATTTTGTGCCTAACTATGACGGCACAGAGCAAATTCCTGCTGTATTACCGACCAAGGTACCGAACCTGCTGATTAACGGCTCATCCGGTATTGCCGTAGGTATGGCGACGAATATTCCGCCGCATAACCTGAATGAAATTATTGATGGTTGTCTGGCGTTAATTGCCAATCCGGATATCGAACTGCATGAACTGATGCAACATATTCCGGGCCCGGATTTCCCGACTGCAGCCATTATCAATGGTCGTAAGGGTATTGAAGAAGCCTACCGCACCGGCCGTGGCAAGGTGTATATCCGCGCCAAAACCACGTTGGAAACCGACGAAAAAACCGGTCGCGAAGCCATTATCGTTAATGAAATTCCGTACCAGGTAAATAAAGCGCGGCTGATTGAAAAAATTGCCGAGCTGGTAAAAGAAAAACGCATTGAAGGTATCTCAGCGTTACGTGATGAGTCTGATAAAGACGGCATGCGGATTGTAATTGAGCTAAAACGCGGCGAATCCTCAGACGTGATGCTGAACCAGTTATATGCCAATACCCAGATGCAAACGGTATTTGGTATCAATATGGTGGCGCTGGCCGATGGTCAGCCGAAGCTGCTCGGCCTGAAAGCGATGCTGGAATACTTTATTCTGCATCGGCGCGAAGTGGTGACCCGCCGTACGGTATTTGACCTGCGTAAAGCCCGCGAACGCGCCCATATCTTAGAGGGTTTAGCTGTTGCGCTGGCCAATATCGATGCCATTATCGAACTGATTAAAACCTCAGCCAGCCCGGCAGACGCCAAAGCCGGCTTAGTTGAGCGCGGCTGGGAGCTGGGTGGCGTCAGCGCCATGCTGGAACGTGCCGGTCAGGACGCAGCGCGTCCGGAATGGCTGGAAGCACATTTTGGCATTCGCGACGGCCAGTACTTCCTGACGGAACAACAAGCCCAGGCCATCCTCGACTTACGTCTGCACAAATTAACTGGCCTCGAACATGAAAAGATCCTGGCCGAGTATAAAGAGCTGCTGGACCTGATTGCTGAGTTACTGCACATCCTGTCAAGCCCGGAGCGGCTAATGGAAGTGATCTGCGAAGAGCTGGCTGCGGCCAAAGCCCAATACGGCGATGCCCGGCGCACCGAAATCCAGGACAATATGCTGGATATCAACTTAGAAGATTTGATAACCGAAGAAGATGTGGTGGTAACCTTATCGCACCTGGGTTATGCCAAATATCAGCCGCTGTCTGATTATGAAGCGCAGCGCCGTGGTGGCCGTGGTAAAGCCGCGACTACCGTAAAAGATGAAGATTTCGTCGATAAGCTGCTGGTTGCCAGCACCCACGATACCATTCTGTGTTTCTCGAACCGCGGCCGTTTATACTGGCTGAAGGTGTATCAGTTACCGCTGGCCAGCCGCACCGCACGTGGCAAACCTATCGTCAATATTCTGCCATTGGAAGAGGGCGAGCGCATTAACGCCATCCTGCCGGTACGCGAATATGAGGAAGGTAAGTACGTCTTTATGGCCACCGCCAACGGTACCGTGAAGAAAACCGCCTTGACCGAATACTCGCGGCCTCGCAGCAACGGTATTATTGCGGTGAATCTGAATGAAGGCGATAAGCTTATTGACGTTGGTATTACCGATGGCAGCAATGAGATTATGTTGTTCTCGGATGATGGCAAGGTTGTTCGCTTTGCCGAAGACGAAGTACGGCCAATGGGTCGTGGCGCCACCGGTGTACGCGGTATCCGCTTACGCGAGGGCGGCAGCGTGGTGTCACTGATTATTCCTCAGGGCGAAGGCGCTATTCTGACTGTAACCGAAAACGGCTATGGGAAACGTACTGCGCTGACCGAATATCCGACCAAGAGCCGCGCTACCCAGGGTGTGGTCTCGATCAAGGTCTCTGAGCGTAACGGCCTGGTGGTCGGTGCGGTGCAGGTCGCAGAAAGTGACGAGATCATGATGATTTCAGACAAAGGTACGCTAGTACGCACCCGGGTACGTGAAGTATCAGAAGTGGGTCGCAACACCCAGGGCGTGATCCTGATCCGTACCCAGGAAGGCGAAAAAGTCTCGGGTGTGGAGCGCATTGCTGAAATTCAGGAAGAGCAGGTCACAGCGCTGGCTGATGCCGAAGCTGTAGTCCGTACGCCGGAGGTGCAGGACAGCCAACTGGCGCAGGATGACGCCGGCGAAGAAGAATAATACTGTTTAGAAAACGGGCGCTTTGGCGCTCGTTTTCTTTTAGGCAGAACAAGAAAGAACAACTAAGGCCAGTTTTAAATTACGCAACGAAAGTGAGAGCTAACCATGACAACCTATAATTTTTGCGCTGGCCCGGCGATGCTGCCTGTTGAAGTAATGGCGCAAGCCCAGCAGGAATTTGTGAACTGGCAAGGCCAGGGCTGCTCGGTAATGGAGCTGAGCCATCGCAGTAAGCCTTTTATTAAAGTCGCCGCTGAAGCGGAACAAGACCTGCGCGATTTACTGGCGATCCCCGCCAACTACAAGGTCTTGTTTATGCACGGTGGTGGCCGTGGCCAGTTTTCTGCCGTGCCGCTTAATTTGTTAAAGAGCGGTCAAAGTGCCGACTATTTTGTCTCGGGTGCCTGGTCATCCGCAGCGGTTGAAGAAGGGGCTAAGTTTGGTCAAGTTAGAGCGCAGGATATCCGCGTTAAGAACGCCGATGGCAACCGCAGTTTGCTAAGCCCAGCAGATTGGCAGATTAACTCAGGTGCGGCCTATGCGCACTTTTGCCCGAACGAAACCGTCGATGGCCTCGAGTTTTCGACCTTACCGCAAACCACAGTGCCGTTAGTTGCAGATCTGTCATCGACCATTTTATCGCGGCCACTGGATGTCAGCCGCTACGGCGTGATTTATGCCGGCGCGCAAAAGAATATCGGCCCCTCAGGCCTGACCGTTGCCATAGTACGCGAAGATTTATTGCCGGCGCCGAACAGCGCCATTCCGGCGGTGCTGGATTACCGCCTGGCTGCTGAAAATGACAGCATGTTTAACACGCCACCAACCTATGCCTGGTATCTGGCCGGTTTAGTGTTTAAATGGTTAAAAGCTCAGGGCGGTGTGGCGGCAATGGCTAGGTTAAATCAGCAAAAAGCCCAGACGCTGTATCAGTTTATCGATCAAAGTGATTTTTACCGCAACGACGTTGATACGGTATATCGCTCCTGGATGAATGTGCCGTTTTTCCTGGCCGATGAGCGCTTAAACGATCTGTTCGTAACCGAAGCCGAGCAACATGGTTTGTTGGCGTTAAAGGGGCACCGCATGGTCGGCGGTATGCGCGCCAGTATTTATAATGCGATGCCGTTGGCGGGCGTACAAACGCTGGTCAGCTTTATGCAGGAGTTTGAGAGGGTGCACGGATGAAAACCCTAACCCTGCAACCTATCGCCAAAGTGGCCGGTGAAGTGCATTTACCCGGTTCGAAAAGTATTTCTAACCGGGTCCTGCTGTTAGCGGCACTGGCCGAAGGCACGACCCGCATCACCAACTTGCTCGACAGCGATGATGTTAAGCATATGCTGAACGCCTTAACGGCGCTCGGCGTCAGTTATAAGTTGTCAGCTTGTCGTACCGAATGCGACGTACATGGTCTGGGTGGTTTGTTTCATCATCCGCATGCGCTGACGTTATTTTTGGGTAACGCCGGCACCGCGATGCGGCCGTTAACGGCAGCCCTGGCTGCGTCTAATGTTGATGTGACGCTAACTGGCGAGCCACGGATGTATGAGCGGCCGATCGGCCATCTGGTCGACACACTGCGCCAACTTGACGCCGATATTCAGTATCTGGAGCAGGATGGTTTTCCGCCACTGCGGATCAAAGGCAAACCCCTTAGCGCCGGTACGATGCGGATTAATGGCAGTATCTCCAGTCAGTTTTTAACGGCTGTGCTGATGGTAGCGCCACTGCTAAACGGCGATAGCGAGATCCTGATTGACGGTGAGCTGGTCTCTAAACCCTATATTGATATCACGCTGGCATTGATGGCACGCTTTGGCGTCACGGTTGAAAATCAGCAATATCAGCGTTTCCTGGTAACGGGTAACCAGCGTTACCGCTCTCCGGGCCACTGGCTGGTTGAGGGAGATGCGTCATCGGCGTCTTACTTTTTGGCCGCCGCAGCGATTAAAGGCGGTACCATTAAAGTCACCGGCATTGGTAAAGATGCGGTGCAGGGCGATATTCACTTTGCCGATGCGCTGGAAGCTATGGGCGCCACAGTGGAATGGGCCAGTGACTATATCGCCGTTACCCGTAACCAGCTAACTGGTATTGACCGTGATTATAACGCCATTCCGGATGCTGCGATGACCATTGCCACCACGGCGCTGTTTGCCAAAGGGCCGACGGTGATCCGCAATGTTTATAACTGGCGGGTTAAAGAAACCGATCGGCTGGCAGCGATGGCAACAGAGCTAAGAAAAGTTGGTGCCGAGGTAGAAGAAGGCGAAGATTATTTGAAAATCACGCCACCGGCACAGCTAAAGCATGCCAGCATTGCCACCTATAATGACCATCGGATGGCGATGTGCTTCTCTCTGGTCGCATTAAGCGATACACCGGTGACCATTGAAGACCCGGATTGCACCGCGAAGACCTTTCCTCACTATTTTGATGTATTCCAAAGGCTTAGCCAATAACGGCCTACCTGGCCAGCCATAAACGCGTAACCAACCCGGCTACGCGTTTTCTTTTTAATCTCGTCAGTTAAACACAGCTTTTGTCATAAAAAGCTGTATAATGTGCGCCGTTTTCAATAGCTATTAATCTGTTTTCAGGGGGTAGGATGCCACTTAATGCACCAGTTATTACCATAGATGGCCCAGGTGGCGCGGGTAAAGGCACGATCAGCCGTTTAGTTGCACAGCAGCTGGGTTGGCAATTACTCGACAGTGGCGCCATTTATCGGGTTCTGGCGCTGGCAGCGATGCATCATCAAATCGATGCTGCTGACGAAGCCGCACTACAACCATTGGCCGCGCATTTAGATGTCCAGTTTACCGGTGATGAAGCCGGTAATACGCTGGTGATTCTGGAAGGCGAAAATGTTAGCCACAGTATCCGTACGCAGGAAGTGGCTGAAATGGCATCAAAAATTGCTGCGTTACCGACGGTGCGCGAAGCATTATTACGCCGTCAGCGCGCCTTTGCTGAACAGCCTGGCCTGGTCGCGGATGGCCGCGATATGGGAACAGTCGTATTCCCGCAGGCAGAAGTTAAAATCTTTTTAACCGCCACCGCGCAAGAGCGCGCCAATCGGCGCTTTTTAGAGTTGAAACAAAAGGGTTTTGATGTTAAT
This sequence comes from Alishewanella sp., assembly GCA_036759505.1. Taxonomy (GTDB): domain Bacteria; phylum Pseudomonadota; class Gammaproteobacteria; order Enterobacterales; family Alteromonadaceae; genus Alishewanella. Next base: position 6,689 of record DAIOUM010000032.1, on the reverse strand, counting down.
ATCGGCGACCTTTTAAGCGAAATCCAGGCTCGCGACGAGCGGGACACCAATCGCGCTACGGCACCGCTAAAACCGGCTGCGGACGCCTATATGCTGGATTCGACCGGTAAAACCATTGAACAAGTGCTGCAAGAGGTGCTGCAGGTTGTGCAAGGCAAATTGCCTGTGCGCAACCGGTGAACCAGGCCGAAGCTGCATGTTGGACAGCCAGTAACACGGATGCTTACTGGTAAATTTAGCAACCCCATAACACAAGATGTGAAGTGGAGCACTTAACCGAAAAAGTGACTATGACTGAAAATTTTGCTTTATTATTTGAGGAAAGCCTCAAAGCCATCGAAACCCGCCCAGGTGCCATCGTTAAAGGTACTGTTGTTGCTGTTCTGAAAGACGTTGTTATGGTTGACGCCGGTCTGAAATCAGAAGCAGCCATTCCGGTTGAGCAGTTCAAATCTCTGAGCGGCGAAATCGAAGTGAACGTGGGTGATATCATCGACGTAGCCTTAGACGCTATCGAAGATGGTTTCGGTGAAACCTTACTGTCTCGCGAGAAAGCTAAACGTCATGAAGCCTGGGTTCGCCTGGAAAAAGCTTGTGAAGACAAAGAAACTGTTATCGGTGTTATCACTGGTAAAGTTAAAGGTGGCTTCACGGTTGAAGTTGACGGCATCCGCGCTTTCCTGCCTGGTTCATTAGTAGACGTACGTCCAGTACGTGATACAGCACACTTAGAGCACAAAGAGCTGGAATTCAAAGTTATCAAGCTGGATCAGAAGCGTAACAACGTGGTGGTATCACGTCGTGCCGTGATCGAATCTGAGAGCAGCCAGGAACGTGACCAGCTGTTAGAAAACTTAGAAGAAGGCATGGAAGTTAAGGGTATCGTTAAGAACCTGACTGACTACGGTGCTTTCGTAGACTTAGGCGGCGTAGACGGCTTACTGCATATCACTGATATGGCGTGGAAGCGCGTTAAGCACCCAAGCGAAATCGTTAACGTTGGCGACGAAATTCCAGTTAAAGTACTGAAGTTCGACCGTGATAAGCAACGCGTATCTTTAGGCCTGAAGCAAATGGGCGAAGATCCGTGGGCAGCTATCGCTTCACGTTACCCAGAAGGTGCGAAAATCTCTGGTCGCGTCACTAACCTGACTGATTATGGCTGCTTCGTAGAAATCGAAGAAGGCGTAGAAGGCTTAGTACACGTATCTGAAATGGACTGGACCAACAAAAACATCCACCCATCTAAGGTTGTTAACCTGGGTGATGCTGTGGAAGTTATGGTTCTGGAAATCGACGAAGAACGTCGTCGTATTTCTTTAGGTCTGAAACAGTGTAAAGCTAACCCATGGGAAGAGTTCGCTAAGGGCTTCAACAAGGGCGATCGCGTAAGCGGTAAGATCAAGTCTATCACTGACTTCGGTATCTTCATCGGTCTGGACGGCGGCATCGACGGTCTGGTTCACTTATCTGACATCAGCTGGAACTCAACCGGCGAAGATGCAGTTCGTGAATTCAAGAAAGGCGACGAAGTACACGCTGTTGTACTGCAAGTTGACCCAGAGCGTGAGCGTATCTCTTTAGGTATCAAACAACTGGACGAAGATCCGTTCAATGATTACCTTGCTGACAACAAAAAAGGTGCTATCGTTAAAGGTGAAGTTTCAGCCGTTGACGCTAAAGGCGCTACTGTGATGTTAGAAGGTGGTGTTGAAGGTTACGTTCGCGTGTCTGATATTTCACGTGATCGCGTTGAAGACGCTACTACAGCACTGAAAGTTGGCGAAACCATTGAAGCCCGTCTGATGGGCGTGGATCGTAAGAACCGCGTAATCAGCCTGTCTATCAAAGCCAAGTTTGAAGCTGAAGAAAAAGAAGCTATGGATAACATCAACAGCAAGCAACAAGATGCTGACTTTGGTGTAAACGCTATGGCTGAAGCATTTAAAGCTGCTCAAAAGCAGGACTAAAATGCCAGTGAAGCAGGGGGCCTAAGCCTCCTGCTTTCTCTACACGCAGGTATGCCGGAGGGTCTATGACCAAATCTGAATTAATTGAAAAGCTTGCCACCAGTTTCCCCCATATTCAGGTCAAAGATGTTGAAGCGTCTGTAAAAGAAATTCTGGAGCAGATGGCACAATCGCTTGCTTCCAGCGAACGTATTGAAATTCGTGGTTTTGGTAGCTTCTCGCTGCATTATCGCGCCCCTCGTGTTGGCCGTAATCCCAAAACCGGCGACAAGGTTGAGTTAGATGGCAAATACGTGCCACACTTCAAGCCCGGTAAAGAACTGCGGGATCGGGTAAAAGATAACACCTGATAGTTATTGCTTGTTATCGGCAAACTTAACGGAGCTGAGTGTTGCGTAGACTGGTTTTTATTTTTTTCACGCTGCTGGTAATCTTGCTGGGTTTTTTACTCGGCTCCACTAATCAACAACTCACTGAGCTGAATTTACTGGTTGTCAGACTGGAATTGCGCGTCGTCGATATCGCTGTGATTTTTTTACTGACCGGCTTACTGCTGGGCCTGGTATTCAGTTTGCTCTTCTCGCTACAACGCAAAACCCGGGGCTGGTTTAGTAAAACCGCTGATAAAGCCTGACCGCTATGCCTGAACTGCTATTTCTGTTACTCCCTGTTGCCGCTGCTTACGGTTGGTTTATGGGACGAAATAGCCTGAAAACCAAAGAGCTCAAGGGCAGGGCCGATGTTACCCGCAATCTGTCATCTGGGTTGAACTTTCTGCTCACCGATCAGGAAGATAAGGCTATCGAGCAATTGCTGGAACTGCTCGATATTGAAGCCGCTACCATTGATACCTATCTGGCACTGGCAAACCTGTTCCGGCGTAAAGGCGATTGGGACAAGGCGATAAAAATTCATGAAAAGCTGCACCAGCTAAAACTGCCAAAAAACAAAGCACAGCAGATCCAGTTTGAACTGGCAAAAGACTACTTTTCTGCCGGTTTGTTTGACCGCGCCGAATACCTGCTGCTACCACTCACCGATAATGAGCTACTGCGCGAAGCAGTGCTGAAACAGCTATTCAGTATCTTCCTGGCCACCCATGAGCCACAAAAAGCCGTAGCATTGCAACCAGCGGTAGAGAAAACCCAATCGCGTAGTTTGCGTATTATGTTGGCAAATATGCAAATTCAGCATCTGGAAAAAAGCCAACAACTGGATCTGAATCGCCTGCAGCAACTGGCTGAGTATTTTCCACAAGCGATCCGGCCTCGCGTTGCACTGGCCCGTCAGGCATTGGCTGAACAGCAGCCGGCAGTGGCGAAAGAGGCAATACTGAGTGTGTTAAAGCAGCGCGTACAATGGGCAGCAGAGCTGCTGCCGTTATTGCAACAATGTCAGTTGGACGCGACCGAATGGCAACAGTTACTCAGCCCGCTGGCAGACAAGCATAATATCAGTGCCTGTTTGTTACTGACAGACCATCTGGCTGAACATCAGTCTGCCGCCGCAGCAGAGCAATATTTATTACCTAAACTGCGGCAACAGCCGAATATCCGCTTATTCCAGAAATTATTGCAGCTCCGTCAGCAGCAATCGGCGCTGGCAGCTGAGGCACTGATCTCGGTGGAAGAGCTGGTAAACGCCTATCTCGACTCCAAAGCCCTGTATAGTTGCCGCAGTTGTGGCTTTAAAACCCGTCAACCTTATTGGTTATGTCCGTCCTGTCAGCAGTGGGAGACTGTAGAACCCATTGCCGGGATCGATGGCCGTTAATTTTTAGCTAAAGGATACCTCATGTCTTGTCGTTCGCCTGTGATTGTTGCGCTGGATTTCGAACAGCAGCAGCAAGCGCTTAATCTGGTTAGCCAGTTAGATCCCAGCCTGTGCCGGTTAAAAGTAGGCAAGGAGATGTTTACCCATTTGGGACCTGACTTTGTTAAAGCGCTGCAACAGCGAGGCTTTGAGGTTTTCCTGGATCTGAAATTTCATGATATTCCGAATACGGTAGCCAAAGCAGTGGCGGCGGCGGCTGAGCTCGGGGTTTGGATGGTGAACGTCCATGCCAGTGGTGGTAGTCGCATGATGCAGGCAGCCAAAGAAGCGCTACTGCCTTTTGGCGCTCAGGCTCCCAAATTGATCGCCGTGACTGTGCTAACCAGTATGGAGCAATCGGATCTCACTGAGCTCGGCATAATGCTAACGCCGGCACAGCAGGTACAAAAACTGGCGGCGTTAACTGCTGCTGCGGGTCTGGATGGTGTAGTGTGCTCAGCGCAGGAAGCCACTTTGTTAAAACAGCAATTTGGTTCGCAATTTCAACTGGTCACCCCGGGGATCCGCCCGGCAAATAGTACTGCAGACGATCAACGCCGGGTGATGACACCCAAGGCGGCACAGCTCGCTGGCGTTGATTATATGGTCATTGGCCGGCCAATTACGAAAGTCGCGGATCCGCTTGGCGCCTTGAAGGCAATTGTTGACGAACTTGCCTGATTTTTAAGCTAAAAACCAGCAATTTACGTTAAAGACTGGTAAAAGCCCCGCCCAATCCGCTATTCTCGGTACAGCGGCACCGGATCATGGTGCACTCCATACTGCCAGTTACGGCTGGCAGTAAGCTGTTAGCGGAGCAACATAAATGGATGGAATTAACCTGGCCATACTGGCCGGCGCCTTATTGTTCTTTATCAGTATTATCGCCACGCTGATTTCGGCGCGGCTTGGCGCACCTATGTTATTGGTGTTCCTGCTGATTGGAATGGTCGCCGGTGAGGATGGAATAGGGGGTATCCAATTCGCTAACCCTCAGATTGCTTTTTTGATCGGCTCCATCGCGCTGGTGATCATTCTGTTCGACGGCGGTATGCGGACGCACCCGGAGCGGTTCCGGGTTGCATTGGCGCCGGCGTCAATGCTAGCAACGCTCGGAGTGGTGATTACCTGCGGCACTGTCGGGGTGGCTGCTGCCTATTTACTGGGGCTGGGTTGGATTGAAGGCTTGTTGCTTGGTGCCATCCTAAGCTCCACTGATGCCGCGGCCGTATTTTCGATTTTCCAGTCACAGCGGCTAAAAATTAAAGAGCGGGTGGCGTCGACACTGGAGATCGAATCCGGTAGTAACGACCCGATGGCCGTTATTCTGACCTTGACACTGGTCTCACTGCTGGCCCAGGACAAGGCGCTGGATGCTTTTGTGTTGGTGACCTTTTTACAGCAAGCCGTGGTCGGTGGTGCTATGGGTTATGGTGCGGGCAGGGTGTTCGTATTCTTGTGCCGTAAATTGCCGCTAAGCTTCGCGTTCTTTCCACTATTGGCGGTGGCTAGCAGTATTATGATTTATGCACTAACGAACTCCTTTGGTGGCAGCGGTTTTCTAGCAGTTTACCTGATGGGGTATATCGTTGGTAACGCCCGTTTACCTCAGATCATCCATATTCTGCGAATGCACGACGGGTTAGCCTGGATCAGCCAGATCAGTATGTTTTTAATGTTAGGTCTACTGGTTTCACCCAGTAACCTGATGGATCATCTGTGGCAGGCATTATTACTGGCCGGGGTACTGATTTTTATCGCCAGGCCGCTGGCTGTATTTATCTGTTTGATCCCGTTCAAATTTCCGATGCGGGATCAGCTCTTTATCAGCTGGGTTGGCTTAAGGGGCGCAGTGCCAATTATTCTGGCGCTGTTTCCGTGGCTGGCCGGTGTGCCAAATGAGCATCTGTATTTTGATGTCGCCTTTGTAGTAGTTATTGTCTCGCTGGTGCTACAGGGCTGGAGTTTGATCCCGGTTGCGCGTTGGTTAAAACTGGAAGTTCCGGCAGAGCTTGAGCCTGACCAGGCCATGCCTCTGGATGCCGTTCCGTCAAAAGATGTGATGGAAGTACTGGCTTATAAAGTTACGCCTCGCTCACCGGTGCTAACCATGCGCTGGCAGCAACTCGCAGTGCAGCTGCCGGTGCAGTATCTGGGGCTAATAAGGGATGGTGATTGGCTACAAGCCAGTGAAGATCCTGCTATCGCTGCCGGTGATACCATTATGGTGTTATCGCATTTAAAACACGTGAAAAAGCTAAGCGAAATACTCGCCAGCGATGCTGAAAAGAGCGTGTTGGATAACAGTAATTTCTTCGGTGATTTCTTACTCAATGGCGCGGTTAGCCTTGGCGATTTAGATGCGTTCTATACCATTAATATGGCTGAGTTAAATCGTGAACAGACGCTGTCTGCCTATATTAGCGAACGTTTCCATCGCCGGGTGGTAATAGGTGATCAGGTGAAGCTGGATCAATTACTTTTAACGGTACGTGAAATGAATGAGCAAGGTGACATTACCCAGGTTGGTATTAAACCGCTGCAAGATTAAGTTTTGAGCTAAAGTGCAAACTACAGCGTATAGCTGCATGTAAGCAGTAACATAAAACATGAGCGGATGCGGCTATGCCAACAACTGCGGTTCAACACTGCATGCTGTGCCAACGGCAAGTTGAATTGACCTTTCATCATCTTATTCCAAAAAAAATGCATCGCCGGGCGTTTTTTAAAAAGCATTATGACAAAGCTCAGCTTCAAGCCGGTATTATGCTTTGTAAACTGTGTCATAAGACTATCCATCGGTTTTACGACGAAATGACCCTAGCTAAAGAATACAACAGCCTGGCATTGCTGCTAACGAGCGATAAAATCCAGCAGCATATCGAATGGGCTAAAAAGCAACGCTAG
>DAIOUM010000031.1:0-25751 GCA_036759505.1 Alishewanella sp. | reverse complement strand
AAAAACCCCGACAAAAAGTGCGCTTAGTGCCAGTTCCTGACCAATTCGCGCCAGGCCACTGGCACTAAGTGCTGCTGCTTCACGCAGCCACTGTACCGTCGCGCTGATCCTAAGCAGCGCCGCTGCCTGCAGATGAACATGACCCGGTTCCAGCTTATACAGCAACATTTGCCCGGTTTGCTGTTGATAAGGGGCCAGGGTATTAAGCCAGCTGCTAATGGCCAAATATAAGCGCTCGCTTGCTGACCGCCCCTGATAGCTGTGGCTTAGCATCTGTTGATCGGCACGGTCAAACCAGGCGTCGGCCAGCTGATCTTTGGTGCTGATCTGTTGATAAAGCGCACTGAGCGGACAGTTGAGGGCTGAGGCGATATCGCATAGCCGCAATTGCTCCCAACTGCTGGCCGCAGCCAGCTGTAAGGCGGTGTCGAGAATTTGTGCTTTAGTGGGGGCTTCCATTGGTCGCTTTGGCTCCGGCTTAAATACTCGGTTAAGTATAGTGGTGCCGGGCGAAAAAACGCCGGCAACAGCGTGAAATCTGTGCCGGCGTTTTATTAGAGCGTGCTTTGTTTGTATGCAGCACTAATGCTTACAACCCCAACTTGGTTGGCATGGCTGGTGCCTGCCGGTGGTCCTGCGGTGGGTTGGCTTTTAGCTGTTGCAGCGTATGCTCAATCGCCCGCTCCAGCTGCACATCAATGCCACGGTTAACGGCTATCGGATCCAGCTCTACCTCGATATCCGGCGCCACCCCTTCATTTTCCACCCGCCATTCGCCATCCGGCGTATAGAAGCGGAAGAAAGGTACCACATGGAAGCCGCCATCAATCATCGACGGATTAGCCGAAATACCAATCAGACCACCCCAGGTACGGGTACCTATGGTTTTGCCCAATCCCAACCGTTTAAAGGCCCAGGGCAGGAAGTCGCCGCCTGAGCCGGCATCCTGGTCAATTAGCATGGTTTTCGGGCCATAGATTCCGGCACCCGGCGTAGTAAAGCCAGCGCCGGCCCGATCTTTCCAGCCAGCCAGGAAGGGCCGGGCCAGAATTTCGGTGATATAGTTCGCCGCCTGACCGCCGCCATTTTTCCGCTCATCAATAATCAGCGCCGGCTTTTCGGTTTGCGCAAAAAACATCCGGTTAAAGAAGTAGAAACCGCCATCGGCCGTGTTTGGCAGGTAAACATAGGCAACCTGGCCCTGGGTCTTTTCTTCCACCCGTTTACGATTGTTTTCTACCCAATGCCAGAGCCGTAGCTGACTTTCATCAGTCACTGGTTCTACAGTGATATCGCGTTTGTTACGGCCACGCACATCGTCGGCCAGCGTCAGGCGAACTTGCTTGCCGGCCGTATTATCTAACAACTGATAGATATTTTGCGCAGCAGTGAGCTCGACACCGTTAATGGCCAGCAGGTAATCGCCGGCCTTGGCACTGGCGCCAGGCGTCGCCAGCGGCGCGCGCAGGAAGGGGCTCCAGCGATCGCCCTGATAGACGGTTTTCAGGCGGTAGCGATTATTATCAATTTCAAAATCGGCGCCCAGCAAGCCTACGCCGGTGCTGGCAGCCTGGTAGATATCGCCGCCGCCAATCCGGTTATGGCCAACCTGCAGCTCGGCAATCATCTCAACCAGCACTTCGTTCAGATCCTCGCGCCGCTGCACGTGGGCCAGCATTGGTTGATACTTATCGTAAATCCCTTGCCAGTTGATACCATGCAGTGCCGGATCGTAGAAATATTCCAGCTGCATCCGCCAGGCATCATTAAAGATCTGTTGCCACTCCGCGGCCGGATCGATAAAGCTGCGCACCTGACTTAAATCCAGCGCCTTGGGTTCAGGCTTGGCTACTGCATCCGCCAGTTGCAGGCGGTTTGGTAAACTCACCAACAGTAGCTTCTTGCCATCACCGCTAAGCTGATAGTCGCTGATCCCCTGCTGCACCAGGGCCGGTTTACGCTCTTTAAAATCAAAGCGATACAAGCTGGCGCTGTTGCGAGTGTCGCTGCCCGGTGGCTCATTACTGGCACCGCTTTGTGGCAGTTCCAGATAGAATAGGGCACCATCACTGGCGACGCTAAGCCGGCTGTAGTTGCGCTCGGCAACCGGTAAGCCGACAATCCGATCCTGAATGCCGATCAGGTCCAGCTGCACCGGCTTGACAGTCGCCGCCTTATCATCGGCCTCGGTTTTTGCTGCCGTCGCTTTCGGGCTCTCTTCATCACTTCGCGGTAACAACGGCGACTTACCATTCGCAGCGAGCACGGCAGCATAAAGTGCAGAGCGAACTGGCCGCTCCCGGGTCGACAGATCCAGCCCCACCTGAGCCGGGCCGGTATTTACCGAGGCCGCGAAGTACAGGTAATCCTGGCTAAATACCGGGCTGGTAGCATGGCTTAGGCCATCCGTTAGCTGCTGGCTGCGCTGCAGCGTAAAGTCATACACTTTGATTTGGCTAAAATAATTTTCACCCACCACCGTATAGGCCAGATAACGGCTATCCGGCGAGAAGCTGACGCTAAAGCCCTGGCGGCGCAAGGAGGTATCCAGTTTCAGCTCGCGTTTACGCTTCACATCATAGGCATATAAATTAAGATGATTATCCTGATATACCAACAGATTAGCATCAGGTGACCAGGCGAGCAGATTGTAATAGCCCGGATTTGCTAACTCCACCAGTTGCGGCCGGCCACTGCCATCCTGGCTGGCGATCACCAGTTGGTGCTTATTACCGGCATCAGAAAGATACGCCACCTTAGTGCCATCCGGGCTCCAGTGCGCATCAAACTCGCGAATATCGGAGCTTTGCGTCAGATTGCGGGTAGAGCCCTCTTTGGCTGGCACAGTAAAAATATCACCGCGGGCACTAAGTAAAACACGTTGACCGGTGGCGGATAATCGGGCGGAGGTCAGGGTTTTACTGGCATCTTTCCATTGCGGCCGGCGCTGCTCTGATTGGGTATTCAGTTGCACTACCAGCTGCTGGCTTTGCCCGCTGCTCAGATCCAACTGATACAGATAGCCACCGGCTTCATAGACTACGGTGTTGTCAAAGCCAGCTGCTGAGCGGATATCCCAGTCACGCAATTGGGTAAGTTGCTCCACTTGCTGACCACGGTAGCGGAATAAATTGACAGCCTGGTTATCGCGGTCAGATAAGAAGTACACCTCATCCTGTAACCAGAACGGGTTGAAATTATTGGCATTGGGCTGGGGGACTTTTTCCAGCTGAGCTTGTTCCAGATCGAGGATCCAGATCGGTGGCGTGCTACCACCACGATGTAGCCGCCAGCCACTGCTGCCGCTATACGCCATATTGTTTGGACGGTACGCCAATTTTTTACCATCGGCCGACAGCTGGCCTTCGAAGGCGACAGCCTGCATCAGTTTTTCTTCATAGCCGCCGGTTACGGCGACCTGATACAGCTGATTGCTGCGGCTATTAGCCACTTCGCGGTTCGAGGCGAACAAGACCTTGCGACCATCCGGGCTCCAGCCATTGACGGTATCGGCACCGGGATGCCAGGTTAGACGCTGTGCCGGACCACCGCTTACCGGCATCAGATAGACATCAGTATTGTTATCGTAACTGGCTGAAAATGCGATCCACTTGCCGTCAGGTGAGAATTTGGGCGCAAACTCTGCCGCCGGGTGATTGGTCAGTTGCCGTGGTGACGAGCCATCACGGTTCGCCAGCCACAGGTCGCCACCGTAAACAAATACCAGATGATTGGCTGAAATATCGGGTTGGCGTAATAGCCGGCTGCCTTCACTGGCCATAGCGGTACCGCACAGGGCAAGCGTGCAGCACAGCGCCAGATAGGATCGAGCGTGCATAAGCAGTTCCTTGGAGTAGTTGTTGTAGTAATTAACTTATCTTAGCCAGAAAATTCCTGGCTTAACACCTGTTGTCGTTCGGTTTCGGTCAGAATACCGGTTAGCAGCGTTTTGCGGCGTAGCCGGCGCATACTCTCACTGTCTTCCAGCAAGGCGCGCCGAAACAGCTCCGGCTGATCAAGCTGGCTTAGCATACTGTACCAGCGGATATAGCCCCAATGCTTAATTAAACCGGTCTGATAGCGCAGCTCCAGTTTTTCCAGTAATGGCGCTGCCAGCTCAGGCTGAGCCAATAGCTTATCGGCAATTAGCTGGTGCAGCGCCAATAGCTGGGCATCGGTATGAATTTGCGCCCGGCTGGGCGCACGACGGGGACGACGCATTTATTTACTCTCAGGGCTCGGGCTGTTTAGATTTGGTCGGTTAAAGGTCACATTGGCCATCGCTACAGCCTTTGCGACGGGCCGCCCAGAAATAATACGCCCGGTTTGCCAGCGTAGTAATAAGCGGTAAACTCAAAAGCCAGGGTAAAAAGCGCAGACCCGCCAAACGCCAGTAATAAAGTGTAGCGGGCAGGGCAGTAATAAAGCGCTTGCCATCCCACAAATGGATTTCAGCCAGCATGGCGCTGCGCTCAACCCCGGCAAAGCCGGTAAAGTCAGGCGCACTGATGTCAATCAGCTCAATTTTGCCGCTGAGTTTCGGACCCAGCCAGCTCATTTCATGCCGGCACAATTTGCAGCTGCCATCGAAAAACAGCTTTTTATCCACGTTTTTATCTACAGTGGTGCTGACCTTAGTAGGCGACATAAAACCCCAGATGACACAGTATTACGACAAAGGTGAGCTGATTGCGCAGGCTACGGTAAGGTGCAGTGTAGCGCTGATTAATACCGCTGATAACCTCATAGCACCTTAAGGCTGCAAATAACAGGGCGAGCGCCAGCAGGCTATATGCGGGCAGCAGTGCTAATGCCAGGATCGCCAGTACCGGAAAGCTGACTACCCACAAGGCCCGGCTTGACGGCTCGGGCGCCTGGTATAATACCGGCCATAGCACGCCAGCCATAAAACCTAAGATCAGGCAGCTGTAGAGCTGAAACAACAGCATAGCTTGTGCCGGAGCAAGCAAAGGCCAGAGCAGGCTGCAAAATGGTAACAAAACAAAGGGAATTAAACCCGCATAACCCAGAGGCGTAATCATCGACATACTATAGTGATACTCAGATGCCGCTTCTACGCCTGGGCCAGGTTCCGGGATCAGACCAGACGCTGCTTATTAATCACCGTTTTGCCAATGGGGGCTACTGCCAGGCCAGCCAGTTTCAGATGCTGCAGACCAAAGGGGATACCGATGATTGTGATAAAGCAGACAATTGCATGGAACAAATGGCCAATCGCCAGCCAGATACCAAACAGCACAAACCAGATAATATTCCCCATAGTGCCAAGGGCACCAGTGCCGATGTCGTCCGCCTTATTCAGATAGCGGCGGTTGATGGTGTCCTGACCAAAGGGCCAGAATGCCAGTTCCCCCATCACAAAGCAGGCGCGGCCAAATGGAATACCGATAATACTGATAAAACAAATCAGCCCAATCAGCCACCAGGCCAGCCCCATCACAAAGCCGCCTAGAATAAACCAGAAGATATTAAAAACTAACCGCAGTACGCTCATCATCCTATCCTTCTTTGTATGTACAAGGCTAAACCAGCAAGCTAACAGCCGCTATCCGCCAGCAGTGCTTCTATTCCCTGCTATACTTGCCAATAGTATGCCAGTGTTTAATGCATTGTTTTTATTGGTTTTAATTTGTTTCTCTCCCTGGCCTATAGCGAGAATAACTAAAATATAGTCATTTTTCAGCGGGCTTATTGCAGTTTAAGCCAGTTATTCTATAATAATTTACTGTACCAACTGGTCGGTTTTTTTGATGCCAGGCCGTAATCCCTGCCCGGCGGAACACAGGAGTAGCATATTGAGCAAAAAGGCCCAGATCACCGTCAGCCAGATTATTCAGGCCGCGCTAAGCGTTGCAGCAGATAAGGGCGCCGGCAAAGTTACCCTGGACGCAGTTGCCAAAGCGGCAGGCGTCAGTAAGGGGGGCTTGATCTATCACTTTCCAAGCAAGGAGGCACTGATCAGCGCCATGGTGCAGCATTTGCTGGATGAGGCCGATTGCCGGCGCGAGCAACAGACGCAACTGGAGCACTCGACGCTGGCTGCGTTGCTGCAAACCCGCGCTTCCTTTACCCGGCAAATTGCCGGCAATACTGCTATGGCCATTTTGGCCGCTGCGGCTGAGCAACCAGCCTTACTTAAACCGGTACAACAGCACAATATTGCGATGCTGCAGCAGGTGCTGGCCGAGCATCAGCAATCACCTCAGGCCTTGTTATTGTTTTTAGCCAGCGAAGCCCTGGTTTTTCATGATTTACTACAGATTTCGCCCTTTACTGAGCAGGAGCGAATCGATTTGGAACACTTATTAGTGCAACAGGCACGGGAGCTGCAAGCATGAAATTGACATTGAAATCATCATGGTGGATTGCCAGTTTAGTCGTCGGGCTAAGTGCCTGCTCGGACGCACCACAGCAGGCTACAGTGGCAGTGCCGACGGTGAAACTCTATACCGTTAATGGCGAAGATCAGGCCAGTAGCCGGCATTTCGTCGGGCGTATTGATGCCGTAAGTACAGTGGATCTGGCGTTTCAGGTTGGCGGCAGAGTAACGGAGCTACCCGTGCAGCAAGGTCAGGTGGTTCCGGCAGGGGAATTGCTGGCCGCGCTGGACCCGGCAGATTACCGGTTAGCAGTGGAGCAAGCCGAAGTACAGTTGGCGCAGGCAAGCCGTGATTTAGAGCGAGGCAAGCCGTTGCGCGAGCAGGGGATCTTAACACCGTCTGCTTTTGATCAGTTACAAACCAATTTTGAGATTGCCCGGGTCGCGCTGGAAAATGCCCGACGTAATCTGGACTATACCCAACTGAAAGCACCTTTCGATGCGCTGGTGACCCGGCGTATTGTCGAGCGTTTTGCGACAGTAGCTGCAGGCACACCGTTATTAAGAGTGCAAAATATTACCGAGCTGCGGGTACATATCAATGTGCCGGAGCAGATTATGCGCCAGGTGCGGGATACCAGTGATTATCTGGTTTCGGTGCGCTTGTCAGAGTCTGCCACTGAGCGCTATCCACTGGCCTACCGTGAGCATGCAACCGAGGTTGATCCGCTGACCCAAACCTATCAGGTGTCCTTTGCCATGCCACGTTTGCCGGATGTGAATTTACTGCCGGGTATGACAGTCAACGTCGTCACAGAAAAAGTGGCGGCGAACAGTGCGGTACTGATCCCGGTATCGGCGCTGGATACCGCCACACCGAACCAATTCTATGTCTGGCGCTATCAGGCCCAGACGCAAAGCGTGCAGCGGGTGCCGGTGCAGGTGGGCAGTATTCGTGAGCAGCAGGTAGAGATTATCAGTGGTTTAAGCCGTGGCGAGCAGGTGGTATCAGCCGGGATCTATCAGCTGCAACCTGAGCAGCAAGTTCAGCCCTTTGTAGCCTATTAAGGAGCGGCCTGATGCGGATTGCCAGTTATGCAATAGAAAAGCAAATCAATACCTGGTTATTGATTATGCTGTGTTTTTTAGGCGGTTTATGGGCGCTGGTCAGTATTGGCCGGTTGGAAGATCCGGCCTTTACGCTGAAAGAAGCGGTGATTATGACCTACTACCCCGGGGCGACGGCGGTAGAGGTGGAGGAAGAAGTGACAGAGCTGCTGGAATCCGGCATTCAGCAGTTATCGCAGTTAAAACGTATTACCTCCAAGTCGATGCCCGGTAAATCGGAAATCCGGGTACAAATTCAGGATAAATACGATGGCAGTCAGATGCCACAAATTTGGGATGAGCTCAGACGCAAGGTAAATGACGCCAGTATGCGCTTACCCGCTGGGGTGATGAAACCGATCGTCAATGACGACTTTGGTGATGTATTCGGTATCTTTTATGCGGTAACCGCCGATGGCTTTTCGGATCGCGAAATCCGTGAGCTGGCCACCTTTTTACGCCGTGAAATGTTAACAGTTAACGGCGTCGCCAAGGTGCAAACGGCCGGTGAGCCGGAAGAGCAAATCAGCGTCGAAATTTCGCAGGAACGCCTACTGGGCATCGGCTTGCCGCTGCAGCTGGTGGTCAATACCTTGCAAACCGAGAATGCCGTAGCGGCCGCAGGTTCGGTGCAGGTCGGCGATAAAAGGGTACGGCTGATCAGCAAGCCGGGCTTAGACTCCATCAGTGCCATTGAGAATCTGCGTATCGGCAAACCTGGTTCTACTGAACAACTGAGTATCTTTGATGTCGCCACGGTAAGCCGTGGCGAGGTAGAAGTGCCGACACAGTTGATCCGTTTCAATGGCCAGCCGGCATTTACGCTGGCAATTTCCGGTCTGACGGACGCCAATATTGTCGATGTCGGCAAAGCGGTCGACCGGCATCTGGCCAGTCTTGCAGAGCGGATCCCATTAGGGGTTACCTTGCATCCGATTTATCAGCAGCATCTGGTCGTCGATAACGCCATTAACGACTTTATCGTCAATCTGGTACTGTCCGTAGTGATCGTGATAGCGGTGCTCTGTCTGACTATGGGGTGGCGTGTTGGCTTGGTCGTTGGCGGCACCCTGTTGCTGACGGTATTGGGCACAGTATTTTTTATGAAGCTGGCTCATATCGAGATGGAGCGGATTTCGCTCGGCGCCCTGATCATTGCGATGGGGATGCTGGTGGATAATGCGATTGTTGTCGCCGAAACCATGCTGATTAATATGCAGCGCGGCCAGAATTCACGCCAGGCTGCCGGCGAAGCAGCCAGTCGGACCCAGATCCCGCTGTTGGGAGCGACGGTGATCGGTATCATGGCCTTTGCCGGTATCGGCCTGTCGCCGGACAGCACCGGTGAATTCTTATTCTCGTTATTCGCGGTGATTGCTATTTCGCTGCTGCTCAGCTGGGTGCTTGCTATCAGTGTCACGCCGTTACTGGCGCATTACCTGTTTAAAGTCAGCGCTGACAGTGCCAGTCAGGACCCCTATGCCGGTCAGTTCTACCAGCGTTATGCCGGCTTATTGCGCCTGGCACTGCGCCAGCGCGCGCTAACCCTGGGTGGTCTGGCGCTGTTAACCCTGGTCAGTGTGATCGGTTTTGGTCAGGTTAAGCAGGTGTTCTTCCCGGCCTCCAACACCCCCATCTTTTATCTGAATTACTTTTTGCCGCAAGGTTCGGATATCCGGGCGACGTCACGCGATCTGGCAGAGATTGAACGCTTTGTGCTGGCGCAGCCTGAGGTGGAATCGGTCAGTAGCTTTATCGGTTCGGGCGCCAGTCGCTTTATGCTGACCTATGCACCGGAGCAACCGAATGCAGCCTATGGTCAGTTGATTATCCGTACCGCACACCGCGATCAGATCCCACCGCTGATGCAGCGGCTACGCACTGAACTGCCGCCGCGCTTACCGCAGGCTGAAATCTACACCCAGCAACTGATGTTCGGTCCCGGCAGTGGCGCCAAGTTGCAGGCCAGAGTATCAGGGCCGGATGAACGTATTTTGCGCCAGTTGGGGCAGCAAATTACCGAGCTGATGCGCCAGGATGCCAGTATTACCGATTTACGGCAAAACTGGCGGCAGCGCGAGCTGGTGATCGTGCCGGATTTTAATGAGGAGCGGGCACGGGTCGCGGGCATTAACCGTACTGATTTGGCGCAAACGCTGGAGTTTGCCAGCACCGGGGTGCGCAGCGGTGTCTTCCGTGAACATGATAAGCAGATCCCGATCGTGGTCAGACCGCCGGCCTCGGAGCGCTTTGATATCGACCGCCTGCATGATCGGATGATCTGGAGCTCCAGTGACAATACCTATATTCCGATCACACAGGTGATTAATGGGCTGCAAACGCAAACCGAAGAAGCAAAAATTCAGCGCCGTGACCGTTTAAGAACCTTGACTGTCGAAGCGGAGCCGGCACTGGGTTATACCGCTGACCAGGCGTTAAAGCGTATTAAAGCAAAGGTTGAAGCCTTGCCTCTACCCAGCGGCTATCAACTTAGCTGGGGCGGTGAGTATGAAAGCTCAGCCGAGGCGCAGCAGTCGTTGGCGGCGCAGTTACCGCTGAGCTTTATCGTGATGCTGGTGATCAGTATTCTGCTGTTTGGCTCGCTAAAGCAACCGCTGGTGATTTGGCTGATTGTGCCGATGTCGATCTGTGGTGTGGCGGCAGGCCTGTTGGCATCGGGCTTACCTTTTGGTTTTACCGCACTGCTGGGGTTCCTCAGTTTATCGGGTATGCTGATGAAAAATGCCATTGTGCTGGTTGATGAAATTGATCTGCAAAGCGCGCAAAAAACTGACAAGTTGCAAGCCATTATCGAAGCCAGCACCAGCCGGATCCGGCCGGTTATCCTGGCTGCGCTCACGACTATTCTGGGGATGTTACCGCTGTTGTGGGATGCCTTCTTTAATAGTATGGCGGTGACCATTATGGCCGGCCTGGCTTTTGCGACCATCCTGACACTGATTGCAGTACCGGTATTGTACGCCCTGGTATTCAGAGTCAAAGCGCAGCCGCAGGGCTAAAGAAAAAAGCAGCCGGCCGCGATAGTGCGGCCGGCTGGCTTATGTAGACAATGTTGTAATGGTACCTTGCAGCGCTAAGACAGCGCTATTTAGCGCATTTAATACAACGCTCGGTAAAAGGGATAATTTTTAGGCGCTCTACGTTGATATTGTCGCCACAACGGGCACATTGATCATAGGTACCCTGTTCGATACGTGCCAGGGCGCGTTCAATTTGCTGCAGCTCTAACCGATCCTTTTGTTCCAGCGCATTGAGGACTTCCTCGTTTTCACGCTCCTGTGCCTGTTCACTAAAATCAGCGCTGCGGCCCATGGCAAAATCACGTTCAATTGCAGCGACCTGACGTTCCAGTTCTAATTTACGGCTAAGTAAGCGGCGTTTTAGCTCTTGAAATGGCATCTGCGGCTCCTGTTTGCTGTGCTACCCGCCTTAACTGTAGCAGACTGCTTCTGGCTCGCAGTTGATCTGGCGCACAAAAATTGTGCAATCGCGGTCGGCGCAATGGCGGCCAGACAGGCTATTCCGAACGCTGTTCTGCCTGCTGGCGCCACATTCTGGCGTAACTGCCGTTAGCGGCCAGCAACTGTTGATGATTCCCTTGTTCAATCAACTGGCCATGCTGTAACACCAGAATTTGGTCGGCATCGGTTACGGTAGATAAGCGGTGCGCAATGACTAAACTGGTATGTTGTTTCGCCACTTCGCGCATCGCACTGAGGATCGCTTGCTCTGATTGGGAGTCCAGTGACGAGGTAGCCTCATCAAAGATTAGGATCGGCGAGCCTTTCAGGATAGCTCGGGCAATAGCAATACGTTGCTTCTCACCCCCGGATACTTTTAAGCCGCGTTCACCAACCTGCGTTTGATCGCCTTGCGGTAAGCTGTTAATAAAGTCCCGCAGGTGCGCCAGGTCAATGGCGCGGTCAATCTCGGCGGCACTGGCATCTGGGTTGGCATAGGCAATGTTTTCGCGAATGCTGCTGTTAAACAGCACCGTATCCTGCGGAACTATCGCAATAGCCCGGCGCAGTGAGTCCAGTGTCAGCTGTCGGATATCCTGGCCGTCGACCAGAATTTGCCCGCTCTCCAGCTCATAAAAACGGTACAACAGGCGGGCAATGGTACTTTTACCGGCACCAGAGGCACCAACGATTGCGACCTTACTGCCGCTTGGTACCTGAAAACTCAGTTGTTGTAAGATCGGTCGCTCAGCCTGATAGCGAAAACTGACCTGCTGAAAGCTGATTGCCGCAGCCTGCAGCTGCAAGGGCCGGGCATCTGGCGCATCGACGATCGCTGGCTTGCGGGTAAGTAGTCCGAGCATATTTTCCAGATCGGTCAGAGCCCTGCGGATCTCCCGATAGACAAACCCCAGAAAGTTCAGCGGCAAAAACAACTGAATTAAATAGGCATTTAACATCACCAACTCACCCAGACTCAGCTGCGCGTTGACCACATCGCGGGCTGCCAGATACATCAGAGCAGTGACTGCCAGCGCAATAAGCAGTGCTTGCCCCGAGTTTAATAGCAGTAAACTGAGACGGTTCTTTAAACGCGCCTGCTCCCAGCTGGCTAAAAAGCCGTCATAAATTCTGGCTTCATGCTGTTCATTATTAAAGTATTTAACTGTTTCATAGTTCAGCAGGCTGTCGACGGCGCGACTATTGGTGGTGTTATCGGCCTGATTGGCTTCGCGGATAAACTTATTGCGCCACTCAGTGACATAAACAGTAAAGAAGATATAGAGCGCAACCGCGACCACGGTAATCAACGCATACAGCGGAGAGAACAGCAGGCTGAAAATGACTGCCACCGCCAGGATCTCCAGCAGGGTCGGTACTATATTAAACATTAAAAAGCGCATCAGAAAACTGAGGCCATTGGTACCGCGTTCGATATCGCGGCTAATGCCACCGGTTTGCCGATCCAGATGGAAGCTGAGTTCCAGTTGGTGTAAATGCTGAAATACCTTTAAACCCAGTTGCCGCATTGCATGTTCGGTGACCCGGCCGAACAGGGCATCGCGTAGCTCACCGAAAAACACTGTGGCAAAACGCAGACCACCGTACAGCAGGAGCAGCGCCAGTGGCAGCACTAACAGTGCCTGGCGGCCGGAGTCCAGCGCATCGACAATTTCTTTTAATGCAAAAGGCACCAGCAGGGTTGCTGCTTTAGCGGCAATCAGACAAAGCAACGCCAGTAACACCCGGCCTTTAAATGCCATTAAATAAGGCCAGAGGGTTTGCACACTCTGGCCTAATGACATGGCATAGCTACGTTTTTGTGGTTCAGGTTGTTTGGCCGCGCTGCGCATGCCCCGCATAGTTCACTCGTTCAGACTGCTTACTGATAGGTGCAAAGGTAAGCGGTATCGCGGGCGACTTGCAACTGAAACTTCGTATTAGCCGGCACCTGAAAGGATTGACCGCGGGAAAAGGTTTGCCAACTGTCGCTACCGGGTAATTTTACCGTCAGCTCGCCACTAATCACCGTCATCACCTCATGCTGGCTGGTACCAAATTCATAGTTTCCTGCTGCCATTACGCCCACAGTAGCCGGTAATTGTTCTCCCTGAAAGGCGATGGACGCGACCTGACCATCGAAATACTGATTTACTTTAAACATCTGGATGTCCTGTTATGGTTGAAAACAGCAGTAAAGCGGAAAACAGCGGCAATTGCCAGAACTTTTAGATGTAAAGCCGTCCAGGTGTGCTTGTGTTATTAATTTACATTCGCTTTGTAACTGTTAATGAAATTGTCATCTGACTGCAGTAGGATAGACTCCCCGTTTTGCCGTCGGGAACAGGTCAGGGTAAGTAGTAATCACTGACTCAGAGCATAATGCCTAACTTCAGGATCCACAAACGATGAGAATAATAATAGTCCTGCTCAGTGTCTTACTGATGCAGAGCGCACTTGCGCAACAGCCTATCGCCTATTGGGCGCAAAATAATAATACCTTGCCAGCAGGTGGCAATGGCTTTACCCCGCAGAGTTTTCCGCAGCCGGCTGATGAAGGCAGTGGCCAGCTTACGCTGCAGAATTTTAATCAGACGCTGACCAGTGCTGGTGCCTACAGCTTTGTGCAGAGCTTTGCCGGGACTACGTTAAACAGTTTGCCGGGCTATATTGCCGGTGGCAGTTTATCACTGCAAGGCGCAACGAATAACTCGAACAACGGTGCGAGCATAGTGTTAGCGGTATCAACCGCAGGTTACCAGGATATCCAGTTAAGCTACGCGGTACAGAGTACCGCGACTGGTTTTAACCAGCGGCTGCTGTCATGGTCCGTGAACGGTGTCGATTTCGTCGAGTTCGGCCGTGACCAACAGCAAAATACCAGCTTTAGCCTGCGTACTTATGATTTATCAACAATCACTGAGGTGAATGACCAGGCTCAGCTGTATATCAAAATCACCCTCAGCGGTGCGACCAATGCCACCGGCAATAATCGCTTTGACAATATTTTGATTAGCGGCAGCCTGATTGCCGACGCTGACCGCATTACAGTATACAACCGTGATTTTGCCACTAACCCCTTTGAAGCAGGTTGGACAGTGGTTAACCGGCAGGGTAGCACCAGCTGGAGCTGGGATAGCGGCTTCCGTAACGTAACGATCAGCGGCTTTGTGTCTGGTCAACCACAGTGTAATGTCGCTGATAGCTGGTTGGTCTCTCCTGCCTTTAATCTGGAACAGCAAAGTGCTGAGCGGTTAAATTTCGATATTGCCCGCGGTTTTAACGGCGTTAATCCGCTGGAGGTGTATTACTCGGTATCCTATGACGGTTCGGGCGCGATTAACCCGGCGGACTGGCTATTACTGACTGAAATCAGTGGCGCAGACTTTACCCAGAATAACGTGCCAAAACGCTTTGGTGATTATGAGCAGTTCGCCAATTTAAGCGGGCAGTTGCATCTGGCTTATCGCTATCAGACTGAGGCTGTTGCCAATTGCAGCACCTGGCGTTTATCAAATCTGATCCTGACTGCCGATAATCCGTTACCGGCACAAGACTTTGCCTGTTATAACCCGGCGGTGGCGATTCACCGCTTGCAGGGACAGGGATTTCAGAGCCCGTTACAAGGTGCCCGCGTTCAGGTAGAGGCTGTGGTCACTGCGACCTTTATGGATACAGCGCCAGGTAGTCTGCGTGGTTTCTATCTGCAGGAGCCGGATTATCGTACCGACAATAATCCGCTGACCTCTGAGGGTGTCTTTGTTTATGCCGAAGGGACCGATCTGCAAGTGCAAGTCGGCGATCTGCTGCGGGTAGAGGGCACTGTTGCCGAGTACTTTGAAGAGACGCAGATCACAGCGTTAACTCAGTGGGCGAACTGCGGAACCAATCAATTATCAACGGTATCGGCATCCTCGATCACTCTGCCATTTAATGATTTTATAGAGTTGGAATCTAAAGAAGGTATGTTACTGACAACCGCCACTGATCTGACGGTTTCTGATGTCTTTAACGCAGTCCGTTTTGGCGAAGTGACGCTGTCAAATGGCCGTTTATTTACCCCTACTCAGTTAGTATTACCGGGTGAGGCAGCACGGCAACTTTCGGCCGCTAATGCCCGCAACCGTTTGCTGTTGGAGAATGGCCGTACCGGTACTTTCCGCCAGCCATTTATTATCGGCGAAGATGGTGTCACTGAGGTTTCGGCAACTAACCCTATCCGCAATGGTTATACCTTAAAAGCGGGTTATCAGGGTATTCTCGGTTATGGCTTTAACGTCTATCGTTTACGCCCGGTCGGAACGCCGGTTTACGACAGCAGTAGTAATCCACGTACCGCGGCGCCGCAAACTGAGCGCGGTAATCTGCGGATTGCCAACTTTAACGTCGAGAACCTGTTTACTACCTTGAACGTCAGTGGTAACAGCTGTGGTCCTAATGCGTTAGCCTGTCGTGGTGCTACCACGGTATCTGAACTGGAGCGGCAACTGGCAAAAACCGTCTCTGCCTTACTGGCGATTGACGCCGATATGGTGGCCTTGATTGAGGTTGAAAACGACGCTGATGACAGCACGCTGCAGTTATTAGTTGAGCGTCTGAATCAGTTGGATCTGCGTGCTGACTGGGACTATGTGGCAACCGGCAGCATTGGTACTGATGCCATCAAACCGGCCTTTATTTTCCGGCGTGGCAGCCTGGTACCGCAAGGCGCTTTCGCGGTACTGGATGAGTCGGCCGATGCTGATTTCGATACCAGCAGACAGCGTCCGGCGCTGGCGCAGAGCTTTGTCACCGCAGAGGGTGCAGCCTTTACGGCGGTCGCCGTGCACTTACGCGCCAAGTCTTGTTCCAGTTCTGCTACCGGCGCTGATGCGGATTCCGGTGATGGTCAAAGCTGCTGGAATCAATGGCGTAGTCGCGCAGCAGCGGCGCTGGGCCGTTGGTTAGCCACGGATCCGACCGGTATTGCTGATCCGGACTATGTGATTATGGGTGACTTTAATGCTTATGCGAAAGAAGATCCGATGCGTATTCTGGAGAATGCCGGTTTTGTGAATGTGGCCGTGCTAAACGATGAGCCTGAGTATAGCTACACCTTTATGGGTGAGGCCGGCAGCCTGGATCATGCTATGGTCAGTAACAGCTTGCTATCACAAGTCGTTGCCGCAGCGCCCTGGCATATCAACGCCGATGAAATCGTGAACTTTAACTATAGCGAAGCCAACCTGGCGAGCAACTTGCCGAAGCCGGCCAGTTTCTATAATGCCGATCCGTTCCGCACTGCGGATCATGATCCGCTGATTATTGAGCTGCAGCTACAGGCACCACTGAGCATTGAATTATCCCTGGTGCGGGTTAATCAGGCTAGTGCTCGTTCAGGCAGTAAGCTAGTGCAGTTACGTTGGAATAGTCCGCAACAGGGATTAACTCTGTATCGTGATGGCGTGGCGGTGGCGACCTTGTCTAACCCGGGCATGTACAACAATCAGTTTAAAACCCAGGCTAACTCAGTCATCTATACGCTTTGTTACGATGTAACTAAGCAGTGTTCAGCACCATTAGTCGTAAACTTCTGAGATAATAGGTAACCGTCGACCTTGGCGGATTATCCAATAAAAAGGCCGGTCTTGTGACCGGCCTTTCTTTTTGCTGGCACCGCTATTAAGCGGCTTCCGCGTTCTTGGCTTCGGCTTTCAGGGCTTCAGCACCATTGGCTTGCTGTTTTAACGATTTATCTGCGGCCAAATATTCCGGCTCAAAGTCATCAACGTTAATCACAAATAAGCGGCTTTCTTCCGCTTTACGCAGTAAAGCGGCTTCTTGCTGATTAATCACGCCCAGCTGTAAACCTTCATCCGCCACTTCATGCAGCCGGAAGAAAGGTAAACGTTTACCGGACGCTTTGCTGACTTTGTCAAACAGCGGCTCGGCAGCCAGAATATCCAGCAGCGCCTGTTCAACACGGCCTAACTGATTACCCGGCTCTACTGTCAGATACAGGTGTTTACCTAAGCGGTTACGGGCTTCACAAGGTGTCATCATAATCCGCGATACCTGATGATCCAGTTTATCTGATGGCTTACGCAAGGTACGGCCAAACGGGAATACGATACGCTTTAATACCACACCGACCACGCGGTTCGGGAAGTTATCGAACAATTCCGTTAAGGCGACCTGAGCGCGGAACAGGTTATCTTCACAAGCCCACTGCACCAGCGGTAAATCCTGTACCTGACGGCCTTCGTCCTGATAACGCTTTAACACTGATGACGTGATATACAGCATACTCAGAATATCACCCAGCCGCGCTGAGATCCGTTCACGACGTTTTAAATCACCACCCAGGGTGCCCATGGCCACATCAGACATCAGTGCCAGTGCAGCACTAAAGCGGTTCATTTGCTTGTAGTAGCGGGCGGTATCATCGTTGTAAGGGGCATGACTAAAGGCGCCGCCGGTTAACGATAACCAGAAGGTGCGGAAGAAATTACTGATCGCAAAGCCGATGTGGCCAAACAGCGCCTTGTCAAAGGCAGTAACAGCAGCGCCTTCGTCTGTCAGTTGTGCTGCCTGTAGTTCAGCCAGTACAAAAGGATGGCAACGGATCGCGCCCTGACCGTAAATAATCATATTCCGGGTCAGGATATTGGCGCCTTCTACGGTAATGGCTACCGGTGCGCCCTGATAACCGCGTGCCAGGTAGTTGTTCGGGCCCATACAGATCCCCTTGCCACCGTGCACGTCCATTGCATCAATAATGGCCTGACGCATACGTTCGGTCATATGGTATTTGGTAATAGCAGAGATCACCGAGGGCTTTTCGCCCAGGTCAATCGAACTGACTGACATTGCCGTTGAAGCATCGGCCATGTAGGCATAACCACCAATCCGCGCCATCACTTCTTCTACGCCTTCCATCTTACCAACAGGTAGTTTGAACTGACGACGAATACGGGCATAGGCACCGGTCGCCAGCGCCACCGCCTTGATACCACCGGTACTATTCGATGGCAGCGTAATAGCCCGGCCTACTGACAAACATTCCACCAGCATCCGCCAGCCCTGGCCCGCCATTTTCGGACCACCGATAATATAATCCAGCGGTACAAAGACCTCTGTACCCTGGGTTGGACCATTCTGGAACGGTACATTCAGCGGGAAGTGACGGCGGCCAATTTTGACACCTGGGGTATTAGCAGGGATCAGCGCACAGGTGATGCCCAGATCTTCTTTATCACCCAGCAGTTTGTCCGGATCTTGCAGTTTAAACGCCAGGCCCAGTACGGTGGCGATTGGCGCCAGCGTGATATAGCGCTTATTCCAGGTCAGGCGCATGCCGAGAATTTCCTCACCATTCCACTGACCTTTACATACCACACCAAAATCCGGAATGGCACCGGCGTCAGAGCCGGCTTCCGGGCTGGTCAGGGCGAAGCAGGGCACATCGATACCCTTGGCCAAACGCGGTAAATAGTAGGCTTTTTGCTCATCAGTACCATAATGCTGCAGCAGTTCGCCCGGGCCTAAGGAGTTTGGCACGCCGACGATGCTGGATAACATCATGCTCTTACTGGTCAGTTTTTGCAGCACGCAAGACTGGGCAAAGGCAGAAAATTCCAGACCACCGTATTCTTTCTTGATGATCATGGCAAAGAAGCCTTTGTCTTTCAGGTACTGATACACTTCCGGTGCCAGATCTGCACGCTCATGAGTGGCATGCCAGTCATCCATCATCGCCAGCACTTCTTCTACCGGGCCGTCTAAAAACGCCTGCTCTTCAGCGCTTAAACGCGGCTGCGGGTAGTTGTGCATCTTGTGCCAATCCGGATTGCCACGGAACAGATCGCCTTCCCACCAGGTGGTACCAGCATCAATGGCTTCTTTTTCGGTGCTGGACATTTCCGGCATAATCTTGCGATACAGCTTTAACAGCGGTTTGGTCAGGTGCTGTTGACGCACGGACGCAATGTTCAGGGGTAAAGCAATGGCTAAAAAGACCAGCCAGGCAAAAACGCCTGCGACGCCACTGAAGGTACCCAGTAGTAGGATAGCGCCGAGTACGGCAGTAAATAATGTCAGGCTGGCGCGGTGATAGGCGAGAACGCCCGTCGCCACCAGCAGGGCAACACAAAGCAGAAACACACTCATTGTAAACTCCTGTGATAAGAGGTCTGACCACTAAAGCTTTAGCTTAGAATGCTTTAAGCCAAGTTGCAAGCAATTCGTGTTGATGCGCTGACGTTGCAGCTGTCAACAAAAGTTGCAGACACTGTTAGTTACGTTTTAGCATAGCAAGCAGATGTAAAATGTACCGCTAAACAGTGGGGTTTTTCCGGAGTTTTCAGATGCGGAGACGGGCAGTTGTGTGAATTATTAGGCATGTCAGCTAATGTGCCAACGGATATTTGCTTTAGTTTTAAAGGCTTAAAGGAACGTGGTGGCCGTACCGGGCCGCATAAAGACGGTTGGGGCGTGGCGTTCTACGAAGGTAAGGGCGTGTGTACCTTTAAGGATGCCTTACCCAGCTATCAATCAGAAATCGCCCGCCTGGTATCTGATTATCCAATCAAAAGTACGGCCGTGGTGGCCCATGTGCGGCAAGCTAACAGCGGTCGCGTTGGCCTAGAAAATACTCACCCTTTTACCCGCGAGCTATGGGGTCGCTATTGGACCTATGCCCACAATGGCCAACTAAAGGATTTTCGCCAGTTAGCGGTTGAGCGCTTTCAGCCGGTAGGGACTACCGACAGTGAACGGGCTTTTTGCTATCTGCTGAGTGAGCTGGTTAAACGCTATCCGAATCGCAGTCCTGGCCCTAAAGCGGCGATGCGCTTTATCGCCAGGCTGTTACCGCGCCTGCAACAGCTGGGAGTGTTTAATATGCTGCTAACGGATGGCGAGTATGTGCTGGCATTTTGCACCACCAAGCTGCATTGGATCACGCGCCGCGCACCCTTTGGTGTAGCGCGCTTGTCTGATGTTGACGTGGATATTGATTTTAGCCGGGAAACCACACCCAAGGATGTGGTCACCATTATTGCCACAGAGCCACTAACTAACAACGAGCAGTGGCATAAGATGCAGCCGGGGGCGGCGCAGTTATTCCGTTTCGGTGAGCCGCTCGGTTGCTAAACGCTGTAGCCACTCTAATTTGTGGAGCTGCACATCAAATTGCTCGACATTATCTTCACCGCGCCACAGGCGTACCAGCATATAATCCAGCTCCGGTGCCACCCAGGCCAGCACCTGCTTATCGCTGTTTTCTTCCACCCGGGCGATCCGGATGGCGCGCAGGTTGCCATAGGGCAGGGCCAGTGGCTCTTCCAGTTCCACCCGGTAATGGTAGGTACGGCTATTACCATCGCGGTTCAGTACCTGATAGCTAAACTCAGTTTTACCGGCTTTCAGATCTGTTACCAGTTGTTGATGGTAACTGAGCGGATCCAGCCAGTTATCCTGCCATGGTATCTGTTTCAAGGTGGCTCTTTTGCCAGTAAATACCTGTTGCTGTTGCCAGTCCAGCCGCCATTCGTAATGCCGGTTGTTGCCTGTGCCGCTGCGTTTCATCAGGTAATGTAAAGGCCGGATCTGCCCTTGTTCTACCTTAAACTCTGATAATTCACTGCGTTTATCACTAAACACCAGCCAACTGATATCACTGCTGTAGCCCATTTCATAATGCTGGCCTTTGTTATGCAGATAGCGGCGGGCTTTACCATGGTTTTTACCAGCACGATAAATTAAATAATCGGCATTAAAGGTGCTGAAGGCTGGCGCCTCGACCGCGGCAGGGGCTGCAGCCTGAGCTGCAGCGCTGAGTAAACAGGTGGTAATTAATACGGCAGCGCTATAGCGCAACCTCGACATCATCCTCATCCTGGGCATAACCTTGTGCTGGAAGTACGTTACCGTCTAACCATGCCTCATTTGCCCGTTGTTGTAAACGGTCTTGGCAGAACCAGCGCACCACCAGTGGATAGATCTGATGTTCCTGCGCATGAACCCGTTCTGCTACGATTGAAGCATCGTCCCCCGGGAAAATCGGTACCTTGGCCTGTAAAATTACCGGACCACCGTCCAGTTGCTCAGTAACAAAATGTACGCTGCAACCATGCTCGGTATCACCGGCGTCAATTGCCCGCTGGTGGGTAGCCAATCCCTGATACTTAGGTAGCAAAGAAGGGTGAATGTTCAATAATTTGCCGGAAAAGTGCTGCACAAATTCTGCGGTCAGGATGCGCATAAAACCCGCCAGCACAATTAAGTCAGGTTTAAATTGCTCAATTGCAGCAATCAGTGCCTGATCATAGTCTTCCCGGCTGTCGAAACCTTTATGACTAAGCACTGCGGTACTGATACCCGCGGCTTCTGCCCGCTTTAAACCAAAGGCGTTTGCCTTGTTCGAGATCACCCCGGTAATCTTACCGGGGATAAAGCCCGCAGCACAGCTATCCAGCAGGGCTTGCAAATTGCTGCCACTGCCGGAAATCAGCACGACGATAGATTTCATGCTGCCTCGTTACTCGTTGATAATAACCAGTTGCTCGTCAGCCACCGCAGCCTGAATTTCACCGAGGTGCCAGGCAGTTTCGCCAGCTTGCTGTAATTGTGACAGGGCATTATCGAGTTGTGCAGCTGGTACTACCACTATCATCCCCACGCCGCAGTTAAAGGTGCGGTACATTTCATGGCGACTGATATTGCCCTGCTGTTGCAGCCAGTCAAAAATCGCTGGCCACTGCCAGCTTTTACCATTGATCACAGCTTTAGTATTGGCTGGTAACACCCGAGGAATATTTTCCCAGAAGCCACCACCAGTGATATGACACAGGGCGTGCACCGGTGTGGTTTTAAACAATGCCAGCAGATTCTTCACATAAATGCGGGTTGGCTCCAGCAGATGATCAGCCAGTGACTTGCCTGCCAGTAAGGTGTCAGGGGATTGACCTGACACTTCCAGTACCTTGCGGATCAGTGAAAAGCCATTGGAGTGTGGGCCAGAAGAGGCCAATGCAATCAGTTGATCGCCGGGTTGGACCTTTGAGCCATCGATAATATCGGCTTTTTCGACCACGCCGACGCAGAAACCGGCGATATCATAGTCATCACCATGATACATGCCAGGCATTTCAGCGGTTTCACCGCCAACCAGCGCACAGCCTGACTGCACACAGCCTTCTGCAATACCGGCTACCACGCGCGACGCCGTATCAACATCTAATTTACCGGTGGCGTAATAATCGAGGAAAAACAGCGGTTCTGCACCCTGTACCACCAGATCGTTCACGCACATCGCAACCAGATCGATGCCTACGCCATCATGGCGTTTTAAATCCATTGCTAAGCGTAACTTAGTGCCGACACCGTCGG
Organism: Alishewanella sp.; assembly: GCA_036759505.1. Lineage (GTDB taxonomy): Bacteria > Pseudomonadota > Gammaproteobacteria > Enterobacterales > Alteromonadaceae > Alishewanella. The sequence goes on along the minus strand of DAIOUM010000031.1, from coordinate 3,452 downwards.
TACCTGACACCAGCACCGGTTCTTTATAACCGGCAGGGATCTGGCACAGCGCGCCAAAACCACCGAGGCCACCAATGACTTCCGGACGGGTGGTGCGCTTAACCGCGCCTTTGATCCGATCAACCAGCGCATTACCTGCGTCTATGTCTACTCCGGCGTCTTTATAGCTTAAAGATGTTTTCTGCTCGCTCACGGCTTTCCTCGAATGGCTTGGGGGTTGGCTAAAGAGGGCGCTATTTTACCTTTTTAACGGCGCCGACAAAAGCCTTACTGTGTAGCATTCTCACGTGCCTGACGCAGATAGTCCTGCAAGCTGATACTGTCATGGTTCACAATTTTATGGTAACACACTGATGCAAATGGGAATTCCTTGTCACCAAAACCGACAGCAATGTAGGGGGCACTTTCATCCGCCGTATTATTTTGCCATTGGCCGCCAACGTGGCGGATAAAGACTTCACCAATATAGGCACCAATAATGTTACAGAGGGTAAACAGCAGCTCACTGGAATGGGGTTTGCTTTGTTGATCCTGATGCAAGCGGGATAACAGTTGATCGACTTGGTGCAGGCTATCCAGACTATAATCTAATGTCAGTTGGTGCTGCTCGGCAGCATAACCTACGGCATCTGCTGCAGATTGCTGCATCAGTGTGCTCAGTTCCTGTGATTGCATAACGTCTCCTGATTATTTTTGATGTGCGGCCAGTAACAGTTGGCGCAATTGCCGGCTACCAGGCCCCAGTGTTTCTTCTTGTGGCGCCAACAGACTCATAGGTACCAGCCGCTCAGTGCTTTGTTTAAGCGGTAAGCGGCAGAGTTGTCCGCTATCAAGCTGTGATTGCACCACAAAGTCGGGTAGCCAACAAAAGCCCAGACCCAGTTGCAAGATTTCGACGGCTTCGTAAAAGTTATCGACTGTCCAGCGTTGCTCTGCCTTTAACCAGCCCATATGCTCCTGCGGTTTAACCGCCGTATCGCGGATCACAATTTGTAGCTGTTGGCTCAGTTCATTCTGATCCAGGCTCTCGATAGTCGCTAACGGATGCTGACAGCCCACTACCGGAATAAAACGGGTCACATACAGCGGTTCACTGAGGTAGCCTTTGGGCACCACGCCGGTAATTACCAGGTCCGCTTTTTTCTGGGTAATAATTTCACTGGTGCCAGTGAGCACGGTATCAATAATCTGCACCCGGCTACCACGACTCAGCGGATAAAAGGCCTGTAACGCCTGATATAAAAACTGTTTCGGATAGGCCAATTCCGTCGCGATGCGGATCTCCGGCTCCCAGCCCTTATCCAGGTTATCGGCCAATAACTCTAAGTCTTCAATTTGCTGGGTCAGAATACGGGAGCGGCGCAACATTACTTCACCGGCGGCAGTGAGCTGGGCTTTACGGCCAATGACTTCTAATAGTTCCACCCCAAGCTGCGATTGCAACTTGGCTACTGCATGATTGAGTGAGGATTGGCTTTTGTTCAGTAACTCGGCGGCCTGGGCATAGCCGCCGGCGTCTACGACTGCCTGTAAAATACGCCATTGCTCTAGGGTGGACTTTGGTCGAAATGGCATAGAATACTGTGCTCCTGCTAGGGGCTGCGCCGTTACACCCGGGCCAGCACCACGGCCCGTAATGGCGCCGGATAACCTTCAATGGTCTTACTATGATCATTCGGATCGAGAAAATCAATCAGACTTTCATTTTCCATCCAGGCCGTGGCGCGCTGCTCCTCCAGGCTGGTGGTATTTAAATCAACCACCCGCACATCCTTAAAGCCGAGCCGGGTTAACCAATGGCATAAGGCGGCGGTACTGGGAATAAACCAGACATTACGCATTTTGGCGTAGCGCTCACCCGGCACTAACACTGTTTGCTCGTCGCCTTCGACGACTAAAGTCTCCAACACCAGCTCGCCGCCCGGCCGCAGTTGTTGCTTTAATTGCTGTAAAAAATCCAGTGGTGAGCGGCGATGGTATAACACCCCCATCGAAAACACCGTATCGAACTGCTTTAAGGCCGGCATCTCGTCGATACCAATCGGGATTAAATTCACCGCCGGATCCGGATTAAAGTGTTTAATGGCTTGAAACTGCGCATAAAACAGTTGCGACGGGTCGATACCGACCACAAAACGGGCGCCGGCACCGCGCATTCGCCATAAGTGATAGCCGCTGCCACAGCCGACATCAAGCACAGTGCGCTGGCTTAAATCACTAATATGCGGCAATACGCGCTGCCATTTCCAGTCTGAACGCCACTCAGTATCTATCTCTATACCATGAATGGAGAAGGGGCCTTTGCGCCAGGGCTTTAACTGTTGTAATAAATAGCGAATGCGTTCGGCTTCGCCAGTGCTGATATCAGCGGCGGTACCGAATTTCACCTCCTGCTTTAGCTCAACGACGGAGGGTTTGGTCACGGGCAAATGCTGCAACACCTTTTGCCAGCTGGCAAAGTCACCATGTAGCGCTTCTTTGCGCCAGTTGGCCAGTTGGGCCGGTAAGGTTTCCAGCCAGGCGCTTAACTGGTTTTGCGCTAAGGCGGCGTAAAAGGGAGAAAAATCCAGCATGCTTAATCCTTAATCGCCAGCATAGAGCAGAAATTAAAACACTGAAACCACAGTGTTTGCGTGTTAAAACCCGCTTGCTGCAATCTGTTGCGGTGGGTTTGCAGGCTATCCGGGCGCATCACATTTTCCAGCGCGGTACGCTTTTGGCTGATTTCCAGCTCGCTGTAGCCATTGGCGCGTTTAAAGTCGTGGTGCAAGTCAATCAGCAGCTCATTGGTCAGGCTGTCGTCGTTTATAAATTTTTCGGACAGCAGCAGCAGGCCACCTGGCTTTAAGCCCTGATAAATTTTATTAATCAGCGCACTACGATCCTCAGGCGCTAAAAACTGCAGTGTAAAGTTCACCACGACCACGGCAGCATGTTCAATCGCCACATCGCGGATATCTGCCAGCAGGATCTCCACCGGCACCTCAGAGCGAAATGCCTGTAAGTGCAGCTGACACCGCTCGACCATCGCCGCACTGTTATCGACACCAATGATCCTGCTATTAGCGGCACTAATATTGCGGCGCATCGCCAGCGTACCGGCACCCAGCGAGCAACCGAGATCATAGTAATGACTGTCAGGCTGTTGAAAGCGGGCGGTTAGCTTACCAATGGTCTGAATAATGGTCTGATAGCCGGGTACTGAACGCTGAATCATATCCGGGAATACTTCGGCCACGGCCGCGTCAAAGCGAAAATCGGCAATATGGGCCAGCGGATCGGCATACACCTGATCTTTTTGCATCTTAATTTCTCAATAAGGGCACGATATAGCCGGCATTTTAACGTAAAGATGGGCACTTTTCTGCAGTTAATCGTCGGCCGTGATGGCCAGTAGCGGCTTTTCCAAAGCGGGCAGTGACATTAAAGCGCATTTCGCTATAATTAGCGCC
>DAIOUM010000030.1:0-26055 GCA_036759505.1 Alishewanella sp. | reverse complement strand
CTGATTGTCGATGGTCATCAGGCAGCAACCTTTCAGTGTCTTTTAGCGGGTAACAATCCGGGCACTATTTTCTATGGTCAGAAAATACCCTTACCGGCTAAAAAACATTGGGTTAGACATACCCTGCGTGCCAAAGGCGAAATTTGGGTCGATGATGGCTGTGTTAACGCTCTGTGTAGTCATGGCGCCTCATTATTGAGCAGTGGTATAGTGCAGGTAAAAGGTGACTTTGCGCCAGGCGATGCCGTGATTGTGCGTTGTTCGGTTAGCAAGCGCTCGATTGCCAAAGGTGTCAGCCGTTTTAGTGCCAGCCAGTTATTTTCGATCAAAGGCCAGCACAGTGAGAAAATTGCCTCTTGTCTGGGTTTTTGCCCCAATGGCAGTAATGCGGTGATCCACCGCAGTGAAATGATGTTACTGGAGAAACTATGACTAGCGATGTTGCGGCCAGTTTAGCCGCTGGCGCTGCTCAGGCCGCCAAAGCGGTTGCTACCTTGAGCACTGCTGAAAAAAATACTGTATTACAAGCTTTTGCCGACAAGATCCGCCTGGCTACACCTACGATTTTGGCAGAAAACCGTGCTGAAGTTGCCGAAGCAGCGGCGAATGGCACCAGTGCAGCCATGCTCGATCGTTTGACCCTGACTGCGGAACGCATTGAAGCCATGGCGGCAGCCATTGAACAAATTATTCAATTGCCGGATCCGGTGGGGCAAAGCCGCTTTATCGAGCAGCGGCCAAATGGCATTAAGATTAGTAAGCGCCGTATTCCGCTGGGCGTAATTTGTATGATTTACGAAGCCCGGCCGAATGTTACGGCCGATGCCGGGGCGCTGTGCTTTAAAGCCGGTAATGCGGTGATCCTGCGTTGTGGCCGTGAGGCGATTAAAACCAGTCTGGCGATTGCCAGTGCGATGCGTCAGGCATTAACCGAGCATCAGTTGCCGCCTGAGGTACTGACGATAGTACCGGATCCTGATCGTAACCTGCTGTTAGCCTTATTAAAGCAGGAAGAGTATATCGACTTAGTGATCCCGCGCGGTGGCGAGGGCCTGATCCGCTTTGTTACCGAGCAGAGCCGGATTCCGGTGATCCAGCATTTTAAAGGCGTTTGTCATCTGTATGTTGATAAAGCCGCTGATCCGGCTATGGCGCTTAAGCTACTGCTAAACGGTAAAGTACAGCGTCCCGGCGTCTGTAATGCGTTGGAGGGCTTATTAGTGCATCAGGCGATCGCGGCAGACTTTTTACCGCTTGCTGCGCAGGCACTGGCCGAACATCAGGTCAAGGTGCATGCCTGCAAGCGCAGTTTGCCTTACTTTAATGGTGCTTCGCCGATTGCCGATGACGAATTTGGTCAGGAATATCTGGCTCCGGAGATAGCGGTGCGGGTAGTGGATGATTTGGCTGCTGCTTTGGCGCATATTGACCGCTTTGGCAGTCAGCATACTGAAGTGATTTGCACCGCTGATCAGGCGGCAGCCGACCGCTTCCTCGCCAGCGTTGATACTGCCGTGGTAATGCATAATGCGTCGTCGCGTTTTTCTGATGGTGGTGAGCTGGGGCTGGGCGCAGAGATTGGCATTTCTACCAGTAAATTACATGCCTATGGCCCGATGGGACTGGAAGCGCTGACGACTGAAAAATTTGTGGTCCTGGGTGAGGGGCAAACCCGCACTTAACGGGTCGAAATAAATCTGACTTTTTGTCGCAGAAAATGCAGAAAAAACGGGCTTTTCGTTTAACGAAAGCCCGTTTTTTGTTTGTTCTTACAAACACTTAAATACAGTAAGTTGAAGGGCTCGACTCGCGGCTTCTAGCCCGCTATAATGCCGCGTCCAATTATTAACAGGTCAGGTTCATTCTAAGTTTGTCGACACCCGGCCAAGACAGTACGGCGTATCCAAGGCGCCTGACATTGAATTTGAGGTAAAACGATGCAAGTTTCTGTTGAAACCACCCAGGGTTTAGAGCGCCGTGTAAATATTACTGTGCCGGCAGCTACATTAGATAACGAAGTGAAAAACCGTTTACGTGACGTGGCAAAACGTCAGCGTATCGATGGTTTCCGTCCTGGTAAAGCGCCTATTTCAATCATCCAAAAACGTTTTGGCCTGGCGGTACTGCAGGAAGTGGCGTCTGAGCAAATGCAGCGCGCTTTTTACGAAGCCATTATCGAACATAAATTAACCCCAGCTGGCGCGCCAACCTTTGCACCAGAAGCACTGGAAAGCGGTAAAGATCTGGCTTTCACAGCTACCTTCGAAGTGTATCCGGAAGTAACCGTTGCCTCGCTGGATAAAGTAGAAGTGACGAAGCCAGTGGTTGAGATCTCTGAAGATGATCTGAATAAGATGCTGGAAACACTGCGTAAGCAACACGCCAAGTGGGAAGCCTCTGACGCTGCAGCAGCTGCCGGTGACCGCGTAACAATTGATTTCGTTGGTTCTATCGACGGCAAAGAGTTTGAAGGCGGTAAAGCCTCTAACTTCGTACTGGAGTTAGGTCAGGGCCGGATGATCCCAGGCTTCGAAGATGACATTATTGGTAAAAAAGCCGGCGAAGCCGTTACGGTTAACGTGACCTTCCCGGCAGAATACCACGCTGAAAACCTGAAAGGTAAAGCTGCCAGCTTTGCCGTAACGGTAAACAAAGTTGAGCAGCAAGTTCTGCCTGAGCTGAACAATGAGTTCGCCGCACTGTTTGGTTTAACCGAAGCCACTGTTGACGCACTGAAAGCTGAAGTGCGCAAAAACATGGAACGTGAGCTGAAGCAAACCATTAAAGGTAAAGTGAAAGAGCAGGTAATCAAAGGCTTACTGGCAACTAACGAAGTTGAAGTACCAAAAGCTCTGATTGCCAGCGAAGTTGACGTACTGCGTCAGCAAGCGATGCAGCGTTTTGGTCAAAACGTGAATCCAAAGCAATTGCCAGAGCTGCCAGCTTCTCTGTTCGAAGAGCAGGCGAAAGATCGCGTTAAAGTTGGTTTGTTACTGGGCGAAATCATCAAGACTAATAGCCTGAAAGTTGACGAAGCTAAGGTACAAGAGCTGATCGATAACGTGGCGTCTGCCTACGAAGATCCAGCTGAAGTCGTGGCTTACTACAAAGGCAACAAAGAGCTGATGCAAAGCATGCGTAACGTGGCTTTAGAAGAGCAGGCGATTGATGTAGTGCTGGCATCTGCTAAAGTAACCGAACAAGCTGCTGCTTTCGATGAGATTATGAACCCGAAGGCTGCTAACTAAGATTGACTTCTTAGGCTAGCACGGTTTTAATGGCTCGGACACCTGTTCGGGCCATTTTATTTTGCGGCACCGCTATTTCGACACCTTACAGCTTTAAGAGAAGGGATCCCAGATTATGCCAATGTCTCGTGACATGAATGAGATTGTCAACGCCTTAGTACCCATCGTCATTGAACAAACCGCCAAGGGTGAACGCTCTTTTGATATTTACTCGCGTCTGTTAAAAGAGCGGGTAATATTCCTGACTGGTCAGGTTGAAGACCATATGGCGAATCTGATTGTCGCCCAATTATTGTTCCTCGAATCTGAAAATCCGGAAAAAGACATCTATATTTATATCAATTCACCGGGTGGTTCGGTCACAGCGGGTTTATCGATTTATGATACGATGCGTTATATCAAGCCGGATATCGCCACTGTCTGTGTTGGTCAGGCAGCCAGTATGGGCGCTTTCCTGTTATCCGGTGGTACCAAGGGTAAACGTTACTGTTTACCGAATGCCCGGGTGATGATTCACCAGCCGTTAGGGGGCTTCCAGGGCCAGGCGACGGATTTTGAGATCCATGCCCGGGAGATTTTAAGTATTAAAGAGAAGCTAAACCGCTTAATGGCGGAACACTCAGGCAAGAGCTATGAGCAAGTGTGCAAGGATACTGAGCGCGATAACTTCTTAAGCGCGCAGCAAGCCTTGGATTATGGCCTGATCGATGCCATATTAACGCAGCGGGATGCGAAATAATTTAAAGCAGGCCGGGTTTTGGCCCGGCTGGTTGAACAAGAGGTAGTTACATGTCTGATCACCGCACTGACGGCGATAAGAGCGGCAAATTACTGTACTGCTCTTTTTGTGGCAAATCACAGCATGAAGTGCGTAAGTTGATCGCAGGGCCACAAGTTTATATTTGTGATGAATGCGTTGACCTATGCAACGATATCATTCGGGAAGAGATTAAAGATATCTCGCCGAAGCGTGATACCGAAAAGTTGCCGACGCCGCGTGATATCCGCAAACATCTGGACGATTATGTGATCGGTCAGGAGCATGCGAAGAAAGTTCTGGCGGTAGCGGTCTATAACCACTACAAACGTCTGCGTAGCATCCAGCAAAAGCAGGATGTGGAACTGGGTAAGAGTAATATTCTGTTAATCGGTCCTACCGGTAGCGGTAAAACGCTGCTGGCTGAAACCCTGGCGCGTTTACTGGACGTGCCTTTTACAATGGCCGACGCCACCACACTTACCGAAGCCGGTTATGTTGGTGAAGACGTGGAAAATATCATTCAGAAACTGCTGCAAAAATGCGATTACGACGTTGAAAAAGCGCAGCGCGGTATTGTCTATATCGATGAAATCGACAAGATCTCCCGCAAGTCTGATAACCCGTCGATTACCCGTGATGTGTCCGGTGAAGGCGTACAGCAGGCACTGTTAAAGCTGATTGAAGGCACCATTGCGTCGGTACCACCGCAGGGTGGTCGTAAGCATCCACAGCAGGAGTTTTTGCAGGTTGATACCTCAAAGATCCTGTTTATCTGCGGTGGTGCTTTCGCTGGTCTGGACAAAGTTATTGAACAACGGATGGCGAAAGGCTCAGGTATTGGTTTTGGCGCTGAAGTGAAAAGCAAAGAAAGTAGCCGCAGCCTGACTGAAAGCTTCCGCGATGTGGAGCCGGAAGATTTGGTGAAATACGGCCTGATCCCGGAGTTTATTGGCCGTCTGCCGGTAGTTGCTACACTGACCGAGCTCGACCTGGATGCGCTGATGCAGATCCTAAGTCAGCCAAAGAATGCGCTGATCAAGCAATTTGCTGCCTTATTCGCGATGGAAGAGGTCGATCTGGAGTTTCGCGATGATGCATTAAAAGCCATCGCGCAAAAAGCCATGGATCGCAAAACCGGCGCCCGGGGTTTACGCTCTATCGTCGAAGGCGTATTGCTGGATACCATGTACGAATTACCGTCGATGCAGGATGTCAGTAAGGTAGTTATTGACGAGACAGTGATCCGCGGTGAGAGTCAGCCCATACTTATCTACGAGAGCAGTGAGCCGGCGGTAGCCGAATCGCATTAAAAAAAGGAGCTGCAAAGCTCCTTTTTTATCTGATGAATTGAAGTTTCCGGAAAAAGCCCCATATACTGGCTAATATCGCCTGCAGTTATTAATTTCGAGAGCTATTTCATGACCACAGAACACCAAGAAACCTTGCATATGCCGGTATTGGCATTGCGGGATGTCGTTGTTTACCCGCATATGGTGATCCCACTTTTTGTTGGCCGGGCGAAGTCTATCAAGTGTTTAGATGCGGCGATGGACAATGATAAGCAGATCTTTTTAGTGGCACAAAAAGACGCCACTTTGGATGATCCTACCGAAAAAGATTTGTATCAGATCGGTACCGTTGCCACTATTCTGCAACTGTTAAAACTGCCGGATGGCACCGTTAAGGTGCTAGTGGAAGGTGGTAAGCGCGCTAAACTGAGTAAATTTACTGAGACCAAAGACAGCTTTGCGGCCTATGTCGAGCTGGTGCCAACGCAGGATATTGATAGCCGTGAGCAGGAGGTATTCCTGCGCTCGGCAATTAACCAGTTTGAAGGCTATATCAAGCTAAATAAAAAGATCCCGCCTGAGGTACTCACTGCGCTAAGTGGTATCGATGATGCCGCTCGTCTGGCTGATACGATGGCGGCGCATATGCCGCTGAAAGTCGAAGACAAACAAAAGGTACTGGAGCTGACGGATGTGACCGAACGGCTGGAGTATCTGATGGCGATGATGGAAAGCGAGATCGATATTCTGCAGGTCGAGCGCCGCATCCGCAGCCGGGTGAAAAAACAGATGGAAAAAAGCCAGCGCGAGTATTATCTGAATGAGCAGATGAAAGCGATTCAGCGTGAGCTGGGCGAGCTGGAAGATGCACCGGATGAGTTTGAGACGCTGTCGAAAAAAATTGCAGAAGCGAAAATGCCGGCTGAAGCAGAAGCCAAGGCTAAGGCAGAGCTGCAAAAGCTGAAAATGATGTCACCGATGTCGGCAGAGGCTACAGTGGTGCGCAGCTATATCGACTGGTTAACTCAGGTGCCGTGGCAGACTCGCTCTAAAGTGAAGAAAAACCTGGCGGCCGCTGAGCAAATCCTGAATGCTGATCACTATGGCCTGGAGAAGGTCAAAGAGCGGATTATGGAATATCTGGCGGTGCAGCAGCGGGTTAACAAGTTAAAAGGGCCGATTCTGTGTTTAGTTGGTCCGCCGGGTGTCGGTAAGACCTCGCTCGGACAATCGGTTGCCAAGGCAACCGGCCGCAAATATGTGCGGATGGCCTTAGGCGGGGTGCGGGATGAAGCAGAAATTCGTGGTCACCGCCGTACCTATATCGGTTCTATGCCGGGCAAAATTATCCAGAAAATGGCTAAAGTCGGGGTGCGTAACCCGCTGTTCCTGCTGGATGAAATTGACAAGATGGCATCGGATTTCCGCGGTGATCCGGCAGCAGCGTTGTTAGAGGTGCTGGATCCGGAGCAGAATGGCGCCTTTAGCGATCATTACCTTGAAGTTGACTACGATCTGTCTGATGTGATGTTTTTCGCCACCTCGAATAGCCTGAACATTCCGCCGGCCCTGCTGGATCGGATGGAGGTGATTCGGTTATCTGGTTATACCGAGGATGAAAAGCTGAATATTGCCAAACAGCACCTGGTACCAAAACAGGTTAGTCGCAATGGCTTGAAGCCGTCCGAAGTGTTGATTGAGGATAGCGCCATTATCGGCATTATCCGTTACTACACCCGTGAAGCCGGGGTGCGTAGCCTGGAACGGGAAATTTCGAAACTATGTCGTAAGGCGGTAAAGCAAATTCTGCTGAATAAAGGCTTAAAACAAGTCGTGATTAACGACGCTAACCTGGAAGAGTTTTTAGGTGTACACCGCTTTGACTACGGCAAAGCGGAAGACAGCAACCGTATTGGTCAGGTTACCGGCCTGGCCTGGACTGAAGTTGGCGGCGACTTACTGACCATTGAGGCAGCGGCTGTAGTGGGTAAGGGCAAACTGACCTATACCGGCTCGCTCGGTGATGTGATGAAAGAATCCATTCAGGCGGCGATGACAGTGGTGCGTAGCCGCGCAGAGGGGCTGCGTATAAACGAAGATTTTTACGAGAAGCGCGATATCCATGTGCATGTGCCGGAAGGGGCAACGCCAAAAGATGGCCCCAGTGCCGGTATTGCGATGGTCACTGCGCTGGTTTCCAGTTTAACCGGTAATCCGGTGCGGGCTGATGTGGCCATGACCGGTGAAATTACGCTGCGCGGTGAAGTGTTACCTATTGGTGGCTTAAAAGAGAAGTTACTGGCCGCACATCGTGGCGGCATCAAACGGGTGCTAATACCTTTTGATAACGTTCGCGACTTGAAAGAAATCCCGGAAAACGTGAAAAGTGCGTTGGAAATCACGCCGGTAAAATGGATTGAAGAGGTGCTGGAAGCCGCATTACAAGAGCCTTTGGCACGGGTAACAGTGCCAAATACGGCAAAAAATGCAGCAAAAAGCAAAAAAACCGAAAAAAATCCGGTTTAGGGGCTTTTCATTCCCGTTGGCTGTGCTAAGTTATGGACAGTTTCGGCTAAGCCCTTGTGTTGCAAGGGCTACAGCCTAAGCCAAAAAAGATTAGTTTTAATGTTTCTGCTGCTTGCAAGCAACGTCTTTGCTTGTTATAACAAGCAGGCAAGGATTAAACCTAATAGCTTGTAGTTGTAGAAAATAATAACAATTGAAGGGGATGATATTGTGAACAAGTCTCAACTGATCGACAAAATTGCTGCGAATGCAGATATCTCTAAGGCCGCAGCAGGTCGTGCTTTAGACGCGTTCATCGACGCTGTTACCGAAGCTCTTAAGGAAGGCGACTCAGTAGCTTTAGTTGGTTTTGGTACTTACAGCGTACGTGAGCGTGCAGCCCGTACTGGCCGTAACCCACAAACCGGTGCTACTATCCAAATCGCTTCTGCGAAAATTCCTTCTTTCAAGCCGGGTAAAGCGTTAAAAGACGCAGTTAACTAATAGAATTTCCGTCCGGCGCGCCGGGGGAGTTCCACAAGCCGGTAGCTTAGCTCAGGCTTCTATAAAAAAGGCGCATCTGTTAAGATGCGCTTTTTTTTTAACACAACTTTTGTGTCACGACATAACAGAGAAAGCGCAACGATGTTAGAACGAATCAGAGAAGGCTCACAGGGTATGACCGCCAAGATCATTCTTGGCCTGGTGATCCTGACATTTGCATTAGCAGGCGTCGGCGGTTACCTCAGCTCACCCCGTGAGGCGATAGTTGCCGTGGTGAACGGCGAAGAAATCAGTCAGGCACGCTTCGAGCAAGCACTGCAAAGTGAACGCTCGCGGATGCAGCAGCAGTTCGGTGAAATGTACGACATGCTAGCTGCTGACCCAAGCTATATGGCAAATTTTCGTAGCGAAGTGTTAGAGCGGTTGATTGACGATACCTTGCAAAAGCAGTTTGCCCGTCGTTTGGGTTTGCGGGTTGGCGATGATCAGGTGCGCGATGCGGTGGTGAATCTGCCGGAATTCCAGGTCGATGGCGTCTTTAACAATGACCGTTTTATTGCCATTCTGCGTCAAGCGGGCTATCAACCAGCCGAGTTCCGTGAACTGATCCGCGAAGATCTGTCAGGCAGTCAGCTGATGCAAGGCCTGCTGGGTAGTGAGTTTGGTTTAGCCGGTGAGATTAATCAATTGCTCGCCCTGCAGCAGCAAACCCGCGACATCCGCTATTTGACGATACCGGCTGAACGTTTCCGTAGCCAGTTAAACCTGAGCGAAGAACAAGTTCAGAGCTATTATCAGCAGCAAATTGCGCGTTTTATGACGCCTGAGCAAGTGGCGGTTGAGTATGTGGAGTTATCAGCAGCAGCTCTGGCAGCGGATATCGAAGTGACTGAGCAGCAGGTGGCTGACTACTATCAGGCTAATCAGGCGCGCTTTGGCAGCGCCGAGCGGCGCGAAGTGGCACATATTATGTTGGAATCAGAGCAGGATGACAGTGCACTCGAGCAACAGGCTCAGGCTTTGTTAGCTGAGTTAAAAGCAGGCGCAGACTTCGCTGCTCTGGCAAAGCAGCATTCAGCTGATACCTTCTCCGCCCAAAACGGCGGTGAATTAGGTCCGCTGGTTGCCGGCCAGATGGATGCGGCCTTTGAAGCGGCGGCGATGGCATTAGCGGCAGAAGGTGAGCTCTCTGGTGTGGTACGTAGCGAGTTTGGTTATCATATTATCAAACTCAGTAAATTTACCCCTGCGACAACCAAGACCCTGGCCGAAGTGGCAACCGAAATCCGTAACCAGTTACAGGCCGATCAGGCAACAGCACTGTTTTACGACTTGCAGCAGCGACTGGCGCAAACGGCTTTCGAACAACCGGATAACCTGGAAGATGCAGCCGAAGCTATTGGTGTGAAGGTCCAGCAAACGACCTTATTTAGCCGCGACACTGCACCTGCCTTATTGGCGCAACCCGCGGTATTAAGCCGTTTGTTTAATCCGACCTTTATTGCTGAGCGTTTAAACAGTGATGTGATTGAACTGGCGCGGGATCAGGTATTGGTTGTGCGGGTGAAAGAGCATCAGGTTGCCCGCACCCTGCCACTGGATGAAGTACGCCCAGAAGTTGAAGCAGCGGTACAACAGCAAGAGCTGGCCAGATTAACCGCGGCCTATGCGGCTGATTTACTTGCAGCGAAAACGGATCTGGACAGTCTGGCAACTCAGGTTGCGGTAACCATTAATGACCATCCGGCAACCCCGCGTTTTGGTGGCGCTCTGGGTACTGAGATCCGTGCCAAAGCGTTTGCTATGCCAAGACCAGAGAGTGGCGCTACCAGCCTGGATTCAGTACAACTGGCCAATGGTGATGTGGCTCTGGTCGCAGTATCAGCAGTAACGGACGCTGAGATCAGCAGTGTACCGGATGCTGGTCAGTTGGAGGCTATTGCCCGTCAGCAGGCAGAGCAAAATTATCAGGCGTTACTGGCAGTACTGCGGGCTGATGCGAAAATCAGCCGTCAACTTCGCAATACTACCCAACCTGACGATATTTAAATCTCAGCTAGTACAAGCCCCGGATATCCGGGGCTTTTTTTTGATTATCACCCACTTTGCTATTGAGTGTCGCAGCTGCCGATACTATCACCGTTTAGTTGGCAATATTGCAGACTAGTTTCAACATCCAGCCCCAGAGTAAGGACGCCAAGCTGACGGCCATCGGCGGCGATTACCGGGATGCTGAGTTGGGTTAAAAAGCGGGCTGTTGAGGCATCAAACTGTACCTCATCCAAAAAGTAGCTTTGCTTAGTGCCGAAGACTTGCTGATACTTCGCCTCATCACCCTGCCAGAAATCTGAGGTGATCTCACTGATAGCGACATTACGGCCCTGCACATCCATCAGGATAATTTCTGCAATCTGGCCGGCAGAGCTTTGCTGGAATTGTTGCAGTTGCAAGGAAAGCGGGCTAAGTAACATTTGCTTTGCCAGGGTCGCGATACCCAGTTCCACTTCTTCGATCCATTGTTGATCCTGTTGCAGGATCTGCTGTTCGGTCCACAGCAGCTGTTTGGCAGCGAGTAATGCCTGCTGCACATCCTGACGACGGCTTAGTGCCTGCGCCTGCGGTAAAAAGCGCTGCAGTATTAACTGCTGTTCCTGCGGTGAGAGCGCAAAGCTCTGTTGGCTACAGTCAGCGATCAGGGCGTTAAAGCGGCTGAGGAACTGTGGTCTGAGTTGCAAAAACTGATTTGAGAAGTAAACACCCAACGGCACATAACGGAAAAAGCTTAGCTGGTAGTCGCTCTGATTCAAACCCAATCGTTCAGCGTTTAATTGAAAGGCTTCTAAGTCCATCAGGATCCGGTCCACGCGTTTTAATTGCAGCAGGCGGACCAGTTCCTCATCGGTATTGACTTCGGTAGTCACGGTTTCTGCCATCAGTTGAAACCATTTTTGCTGATGACTGCCGCGCACCGCCCCCAGCGCTTTTTCCTGACCAGCCAGTTTTACCGACTGAAGATGTTCAATCCAGTACCAGTTTTCCAGATACAGCGGCGCTGATAATTCGCCAAAGGGCTCCATTTCGCTGAGCAGAATAGCGCTAAAATAGCCGTCAAGGCGATTTAGCCGGACTTCCTGTCGTGCCCTGAGCCAGGGTAAGCTTAATAGCTGGTAGGGCTGTTGCATGCGTTGGAAAATACAGTCGATCTGCCGTCGGCTGGCATCCTGATTATCCAGTGGCATATTAGTGGCCATTTGCGCCGGTGTTATGGTCTGGATGCTGAAAATGAAAAGTGCCGTGAGCATAAGGTATCCTGCAAGCGCCGACTATCCCTGAGTTGTAGTAGGGCGTGTTAACGTTTGCTGCTTGTTTTTGCAGCAAACGTTAACACGCCCTAATTATAGCCGTACTTTAGAGCAAGCTATTAAGTAATTTACGGGTATAGTCATGGCGTGGCGCACGAAAAACCTCGGCCGTGGGGCCATAATCGGTTGTTTCGCCCTCTGACAATACCAGCATATCATCACTCAGATGCTGTACCAGCTGTAGATTATTGGTAATCAACAGATAGGCCAGATCGTTTTTTTGCTGTAATTCCAGTAGCAGATTAACGATTTGGGCACGCAGGGATGGGTCCAGTGCCGACAGTGCCTGATCAAGGATTAACAACTTGGGATCGAGGATCAGGGCCCTGGCCAGTGCTACCCGTTGTAGCTGCCCGCCGGAAAACATATGTGGATAAAACTCCGCATGTTCGTCTAATAAACCAAGCTGACGCAGTGTCTGGCGGATCTTGGTGCGACGTTGTGTCGGGTCAAGAATGGTGCTGAACCGCAGTACATCTTCCAGCATCTGGCCGACTTTCTGCAGTGGGTTCAGTGATTGACTGGCATCCTGAAAGATAAAGCGGATCACATGGTTATACTTTTTATAGTGGCTGATCTCCACCGGCTCGCCAGCCAGGCGGATCACCCCGCTATCCGGTTTTTCGATCCCAACCAGTAACTTCGCCAGGGTGCTTTTACCAGAGCCGGTTTCGCCGACTATCGCCAGGGTTTTACCAGACTGCAAACTAAAGCTGATATCGTGTAACGCCTGGATCCGTTTACGCCGGAATAAACCTAAATGCTTGACGTAGGTTTTAGACAGCTGTTCAACTTCGAGTAAGTTACTCATTTCTCACCTTTACCCAGCAGCGGAAAATGGCAGCTAAAAAAATGATTTTGTAAGCGTTCCTGCTGCGGTGTCTTTACACATTCCTTGCGGGCATTCGGACAGCGGGGGCCGAGGCGGCAGCCAATGGGTAAATGCTGTAACGTTGGAATGCTGCCATGTAGCGCATAGAGCGGACTTTTGGGAGCCAGTTCAGGTTGAAACTCCGGTACGCTTTTAATCAGGGCATCGGTGTAGGGATGCAAAGGCTGTTGCAGCAAACTGGCGGTGTCACCACTTTCGACCAGTTGCCCGCAGTACAGGACGCTTAAATTTTGGGTATACCGGGCAACGCTTTCCAGTTCATGACTGATCAGCAGCACTGCCATACCTTTTAACTGATTAAAACTGGCCAGTAACCGGAATAGTTGAGCCTGAGTGGTGCTCTCCAGCGCCGTGGTGGGTTCATCGGCAATTAACAGTTTCGGGTTTTTCGCAATCGCCATCGCGATCATAATTTTTTGACACACCCCTTCTGATAACTGAAAGGGATAACTTTGCATCACATTTTGATGGTCGCGGATCCCAACCTTATGCAGCAAGGCAATAGCGCGTTTTTTACGTTCAAAGGGTCTTTGCCACCAACGACTCTCCAGCAGGTGGCTTGGAATCGCCTCTTCCAGTTGTTCACCGATTTCGGCGGTTGGATCCAGGCTACGGCTTGGCTCCTGATAAATCATTGCGATGTCGCGGCCGATGATTTGCCGTCGCTGCTCGCTGCTGATCCTCAGTAAGTCTTGCCCTAACCAGTTAAAACGGTCAGCGTGCA
Source organism: Alishewanella sp. (assembly GCA_036759505.1). Taxonomy (GTDB): domain Bacteria; phylum Pseudomonadota; class Gammaproteobacteria; order Enterobacterales; family Alteromonadaceae; genus Alishewanella. Next base: position 12,771 of record DAIOUM010000030.1, on the reverse strand, counting down.
CATGCCAGCGCCGGTTTAGCACGCCGACAATGGCCTTGGCCACCAGACTTTTCCCGGAGCCTGACTCACCGACCAGGCCACGGGTTTCGCCCTCTTTTAATGATAAACTGACCCGGTCAACAGCCCGGATCAAACCATCCGGGGTCTCCAGCTCTATGGTCAGGTTTTTAATATCCAGTAGTAGCATCAGCCTTCCCGCCTGCGTTGCATGGCGATTTTCAGGCCATCGCCGACCAGATTAACAGAGAGTACAGCAGTAAAAATCAATAAGCCTGGGATCGCAACGCTGGCTGGTGCCAGATAAATCAGATCCAGCGAGTCATTGATCATCGCCCCCCATTCCGCAGTTGGCGCCTGGGCGCCCAGGCTGAGAAAGCCCAGCGCGGCGATATCTAGAATGGCGGTGGATAACGCCATCGAACACATAATGGTGACTTTTTCCCAAATATTTGGGATCACCAACCGGGTCAGGACCTGCCAGTTATTGGCGCCGTCCAGCCGGTAGGCGGTAACATAGTCCTGCTTTAGTTGTTCAGCAATAGCATTACGAATGCCGTGCACAAATTGTGGCAGCAGCGCCAGACTAACAGCCCAGGCAGTGTTCGCCAGGCCTGGGCCTAATACCGCGACAATAATAATCGCCAATAGTAGCGACGGGATGGTCAGGATTAAATCAAGTAAATGATTAAAAAAGCTCGATTTAACGCCTCGGCTCATGCCTGCCAGTGCGCCCAGCGCCAAACCGGCGATTAAGGCTCCCAGCACCGTGACCAATGCCAGACCGAAGGTATAGGTAGTACCCTTGAGCATTCTGGACAGCAAATCCCGTCCTAAATCATCGGTACCAAAAGGATACTGTACCAGACCTTGTTCTGACCAGGACGGCGGTAACAGTAATAAATGATCGGCCTGCAGATAGGGGTCATGTGGTGTCAGCAGCGGCGCCAGAATACTCAGTAACAAAAAACCGGCAAACAAGGCCAGGCCAAACAGGGCACTGTGCTGGCGTGCAAACTCACGCCACAGCTGCACCAGAGGGGAGCGGTTATTTTCTTCAAAATACAAGCGAAACTTCTGCATCTTAACGCTTCCTGGCCAGCGGGTTAAAGAAGGTATGCAGGATTTCGGTCAGCATATTAACCGTAATCACCAGTACCGAAATAATCATTAATCCGGCCTGGATCGCCGGGAAATTGCGTTGATAGATGCTGTCGATCAGCCAGCGGCCAATTCCGGGCCAGGAGAAGATCACTTCGGTTAGCATGGCAAGCGTGATCAGGGTGCTAAACTGCAGGCCGATTTGCCGGATCACCGGTAACAGGGCATTGCGCAGACCATGGCGGTAAAGTACCTGCAACCGGCTTAACCCTTTGGCTTTTGCGGTTTTAATATAGCTTTGCTCCCAGACATCGAGCATCGCATCGCGCACAAAGCGGATCATCACAGTAGTTGGAAAGGTCGCCAGCGCTAGTGTGGGTAACAGCAAATGCCGCAAGGCATCCTGCAGCGCCGCCTGTCGGTAGCTGACATCGGACAACAGAATATCAATCAGCATAAAACCGGTTTGCGGCGGGATCTCGTAGAGCACGCCAAGGCGGCCACCGGATGGAAACCAGCCCAGCCCGACCGCAAATACCATAATCAGCAACAACCCCCACCAGAATATGGGCAGCGAATAGCCGGTAATGGCGATGGCCGAGATGGTCTTACCGATCACGCCATCCGGTTTGATTGCTGCCAGAATACCAAGCGGTATGCCGACGAAAAAGGATACCAACAGGGCGTAGCTGGTTAACTCCAAGGTTGCCGGTAATACCTGCCGGATCTCAGTTAACAGCGGTTGCTGGCTGGCGAGAGATAGCCCCCAATCGCCGTGCCAGAGGCGCTGGATAAATGCCAGATACTGCTGTAAATAAGAGCTGTCGAGCCGGTACGCCAGGGTCAGCTGCTCGCGTGTGGTGTCATCCAGATAGCGTAAACCGGAGAAGTTTTGCAATGGCTCGCCAGGAAACAGGTAGCCGAGGCTAAAGGCGAAAATACTTAACCCCAGTAATACGGTGCCAAGTAAAAACAGCCGGCGCAACAGGTAAATGGTCATGGTTGCACCCGTCTGGCCTGAAATAAGGCAATACCACCATAGGGGTTAATACTGACGCCTTCTACCTGCGAGTTCAGTGCCTGGATCCGCTGCGAATGCGCCATAGCAACCAGAGGGAGCTCGTTATGCAGATATTGTTGGGCTGCCAGGTAGTAACTACGTCTTTGCTGCTGATCACTGGTTAGCAGCGCCTGATTAATCATGCGGTCAAAGACCGGATCGCACCACAGGGCACGGTTAGAGCCGCTGTCTGCGGCGGCACAGCTAAGCAGTGGCCGGAAAAAGTTGTCCGGATCGGCATTGTCCGCGGCCCAGCCAATCAATACGGAATCATGCTCGCCCTGACTGAGCCGGCGGCGGAAAGCATTCCACTCGTAGCTGACAATGCTGGCGTTAACTCCGATCTGCGCCAGGTCGGCCTGCAGCAATTCAGCCATTTTCAATGCATTGGGGTTGTACAAACGTTGTACCGGCATCGCCCAGATGTTCATATTAAAGCCATTGCCATAACCGGCCTCGGCCAGCAGCTCGCGTGCCCGTTGTGGGTTATATTCATGCAACGGAATTTGCGGGTTAAAGGCCCAGGAAGTCGGCGGCAGCACGGAGCGGGCGGCGGTGGCCTGATTAAAATACACGGCTTGCAAAATCGCCCGTTGATTAATCGCCAGCGATAGCGCCTGGCGCACCTTAACATTGTCAAAGGGCGCTTTACGGGTATTAAAGGCCCAGAAACCGACATTCATACTGGTGCTTTCCTGCACCCGGACATCAGGCCGTTCGGTGATCAGCGCCAGCTCGGCCAGTCGCGGATAGGCAATAATGTCGCACTCATGGGTTAACAGCTTGGCCATTCGTCGGGCGTTATTCGGCACTATATCAAATACCAGCTGTGCCATCGCCGCTTCACCGCGCCAGTAGTTGGCATGCCGGTAAAAGCGTACCAGAACATCTTTTTGGTACTCGCGGAAGAAAAACGGCCCTGTACCAACCGGCAAACTATCAATTTGTGCCGGCCGGCCGCTGGCCAGTAATTGCCCGGCATATTCAGCCGACAGAATAGCGGCAAAATCCGTAGCCAGATTAGACAGGAAAGAGCTGTCAGGCCGGCTAAGCTGAAACTGCACGGTAAGCGGGCCTGTTGCCCGCACTTCGGTTACCAGAGCTGTCCAGTCAACACTCTGAAAATAGGGATAGACAGCACCACCGACTGCATGGAAGGGATGGTCTGGCTGTAAAATACGATTAAAAGTAAAGACCACATCGGCTGCCTGCAATGGTCTGCTGGGGGTAAAATAATGTGTCTGATGAAACTGCACATCGGGTCTGAGCTGAAACTCATAGGTTCTGCCGTCGGCAGAGCGCTGCCAGCTGCTGGCCAGAGCCGGCAGCAGATCGCCACTTTGCGGGTCAATATCCAGCAGCCGGTCGTACAGTTGCTGGCTGATAATATCAATGGTGGTGCCAGAGGTCACCCGCTGTGGATTAAAATGTTCCGGTGAGCCCTCTGCGCAATAGACTAAACCGCCCTCACGCAGCGGGCCCTGATCCCGGCTGCAGCCGCCGAGCAGGGCAACACAAAGCAGGCTTAAACAAGACAGATATTTCACTGCTGACTATCCAGTAACTGATATTTTTTCATATAACCCCTGAGCTGATGATAGGTCAGTCCCAGCACATCGGCGGTTTTTTTCTGATTATACTGACAAGCTGCCAGTGCTTGCTTAATTAAGCGCACTTCAAAGTCCTGCGACAGCGTTTTAAAATCCAGGTTGCCGGAAAAATCAAACTCTGCGGCAACGCCTTGTACTGCCGCCGTGCCGGGCTGTAGGGCCGACGCCTGGGGCTGCGTTGCCTGCGGTACCGGCTCAGATAGCACCCGGCTCACTGGTGCTTTGATCCTTTTCTGTGGCCGGTAGGCTGATTCAAAGGGGTCGAGTTGAATAGTATGTACCGGCACATAGGCATTATTGTTGCGGTATACGGCGCGTTCAACCACGTTTTTCAACTCCCGTACATTACCGGGCCAGTCGTAGTCCAGCAGCGTTTTCTTAGCTTTTTCAGTAAAGCCGCTGAATAACTCCAGCCCCAGCTCGCGTGCCATATTGATCGCAAAGTGCTCCGCCAGCAGCAGAATATCCTCCCGGCGCTCGCGCATCGGCGGCAGAGTGATCACATCAAACGCCAGACGGTCCAGTAAATCCGCCCGAAATTCGCCTTGCTCTGCCATTGAGGGCAGATCTTCATTGGTGGCGCAGACCAGGCGCACATCCACCCGCACCGGCCGGCTGCCACCAACCCGCTCAAATTCGCCATATTCAATAACCCGCAGCAATTTTTCCTGCACCATGGCCGGGGTATTGGCCAATTCGTCCAAAAACAGGGTGCCGCCATTGGCGCGCTCAAAGCGGCCCTCATGGCGTTTACTGGCGCCGGTAAAGGCACCGGCTTCATGCCCGAACAGTTCGCTTTCTAATAAATTTTCGTTTAAGGCAGCACAGTTCAGCGTAAGATATTGTTGATCCCAGCGCTGCGACAGAAAGTGCAGACGGGCTGCAATCAGTTCTTTACCGGTACCGCGCTCGCCAATGATCAGCACCGGCTTATCCAGCGGCGCCAGTTGTGACACCTGATCCAGCACGTTTAAAAAACTGTTGGCCTGGCCTAGCAGGTTATCTTGTTGGAACTTCCTATTCATGAGCAGCCATAAGTTAGCGAAAATTACTAATAAATAGTGTATTTCATAACGTGACTAAGCGATAGTTGAATTTTAAAATAAAAAATAATGTTTAATTTCAATTGATTAATCTGATTTTGCAAGTTGGCAAGAAACCTGAATAACAAAAGGCGTCGATGTCAGTCATCATTAAACAGAGGTAATTATTATGGGTATTTTTTCACGCTTCTCCGATATCGTGAACTCCAATATCAACGCTTTACTGGATAAAGCGGAAGATCCGGAGAAAATGGTCCGCCTGATTATTCAGGAAATGGAAGATACACTGGTCGAAGTTCGCTCTTCTTCAGCGAAAACCATCGCGGAGAAAAAAGAGTTACAACGCCTGATCAACCGGCTGCAGGAAGAAGCCGCAGACTGGCAGGCGAAGGCCGAACTGGCATTGTCAAAGGAACGTGACGATCTGGCACGCTCTGCCCTGATTGAACGGGAGAAAGCCAGCGAACAAGCCGATGCAGTGGCCCGTGACATTGCTAATCTGGATGAGCATATCAGCAAGTTACAGGACGAAGTCGCCCAGTTACAGGAAAAGCTGGCCGATGCCAAAGCACGGCAAAAGAGCATGTTAATGCGCCGTCAGACCGTTGCTAACCGTCTGGAAGTGAAGAAAACACTGGATAGCAACAAAATTAACGATGCGATGTACAAATTTGAGCGTTACGAGCAGAAAATTGATACGCTGGAAGCTCAGGTTGAAGCCTATGATTTAGGTAAGAAATCGTTAAAAGACGAATTTGCTGAGCTGGCTGCGCAAGACAAAATTGACCAGGAACTGGCTGCTCTGAAAGCCAAAATGCAGAACAAAGACGCCTGAGTACAGGCGTCCTTTTTGAAGGACTAACGAATGGATATTCATGAGATTATTTTTGTGCCACTGATCCTGTTTATGATCTTTGTGGCACCGCTGTGGGTGATTATGCACTACCGCAGTAAAAATAAGATTAAACAGGGCCTGAGTGATGCTGAGTTGAACCAGTTGAACGAGTTGACCGTCAGAGCTGAGAAAATGGCCGAGCGGATCAAAACCCTGGAAGCCATTTTAGATGCCGACAGCCCAAGATGGAGGAATCAGCATGGTCAGTAAAAAGCGTGAACTGTTACGGGACGACGAAAACGGCAAAATCGCCGGGGTCTGCGCCGGTATTGCGGATTACTTCGGCTGGGAATTGTGGCTGGTGCGGATCATTACTGTCTCGGCGTTCTTCCTCGGCGGTGGTGGCATTGTGCTGGTGCTTTACATCGCGGCGTGGGTGGTGCTGGAAAAAAAGTCGAAAGCGGCTTTTGCCGCCGGCTCGACTGAGGCTAGCCAGGATTATGCCAATAAGCCGGTGGAGTTAAAAACCCGGGTTTGGCAGCGAGGTGAGTCACCACGTCAGGCGTTGCAACACCTGAATCATCAGTTTAACAGCATGGAGCTGAAATTGCGGGATATGGAGCGGCATGTCACATCCAGCCGCTTTCAGCTGAACCGTGAATTTAATAACCTGTAACCCCTGACTGTCGGACTGCGCATGAGTTGGTTGGAAAGTATTCAGTATCACGGCCGGCAACTTGGCCATCGCACTCTGGACCGGCACCTGCGGCTTGGCGTTACCGGGCTGAGCGGTGCCGGCAAAACCGCCTTTATCAGTTCACTGGTGCATCAGTTGACTATCGGCGACCAAACAGCGCATCTGCCTTTTTTTAGCGTGCTACAGCAGGGGCGTTATCTCGGTGGCCGGCTGGCACAAAACCAGCCACTGGCGATCCCGCGCTTTCCGTATGAACAGAATTTACACTATCTGAGCGCCGAACCGGCGCAATGGCCACCATCAACCACCGGCTGGAGCCAGCTTAACCTTAGCTTGCGCTACCGCCCGCAGGGCGCTATTCGATCACGGTTGCAACAGCATAGCGAGCTGCAGCTGGAAATTATTGATTACCCGGGAGAATGGCTGCTCGATTTGCCGCTGCTACAGCAGGATTACCGGCAATGGTCAACATTTTGCTGGCAACTGTTTCAACAGCCACACCGTCAGGCCAGCAGTGTGGCGTTTAAAGCACTTTTGCAGCAGTGTGATTTACAGAGCTTGTCTGAGGTGCAACTGCAAGAGCTGACTGAGAGTTACCGCAGCCTGCTGCTGCAATACAGTCAGCAGAGCGGTTGTTATCTACAGCAACCCGGTCGGTTACTGATCCCCGGCGAATTGGCCGGCGCGCCGATGCTACAACTGTTTCCGTTATTGCCGGAGCAACTGGAAACCGATTCGCCGCTGTTGCGCCGCTTGACCGAGCATTATCAAAGCTACTGTGATTATGTGATCAAACCTTTTTACCGGCAGCACTTTTCAAGGCTCGACCGCCAGGTGGTGCTGGTGGATTGTCTGGCTGCATTAAATGCCGGTTACAGTGCTGTGCAGGAGTTACAGCAGGCGCTCGGCTTGATAATGCAAAGCTTTCGCTATGGCCCGGCCAGCTTGCTAAGCCGGTTATTTCAGCCGCAGATCAGCAAGGTATTGTTTGCCGCCAGTAAGGCGGATCATGTGACACCGGATCAGCATAAGGCCCTGACGTTATTGCTGCAGCAGTTGTTGCAGCAACCGATCAAACAAAGCGTCTATGCCAGTGCGGTTACTGAGGCGATGGCGATCGCTGCTGTGCGCGCCAGTCAGGCCGGCTTTGTGCAGCTGCAGGGGCAACGCCAACCTTGTATCAGTGGCCGTGATCTGGCAACGGGCGAGCCGGTGACCCTGTATCCGGGCGAAGTGCCGGCGCAGATCCCGCCGGCCAGTTTGTATCAGCAACATCAGTTTCAATTTCCTGCCTTATTGCCAGCAACGCAGGCTGCCGCCTCACCTTTACCCCATGTCCGGATGGATCATGTGCTGGAATTTTTGCTCGGAGACAAACTACGATGAAACCCTTAAAGTCGGCCCAGCATTTTAGCCAGGAGCAGATAGCAGCAGTCGAGCTCCCGAAAGCCCGTCAGCAGTTAGAACCCCAGCCGCTGTTACCGCTGGATGACGTGGCGCCGCCAGAGCCTTCCTCCTCAAGCCGGTTCAGTGTGTTATGGCTGGCGGTACTGTTCGCCTTGCTGGCATTAATCTCACTGGGGCTTTGGCAGTGGACTGCCTGGCTGACACAGCATTGGCAGCAAAGCCTGCTGGCTGGTGCCCTGGTAAGTCTGTTCAGTGGCGCTATGCTGACCATCCTGCTGGTGCTGTGTTACCGCGAGTGGCGCTTGTGGCGGCAGCTGCAACGTAATCAGCAGTGGCAGCAACAGGCGCAGCGTATTGCGGCAAATGTGCAGTTTGGCGAGGCCTCACCGCTTTGCGATGCCATTTTGCGCGCTTTGCCGCCGGACGCGCTGACGCAAACTGCGATAGCTGACTGGCGTGCAGCGATCAAACCTGAACACAGCGACATCGAGATCCTGACCTTATTCGAGCAGCAACTGCTGCAACCCTTGGATCGGCAGGCGCAACAGCTGATCTGGCGCGGTGCGACCGACAGCAGTCTGGCTGTGGCGATCAGTCCGTTCGCGCTGGCAGATATGTTACTGGTGCTGTGGCGCAGCAGCCGGATGTTACGCCAGCTGGCCAGGCTCTACGGCGCACCTGTTGGTCAGTTACGTAGTCTGGTATTAATCAAGCAGGCGATAGCAACCTTACTTTGGGCCGGTAGCTCAGAATTGGCGCTGGACATGGCGGCGGATGTGTTGAGCAGTGAATTAACGGCAAAACTCTCTGCCCGGGCCGGGCAGGGCGTGGTTGCCGGTTTATTGGTAGCGCGGCTGGGCAATATCGCCATGACGCAATTACGGCCTTTACCCTTAGCGCAAAGTCAGAAAATTCAGCCCGCACAGCTGGCAAAAGCCCTGGTTGGACGTTTTAGCCCGGCTGAGCCGACTGCCAACAAAAGCTGACAGCAGTCACTGGTCAGAGTTTTTATTACTTCAGACAGCAAGCCGTCTGGCTTGCTTCCCATTTTAGCGTTTTCTGTTAATGCTGAAGAGAGTTGCAGTCATTAGCAGAACACCCTTATGAAAAATAATAATAAACATGCTGAAACCCTGTGTATCCATGCCGGCAAAACCAAACAGCCCTATGGCGCGCTCAGTACACCGATTTACCAAACCTCGACCTTCGTGTTTGACAACGCCGAGCAGGGCGCAGCCCGTTTCGCCGGCGAGCAGGACGGTTATATTTATACCCGCTTAGGTAACCCGACCACCCGCGAGCTGGAGCTTAAAGTGGCAGCACTGGAAGGCATGGCAGATGCTGCAGCGACGGCGACTGGTATGGGCGCCGTGGCAGCCGCGACACTGGCGTTTTTACAACAGGGCGATCACCTGATTGCCAGTAAAGCCATTTATGGCTGCAGCTTTGCGTTGTTTAGCCATCAGTTTGCCCGCTATGGTATTGAAGTCAGTTTTGTTGATATGACCGACCATGCGGCTGTGATTGCCGCCATTAAGCCTAATACCAAAATGCTGTTTGCCGAAACGCCGATTAACCCGCATTTGGTGGTATTGGATCTGGCTTTCTTATGTGGTCTGTGCCGGCAACATAATATCCTGTCGGTGATTGATAATACCTTCCTGACGCCACTATTACAGCAGCCGGCGAAATTTGGCGCTGATATTATTATCCACAGCGCGACCAAATATCTGAATGGTCATGGAGATGTGGTGGCCGGCATTATTGTCTCGGATGAAGAGAAAATCCGCACCATCAAACTGACGACGCTAAAAGATATGGGCGCCACTATCAGCCCACACGATGCCTGGCTGATTATCCGTGGTTTAAAAACCTTATCGGTACGGTTAGAGCGGCATTGCAGTAATGCGCAAAAGGTCGCCGAATATCTGGCGGCGCACCCGGCAGTGGCTGTGGTGCATTATCCGGGCCTGCCTGGTCATCCGGGCTATCGCTTTCTTGGTACGCAGATGCAGGCCGCAGGTGGCGTGCTGGCGTTTGAGCTGAACGCTAGTCTGGAGCAAAGCCGGGAGATGATCAATCGTTGCCGTTTGCTCAGCCTGGCGGTCAGTCTGGGCGATGCTGAATCGTTAATTCAGCATCCGGCCTCGATGACTCATAGTCCCTATACTGCAGAAGAGCGGGCCGCCGCCGGGATCAGTGATGGACTGATCCGGATCTCTGTTGGCCTGGAGCATGTTGATGATATTTTGGCCGATCTACAGCAGGCCCTGGCGCCATTAACGCTTGCAGCGCAACAAAATGCAAAAGTTAATCCAAAGCTTGCGCTAAATCCAAAACAGACGCCGGAAACCTGCTATAACTAGACAGAGTCGCTATTATTTCCGGGAAGCCTTGCATGAGTAATCTGTTAAATTCGGTAAACCAAAGAACCAATCTGGCCGGGCAGAATCGTTTCGAATTATTACTGTTCCGGCTTAATGGGCCGCAGCCATTCGGGATCAACGTGTTTAAGGTGCGCGAGGTGATCCAGTGCCCGCAATTGACCGAGATGCCGGGATCTCATCCCTGTGTCAAAGGTATTGCGCATTTGCGTGGCGAACCGGTGATGGTGCTGGATTTAGCGGAAGCCACCACTGGCAAGGGCATAGGTAAAACGGAGAATGCCTTTGTGATTGTCACCGAGTACAACCGCAGTGTGCAGGGGTTTCTGGTATCCAGTGTCGACAAGATTGTTAACCTGACCTGGGAGCAGATCAAACCGCCACCACAAGGCGCCGGTAAATCGCATTATCTGACTGCTGTAACTGAAATTGAAAATAAGCTGGTACAGATTATCGATGTTGAAAAAGTCTATGCCGAGATTATGCCGGTAGATGAAGATGTCAGTGAGGAAACCAAAGCGCAGTCGCAAGGCCTGACCCTGGATAAAATCCTGGTGCTGGTCGCGGATGACTCGGCAGTGGCCCGTAATCAGGTGAAAAGAGCGCTTGATAGTATTAACGTTAAATCAGAACTGATGAAGGATGGTCAGGAAGCACTTGATTGGTTACGTAACAAAGCCAAAGAGTGGGGCGATGACGTCATCCGGCGGGTACCGCTGCTGATCTCTGATATCGAGATGCCGCGGATGGATGGCTATACGCTGGCCGCAGAAATTAAGGCTGAGCCGTCACTGCGTCCGATCCATATTATTCTGCACTCTTCGTTAAGCGGTGTGTTCAATGAGGCGATGGTGAAAAAAGTCGGCGCCGATCAATTTATTGCCAAGTTTCACCCGGATGAATTACTGACTGCCGTCAATCATTGGTTGGCAGAGAGTCAGCACGCATAGTCCTGTGGGGCAGCATTGCCCCCATCATCACCGTGGAAAGCGGTTAGGGTGTAATGCTTTTGTTACACTTTAACCGTGGTTTTTTCCGGGATCAAAGATTAACACCGTCGCCACTATCGTCTAGTATCCGCTGCATCGGCTCCCTTTTAAAAAAATCAAAATACTGAGCCAGCAGCCATGCGCTGTTAACGATCAAGACAACAGGTAGTGTATGACTAAAACCAGTAAATACGTATCGCGCCAATCGGATGCCAACGGCATTATCCATTGGAGTGATGAAGAAAATCAGATTTGGCACGAGTTGATCACCCGGCAGCTGGGTGTAATCGAAGGTAAAGCCTGCGACGAATATATGGCGGGGCTGCAACGCCTGAATTTACCCACCGATCGCATCCCGCAGTTGGAGGAAGTCAGTAAGGTATTACGTGCAACCACTGGCTGGGAATGCGCTGAGGTGCCGGCATTGATTAGCTTTGATCGCTTTTTTGAGTTGCTAGCCAATAAGAAATTCCCGGTTGCTACCTTTATCCGCAGCCGCGAAGAATTCGACTATCTGCAAGAGCCGGATATTTTCCATGAAATTTTTGGCCACTGTGCGATGTTAACCAACCCGGCCTTTGCTGAGTTTACCCATATTTATGGTCAGCTTGGCTTAGCAGCGAATAAGCAGGATCGGGTGTATCTGGCCAGACTGTACTGGTTTACCATTGAGTTCGGTTTGCTGCAAACGCCGGACGGACTTCGCATTTACGGTGGCGGTATTCTGTCATCGCCGGGTGAAACCCGTTATGCGCTGGAGTCCGAGCTGCCAGAGCGCAAGCCGTTTGATGCGCTGGATGTGCTGCGTACGCCTTACCGTATTGATATTATGCAACCGATTTATTTTATGATTAACCGCATCGATGATCTGTTTGATATCGCCCATCTGGATCTGATGGCGCTGGTTGAGCAGGCGCGCGCCCTGGGTTTACATGCCCCGAAATTTCCCCCTAAAGAAAAGCAAGCAAGCTAGGAAACTAAGCATGACCGAATTAACTGCAATGAAATGTGAAGCCTGCCGTGCTGATGCACCAAAAGTATCAGAGGCCGAGTTGCCGGAATTAATGCGCCAGATCCCGGATTGGACGCCGGTGGTCCGTGACGGTATCTTACAGCTGGAACGCGAGTACAAATTTAAAAACTTCAAACAAGCCTGGGCCTTTCACAATAAAGTGGCCGAAATGGCAGAAGCGGAAGGCCATCATCCGGCGCTGCTGCTGGAGTGGGGCAAGTTGACCGTGACCTGGTGGTCGCACTCGATCAAAGGCCTGCACAAGAATGATTTTATTTGTGCGGCTAAGACGGATGCGCTGCTGTCAGCCTAAGCCTACTGTCTTATTGTAACAGGACGCCCGGTGCGTCCTTTTTTGTTCATAATTCTTTACAAAAAAACTGGTCTGTCTGCTTTAATTTACCGTATGATGCAGCATCGGTCAGGCCAGAGGTGTAAGGCGGCTATGCGTTTAGAAATACAGTGTCAAAATCGATTAGGGCTGGCGCAAGATGTCCTCAATGTGCTGGTTAGCTATCAGTTGGATCTGCGCGGTATCGAAGTCGATCCGTCGTTAAACAAGATCTATGTGTCTTTCCCAACCGTGAATTTTGAGCAGTTTCAGGAATTGATGGCCAGGATGCGCCGCATCCAGGG
>DAIOUM010000029.1:21107-26195 GCA_036759505.1 Alishewanella sp. | reverse complement strand
ATTTTCACACCTTTTTCCCTTGCCCTGTGGTGATTTAGCAGCGATTTGCTGCTAAATAAGCGCTTGCTGGTTTGATCTCTGCAAATAAAATCTGCATAGTAAGCAGCAGTGCTGCGCTGCGCCTGAAAATGGGCGGCCAGTTGCATAGCTGTATCAGGGAAGAATGCCGCATTCAGGACGCGCCGGCCGGCTTATGCTATTACAACAAAAACAGCATTTTCCTATTGTCAGGGTTGCGCCATGCATTCTAATTCTCAGGCCAGTCTCGCGCTTAGCCTGCCACAAACTGCTGTGCCCAGCGAACCACACTCACAGCAAGGTGGTCACTGGGCATTATTGTTTCAGCGTGATTTTCAGATCAAGCGCGCCGTTAGTAGCGACGAGCAGCAACAAAGCTATCGTTTACGCCACCAGGTGTATTGCGAAGAGTTAGGCTTTGAGCCTACCAATGCCAATGCGATTGAGCAGGATCACTACGATCAGCGCTCTGCCCATTATCTGCTGCAACACCGGCAAAGCCGAAGCCTGGCAGGCACTATGCGGATGGTGTATTGCCGTACAGCTGCCGAACAGTTACCGGTAGTCAGTTATTTTGACGACCATTTTACTGAACCACAATTGCAGCCAGCTGCCTTTGCGCCGCACAGCGTTTGCGAATTATCACGCCTGGCGCTGGCCGGTGAATTTCGCCGCCAACAGCAACCGCATAATCCGGCACTTAGCCAGTTAAATCCGTTGCAGGTTAGCCCGAACAACAGTCATTATCGTTATCTGGCGGCGGGTTTGTATCTGGCTGCGCTGGAGCAAGCCTACAGCGAGGGCATAGCACACGCCTACGCTGTGGTTGCGCCCGCTCTGGCCAGAATGCTCAACCGGGTCGGCTTTCAGTTCCGACAAATCAGTGCGCCGATTGAACTGAATGGCCAGCGCGCTGCCTATTATCTGGACGTAGACAAAAGCCTCTATACTCTGTGTGATGATTATAAGCTGTTACGGCAAGTGCTGGCGGCGCAACTGGCGCAGGTTAGCCTCTCTGGCATCCGCTAACATCTGACGGATTACATAGCACGATGGATTCATTAACCCAAATTGCCCTTGGCTCGGCGGTTGCCGTTGCTGTAGTGGGCCGCACAAGCTCAGTCAAAAAAGCCGCGCTCTGGGGCGCGGTGGCCGGCACGCTGCCGGATCTGGATATCTTGATCGACTACGGTGATGCGCTGAGTAATATGGTGTACCACCGTGGCTTTAGCCATGCGCTGTTTTATCTGACTTTGTTATCACCGCTGCTGGCGCTGCTGATCTGTAAAATTCATCAGCAAATGCCGCTATACCGTCATTGGTTGCTGGCGATCTGGCTGGTGCTAATTACCCACCCCCTGCTGGATACTCTTACCATCTATGGCACCCAGCTGGCGCTGCCCTTTAGTAATCATCCGTTTGCGGTGGGTAGCATCTTTATTATCGATCCTCTTTATACGCTGCCATTATTGCTCGGCCTGGTCTGGGTGCTCTGGCGTGGCAAAAGGGCCCTGGCTGCTAATACCGCAGCGCTGGTGTTCTCCAGCTGTTATTTACTCTGGGGGCTGGCTGCGCAGCAGCATGTATTACAAATTGCTGCCAAGCAGCCGGTAAGCAATGACGCCAGGGTGCTGGTGGTACCGACCGCACTGAACACCTTGCTGTGGCGGGTACTGCTGGTGTCCGAAGAAGCTTACTATGAAGGTTTTTACTCGTTGCTGGAAAAGAACAGCGACATCGTGTTTCAGCGTTACCCACTGGATCCTGAGTTATACCAGCGTTATCAGCAGCATCCGGATGTGCAGACACTGGCGGCTTTTACCCAAGGCTTTTTCGCCCTGGAACAACAGGGCGAGCAAGTGGTGATGACAGATTTACGGATGGGGCAGCAACAAAACTATGCCTTTAGTTTTGTGCTGGCCGCGGAGCCGGGGCTACCGGTTAGCCGTATACCTCGGCAGTTTCAGCTGGCCGAAACTGTAAGCTGGGTGTGGCGCACCCTTACCGGTGAACTGAGTGCTGCTAACCAATTACCTCGTAACCTGACCAGTCCGGACGCAGAGGCTGAGCCTGACCGCCCGGTAGCAGCTCAATATAGTAACCACTAGCCTGCTGTAACGGCAGGCAGTCGTCCAGCTGCAGCAAATCATCTTTGTGCGGGCTATCGGCATCGGTCAATAGCTGAGCTTTAGCCCTTGCCTTAGCCTCTGCCGCACTCTTCGCCACACAGAGCATAAAATCATGCTGCTCGGCAATCTTGCCCGCGTAATAGCCACCAAAATTAACAAAAAACAGCTTTTCCGCCTGCTCAACCGGCGTCGTCGACAGACGGATCTGATAGCCATCAATATTATGTAGCGCCAGATAGCTGTCTAGATGCAGGCCTTTAATCTCGCCAAACCATTGCTGGCGCAGCTGAGGGTAAGTCTGCTCAATAGTCTCGCCAACCACAAAACGCACATCGTGCAGTTCAATATTGGCACCGGGTGCGGTGCCACCTAAATAAACTAAAAATAGCTGCATCAGCTGTCCTTATAAACGAATACTTAAACCATCAGTCAGGGCACGGCGATAAGCCACCAAGGCCGGTACGCAGGCCAGTAGCGCAGCGGCAGCCAGAATGCCGCCAGCCCAGTACAGGCTTTGTAAGCTAAAGGGGCTCAGGCTGATAAAGAGGCCATAGTTTGCCGCCAGATAGTCCTGCACACCCCACAGCGCTGCCAGCAGTAGGACGGCACTGCTGAGCATCGCCACACTGGTCAGCAACAGCACTTCCAGTTGGATCAGCCAGAACAGATACCAGGGGCTGGCCCCCACTGCACGTAAAATCGCCATTTCCCGTTGCCGCTCCCGCATCGAAGCCAGCAAGGTGGTCATCATGCCAACTAAAGCTGCCACCAGCACCAATAAGGTGATCAGCAGCAGCATATTCTCTACCATGCCCAGCATCTGCCACAGCTCAGCCAGTGCCACCCCGGGTAAGATGGCAGTCAGGGGTTCGCCACGAAACTCATTGATCTGCCGCTGCACCACAAAGGTGGCCATCCGTGAATTCAACCCCACCATAAAGGCGGTAATTGCCTTGGGAGTTAAATCCATTTCCAGCGCCTGTTCGGCACTGACCTGCCGGCCAGGCATAGGCGCGCCCTGCTGCCAGTCGATATGGATGGCTTCAATGCCTTCCAGGCTAACATGCACCGTTTGATCAACAGGAGTGCCGGTTGGCGCCAGGATGCCGACGACAGTAAAGGGCTTGTCTTTATGCTCGGAAAAACTGACAGCGCCGATACCATGCGCCAGTACGATTTCCTGCCCCAGCACATAGCCCAGGCGCTTTGCCACCTCAGCGCCTAATACCGCATCATAAACACCAGCAAAGGGCACGCCCTCAGCAAACTGCAGCTGCTGCGATGAGGCGTAGCGGAAATGTTCAAAATAGCCCTGATTCGTGCCCAATACCCGGTAGCCACGGTGCGAATCGCCGAGCGATAACGGGATGGTCCAGGCGATTTGCGGATGCCGGCTGATCCGCTCATAGGTCGCCCAGCTGACATTCGCGGTGGCATTACCGATCCGGAATACCGAATACAGCAACAAATTAAGCTGACCAGAGCGGGCGCCGACGATCAGATCAGTACCAGACACCGTATTGGTAAAGCTACTGCGGGCTTCTTTACGGATATGATCAATTCCCAGTAGCAGCACCAGACTAATGGTTAGTGACAACAGGGTTAGTAACACAGTGCCCCGGCGGTTCCATAAACTTAGACGGGCGAGTTTAATTAACATGCCACTACTCCTTGCTCCAGGGCTGTCATCGCCAGTTGATAATGAAAATAACGCTGCAACTGACTGTCATGGCTGACAAAGATCACAGTAGTGCCGCTTTTATCCGCTTCACTGAGCAATACCTGCATAAAGGCATCACGGTTATCAGCATCCAAGGCTGAGGTGGGTTCATCGGCAATCAGTAAGGTTGGCTGGGTCAGTAAAGCCCGGGCAATGGCGACCCGCTGCTGCTGACCGACGCTTAACTGGCTGGCTTTTTGCTGCCAGTAATTATCTCCCAGCCCCAGTGCTGTTAACAGTTCGCGGGCCCGCTGCTGCATTGCTGCGGCCGGCGCCCTGGCAAAGGCAGCGCGTAACAGCACATTATCCAGCACACTCAGATAGGGGATCAGGTTCAGCTGCTGAAACACCACCCCGATCTCCGAAGCGCGCAATTTATCGCGACGCGAGGCACTGAGCTGATGCAGCGCCATGCCGTTTAACCAGATTTCACCAGCGTTAGGCACGGTAATACCGCATAACAAATTCAATAGCGTGGTTTTACCACTGCCCGAGGCACCGCGTACAAAGAGGTGCTGGCCGCTACTTAGCGACAACTTTGGGATGGCCAGTTGCCAGCCGCCGGGCTGGTACCAAAATTTAAGATCTTTGAGTTCAATCGCAGGAAATTTCGGCTTGGTGGTCACAGGGTCTCCTTTCTGCATGCTATGATAGCGCAGCATAGTGCAATGTGCTGTGCAGTGTTCTGTGCCGTATTATGCGTTAATTAAGAGGCGAAACTCCAATGTTCAACAAGTTGTCTGTTGCGTTTTCTTTGGTACTGACCGCAATGTTGGCTTTTAGCCTGCAGGCGGCCGAGGTTAAAACCATTGAATGGACTGATTTAATGCCGGAAGAGGACCTGAAGCTATTACAGTCCTTACCCGAGGTGACGCACGACTATAGTCAGCCTTCACCGTTTGAAGATAACTACAATGGTAATGATCCTACTGCCCAGGCCTGGCAGCAAATTTTACAGTCAGCCAAGGTAAAACCGGAATTTAATAACGTTAAGGTCCGGATCCCGGGCTTTATTGTGCCGCTGGAATTTGATGACAAACAAAATGTGACCAGTTTCTTCCTGGTACCCTACTTTGGCGCCTGTATCCACGTACCGCCACCGCCGCCAAATCAGATTATCTATGTTACCGGCGCGTCCAATCTGCGCGCGGATATGATCTATTCGCCATTCTGGATCAGCGGCACCATTACCACCGACAGTGTCTCGCATGACTTAGCCAA
>DAIOUM010000029.1:7410-21007 GCA_036759505.1 Alishewanella sp. | reverse complement strand
GCGCCCTGGCGACCGTTAATCACCCACTGCACCTCCACCTTTTCCAGTGCCGGCGTCAGACTGAACAACCCCAGCTCCAACTGCTGCAAACGCGCCGGGTTTTGACACAGCAAACTGATATTGGCATAAAAATCACCATGACCAGTGTAACCCGGTTCGGTCAGATCAGTATTAGCATCGGCGCTTTGCACTTCGCAGTGGGCGTCGCGGCTTAAAGTAAGCCAGGTTGCCTGAGCAAGATTATCCAGCGCCAGCGCAATTTCCTGCCGTTGCTCGTTATTGCTTGGCGCATGTTCAAAACCGACAATATTGTAGGCGGCAGATTGCAACGCCAGTTGCAGTTCATTGCCCTCCAGCACCAGGGTCAGCGTCGCCGCGCCATGCACATGGGCACCCAATTGAGTCATGTCATCATGATCATGGTCGTGCTCATGCTTGTGGTCATGATCGTGTTTATGATCATGATCGTGATTATGTTGTTCAGCCTTGGGCGCTTTGTCGTGCTGATGTGCCGGGTGCGCCTGAACCAGCGCAGCCGGGCCCAGCAGTAAGGCGGGCAGCAGCAGGGCGAGCAATTTTGATGACATAGCCTTCTCCTCAAATGTTATTGTGTCACATCATACTCAGTTTTTACGCGACTGCAACGCTAACGAATGATCGCCAAAGGGCCCGCGCCCGTACTTGCCATAACTCTGATTAACTGTGGCCGCTATGCGCAAACTGATTATTATTCTGGGCGATCAATTAAGCCCGGCTCTGGCCAGCCTGCGTCAGGCAGGTCCTGACGACCTGATTCTGATGGCAGAGGTGAAAACCGAAGCCCGTTACGTGAAACATCATAAGCACAAAATCATTTTACTGTTTAGCGCAATGCGTCATTTTGCCGCAACCTTGCGGCAACAGGGCTTTGCGCTTTGTTATCTGGAATACGGCGCTCAGCCGGGTATTCACAGTATGACCGATGCCGTGGCCTATGCCCTGCAGCAGCAAGAGTTCAGTGACATTGTCATCACCGAGTGCGGCGAATACCGGTTGCAACAGGAAATACTGAGCTGGCGCGAACGCTTCAGTTTGCCGCTGCACGTGCTGGAGGATGATCGTTTTATCTGTTCAACGGCGATGTTTGCACAGTGGGCCACTGATCGCCAGCAGCTGCGGATGGAGTTTTTTTACCGCCAGATGCGCCGCTACACCGGCTTACTGATGGATGCGAAGCAACAACCTGTCGGTGGCCAATGGAACTACGATAAAGACAATCGCAAAGCCTGCCCTCCGGATCTAAAGCAAGTTCCGCCATTGCAGTTTAGCCCCGATGACATTACCCGGCAGGTGATGGCGCTGGTTGAAACCGAGTTTGCCGACCATCCTGGCAGCGTCGGCGAATTTCACTATGCCGTCACCGGTAAAGCCGCCCGGCAGGCGTTCTTGCATTTTGTTGATCAGCAGCTGGCCAATTTTGGCGATTATCAGGATGCGATGCTGCTGGAGCAGCCATTCTTGTTTCACAGCATCTGTTCGATGTACCTGAATGCCGGTTTACTGGATGTGCGCTGGATGTGCCAGAAAGTCGAAACCGCGTGGCGCGAACAAAGCGTCAGCCTGAATGCCGCCGAAGGCTTTATCCGGCAGCTCATTGGCTGGCGCGAATATGTCCGCGGGCTGTATTGGTTAATGATGCCAGACTACAGCCGCCATAATTTCCTGCAGGCGCATACACCTTTGCCCGGGTTTTACTGGCATGCCGGAACTAAGATGCGCTGTATGCAGCAGGCGATCAGTCAAACCCTGCAACATGGCTATGCGCATCATATTCAACGCTTAATGGTTACCGGTAACTTTGCCTTGCTGGCGGGCTTAGCCATCGATGAAGTCACGGCCTGGTACCTGGCGGTTTATGTCGATGCCTACGAGTGGGTTGAGTTGCCTAATACGCTGGGAATGGCGTTATTTGCCGATGGTGGCATTCTGGCGTCAAAACCCTATGCCGCCAGCGGCGCCTATATCAACCGGATGAGCAACTATTGCAAACATTGCCACTACCAGGTGAAAGAGGTGACAGGTGCCAAAGCCTGCCCTTTTAACGCCCTATATTGGGATTTTCTGGCCCGTAACGAGTCGCAATTAGGTCAGAATGCACGGATGCAGCTGGCTTATAAAAACTGGCATAACAAAACGCCGGAGCAGCAACAGGCGATCCGTGCCCAGGCTGCGCAGTGGTTAATACAGATTGAGCAGTTATGACAACACTGGTACTACTAAATAGCGGCTTACGGCTGGATGACAACCCGCTATTAAAGGCGCCAGCTGGGCCTGCCGCTGCCGTTGTGGTGCTTGAGCAGCAGCAGTACTTTGGCCGCCAGTATGGCCTCTATCGCTGCAACCTGTGGCGCCTGAAAACCCAGCTGCAAGCCGTTCAGGCGCTCACTGAGGCCCTGGCACAGCACAATATTGGCCTGATTATCCGCTTTGGCGATACCCGCAGCGAACTTTTACAGTTAGCAGAACAGCTGCAGGCCGATAGGCTGCTGGCCAGTGAGCCAACGGCACCGGAGGAATACCAGGCGCTGCGTGCTCTGACCCCCATGCTTGCGCTGGAACTGCAGGATAATAACAGCCTACTCGGCGCTACGCTAAGACCAGAGCTTGGCCGCTTACCCGATCGCTTTACGCAATTTCGCAAACAACTGGAGCCAAGCCTGATGGTCACGCCGCCGCAAACGACGCAGCCTGCTGGTGACTGGTTAAGCCCGGCAGCTGCCGCCACTTACTCGCAGCAGGCGATACTGCAGCAATGGCTTGGCAACAGCGTTCCGGCGCGCTGGGATGAAACTAAGGCGCTGGCGCGACTTAAGCATTTTATCTGGCAGGGCCAGCATATTCTGCATTACAAAGACAGCCGCAATGCGCTCATCGGTGAGCATTACGCCAGTTTTTTCTCAACGCCGCTCAGCCTTGGAACCTTGTCGGTGCGCCGCTGCTGGCAGCAGGTGGAACAATTTGAACAGCAGATCGAAGCTAACGAATCGACCTACTGGCTAAAATTTGAATTACTGTGGCGGGAGTTTTTCCGCTGGCAAATGCGCAAATATCAGGCGCGCTGGTTTAGCAAAACCGGCATCAGCGGTAAGGCTGATTACAGCAAACCCAACCTGAACAACTCGCAGCAGCATGCTTTTGCCAACTGGTGTGCCGGTAACACTGGCTTGCCTTTTATCGATGCCAATATGCGGCTGTTAAATCAGAGCGGTTTAATGAGTAACCGCGGCCGGCAGAATGTGGCCAGCTATCTGGTGCATGACTTGGCGCTGGACTGGCGGCTGGGCGCTGCCTACTTCGAGCAGCGGCTACTCGATTATGATGTGGCCAGTAACTGGGGTAACTGGGCCTATATCGCAGGCTATGGTAATAGTGAAGCCCGGCCCTTTAACCCGATTAAGCAGGCGCTCTGGTACGATCCGGACGCGGCCTTTGTGCGGGAGCTGCTGCCGGACATCAGCGGCGTCGGTAAGGCAGCGCATCGCCCTGCCGCGCACGCCCGCCTGTTACCGCAGTGGCGCAGCTGGTTAAGCGAACTCTAGCGATGCATCTGCTGTGGTTTAAACGCGACCTGCGCCTCGAAGACCACGCCGCGCTGTTTTATGCCGCCAAAAATGGCAGCGCCGTGTTACCAGTCTATATTGTCGAGCCGGATTATTGGCAACAGCCTGACGTGTCGTTACGGCACTGGGCCTTTGTCAGCGAAGCTCTGACGCAGCTGCAGCAGCAACTGACAGCACTGGGGCAGCCGCTGTTAGTATGTTATGGCGCCGCGACCCGGGTACTACGTGAACTCTGTGCCCGCTTTCCGATCAGCGCTGTCTATAGCCACCAGGAAACCGGTAATTTATGGAGCTATCAACGTGATCTGGCAGTAGCACGTTTACTGGCAGAACTGGCTCTGCCCTGGCAGCAATACCCGCAGTTTGCGGTGATCCGCGCGCTCAGCTCCCGTGATCACTGGTTCGAGCAAGCTGATCATTGGCTCAGCCAACCGCTTTACCCCTGCCCGGCGAGGCTACCTTTTATTTGCGCCGCGAACTGGCTGGCGCCGCTGCCGGTACCGCAACGTAGCCGCGATTTGCCGGCGTGTCAGCAGCGGCAGCATGGCTGGCAGCTGCAACACACGCTGGATAGCTTTCTACACCAACGCAGCCAGCACTATCATGGCGGCATTTCTTTTGCGGCGCGCGCAGTAAACAGCTGCTCCCGCCTCAGCCCCTTTCTGGCTTATGGCCAGCTTAGTATCCGTCAACTGCAGCAGCTTACCGAGCAACAACGTAAGGCCAGCGATTCCACGCAGCAAAAACGCGGGCTGCAGGCGTTTTACAGCCGGCTGCGCTGGCATTGCCACTTTATACAGAAGCTGGAAGATGAACCGGAAGTGGAAATGCGTAATATGCATCGCGGCTTTGATGGCTTACGCGAGGACGCCTTTGATGCGGCGCTGTATCAAGCCTGGGCCAGCGGTCAGACCGGCTATCCGCTGATTGACGCTGCCATGCGCTCGCTGCTACATACCGGTTGGCTGCACTTTCGCGGCCGCGCCATGTTGGTGGCCTTTGCCAGTTATCATTTATGGCTGCACTGGCGGCCGCTGGCATTACATCTGGCACAATGCTTTGTCGACTACGAGCCGGGCATCCACTATCCGCAAATACAGATGCAAGCCGGCACGACCGGGATCAACCCCAACCGCATGTACAACCCGGTAAAGCAAAGTATGCAAAAAGATCCCAAGGGTGATTTTATCCGGCAATGGCTGCCGGAATTACGCCGGGTGCCGGACAGCTGGCTGCATCAGCCCTGGTTGATGAGCAGCTCGCTGCAACAGCAATACGGTTGTGTGATAGGCCGTGATTATCCGGCACCGGTGGTCGCGGCCAGCCAGGCCGTAAGCGCCGCCAGAGCAAAACTCAGTCAGTGGCTGGCACAGCAACGCGGGCAGTTTGAACTGGAAAAGCGTCAGGTATTTCAGCGCCATGCCAGCCGGAATCGGCCAGCAGAGCGGCGCTCAGTAAAGCAGAGCAGTCAGCTCGGGTTATTCGACTAACACCTTGGCTTAAGCTGACTAGTGCAGCTTAGATGGCCTCTTCGTCTTCTTCACCGGTACGAATACGGATCACCCGTTCCACATCAAACACGAAGATCTTACCATCACCAATGCGGCCGGTTTGCGCTGTGGTCATAATGGCTTCGACACAACGTTCTACCTGCTCATCAGTGACCACGATTTCCAGCTTCACCTTAGGCAAAAAATCCACCATATATTCAGCGCCGCGGTATAACTCAGTGTGGCCTTTCTGCCGGCCAAAGCCTTTAACTTCAGTTACCGTCATGCCGGTAATATTCAGATCGGCCAGCGCTTCGCGCACGTCATCGAGCTTAAAGGGTTTAATAATGGCTTCAATTTTTTTCATGGTAGAACTCATCGCTCTGCTTAGATGGTGGCCGCAGTATAATACAACAGACGGCCGGCTTCAGCTGTCAGAGCGCATTTTGTTGATCCTTTCAGCAATAAATCCGTTAAGATATCAATAACCAACAGCGAGGCCACTATGAGCATAGAACAAGCAATTATCCGGGAAATGCGGGTGCTGCCGCAGATCGATGTCGAATTTGAGATCCGCCGCCGGGTCGATTTTATTAAAGCGAGGCTGCAAAGTGCCGGCTTAAAAACTCTGGTACTTGGCATCAGTGGCGGTGTTGACTCCACTACTTGTGGCCGGCTGGCCCAGTTAGCAGTGGATGAGTTAAACCGCGAGCAGAGTGGTGGCTATCAGTTTATCGCGGTACGGCTGCCATACGGTGTGCAAAAAGATGAAGATGAAGCGCAGCTGGCGCTGCGTTTTATCCAACCCAGTCTTAGCGTGACGGTCAATATTAAGGCGGCAGCCGATGCGCTGCATCAGAGCACCTTACTGGGTATTGAGAGCCTGCCGTTACCGGGCGAAGCGCAGCAGGATTTTGCCAAAGGCAATGTCAAAGCACGCTGCCGGATGCTGGCGCAGTATCATATTGCGGCGCTGCAAGGCGGTTTAGTGCTGGGTACCGATCATTCGGCAGAAAATATTACCGGCTTCTACACCAAATGGGGTGACGGTGCCTGTGATCTGGCACCGCTGTTCGGCTTAAGTAAACGCCAGGTCCGGGCCTTGGCACGGCATCTGGGCGCGCCGGAACTACTGGTAGAAAAAACACCGACAGCCGATCTGGAATGTATGGCGCCGCAAAAGGCCGATGAAGCGGCTTTGGGACTTACTTACCAGCAAATTGATGACTTTTTGGAAGGTAAGGCCGTGGATGCGGCGGTCAGCGCGCGTTTAGTGCAGATCTATCAAAAAACCCAACATAAGCGCCAACCGATCCCAACGGTGTACGACCCTTTGTAACAGCGCACATCCCCTAAAGCGGGCAGAATGACCGCTTTAGGGCGTTTTAGCATAACAACCAACAACAATATAAATAACATTTATTTCACATTACATGTCTTCGCGCTAGACTTCAAAGCAGTAGCAAAGGAGTCTGGATATGCGCCAACTTGGGTTAACCTTACTTGAACTACTGATCGCGTTAACGGTGTTAGCTATCTTGCTATCCATTGGTGCGCCGGCGATGGATGAGCTTATCCACCAGCAGCGCGCCAAAAGTTATGTGCAGCAATTCAGCCGCCATCTACATTTTGCCAGGCTGCAAGCCAGTAGCCACCTGCAACCGGTACGCTTATGCCCGGTCAGCGGCAATCAATGTCTGGGTAACTGGCAGCAAGATCCCATCTGGTTGACGTTACAGTTGCCGGAGCCGACACCGCCACAGCTATTACGGGAACTACCGGCGCTACCCGGCGGGCATCGTCTGAGTTATAACCGCCAGCAGCTGGAGTTTCGCCGTGATGGCAGTTTAAATGCGCTGGAAAACGGGACCTTTTATTACTGTCCGCCCAGCCGCTTTAACTGGCATTACCGGCTGGTGTTAAATCAGGCCGGACGCAGCCGGCTGCACTATATCAATACCGCCTGCCCCTGAATGGATTTCGCTTTAGCTTGCATCGCCAAGGCTCTGCGCCATATTGGCATTGCTGCTCTTTTAACTGCAGCATAAGCGGACTTGCTGATGCCGCCCGGCCATTGCCGCTACTCCCAACAGCTTAACGGTTCAGCCAAACCGGGATTGCGCTGACCAAGATGATTCAGACTAAACTGCCGGCAAAGCTGATCCTGTTGTTGCGGCCCCTGTGCCGTTAACAGCAGTAAATAGCTGTGCGGTGCCGTGCTTGCCGACAGCTGTAACTGATATCGGCCGTTAAGAGTTAGCGCTGAACTTAGCCCCAACTCAATAGCATTAGTGGCGTAACGACCTTCTGCCAGCAGATATTGCTCTTGCCGGGCCGCCAGTTCCAGTAAGGTAGTAACCGCCTGGGCACGGTAGGAGCGCAGGATATATTGCTGATAAGACGGGTAACTGATACTGGCCAGGATCCCCAGCAACAGCAATGTGATCAGCATCTCCAGCAGCGTAAAGCCACGCGCTTTCATTAAAAGGCCCCCTGCTCGTCTTTAAAGGTGGCCAGACGTCGGATAAAAGCTCGGGCATCCAGCTGCAGCGGCTCGCTGCAATAATGACAATCACCACTGATCCGCCGCAGTACCGGCAGAATCGTCAGTTGCAGCTCGGTATTAGCCCAGATCAGGCTGACACTCAGATCAACCTGCTGTTGCAATTGCAGGCGCCCGTCTGCCAGATAGGGGATGCTCAGCTGCCGGCTTTGATAGATCTGCCCCGCAGTATGTAATTGCACTGCCAACAGCTGATGCTCGGCTAGTTCAGGTTGGCAGCTGTCAGCAGCCGGGCGTATTAAAGGCGCATAGATCACACCGGCAACCACTCGTGGCAGCGCCGTTAAGCGACCGTTTAGGCGCATTTGCCAACCCGCCGTTGCCAACAGATTACGCCAATCAGCAGCGCTGAGCGTAAGTTGCTGCTCCGCTTCGGACAACTCAGTGCGATCTGTGAGCTGAGCGCCCTGGACAAAGGCCTGCAGCGCCGGATTAACGCTATAACGCAGCAGTAGCAGCACATCCTGGTCTGACAGCGGGTCGCGGCCAAGCAATAACAGCAGATGCTGCTCCAGATTTTGCCAGACTGCCGGTGCCAGGCGGGCTGGTAATCGCGTTCTGAGCAAGCTGACGCTATAACGAAACTGCAGCCCAAGTCCGGACAAATCAGCCAGTAGCACAGGCGTACCCAGTTGGTTGCCGGAAAGAGCCGCCCGCCAAATTAAGCCTTGTTGATTCACCAGCCACAGATGATCCGCCAGCCCATCCAGATCCGCATCTTCTGCCAGTGGTTGCGCAACGAAACTGCCGGAAAAAGCCGGATGATTCAGCGCAATGCTGGCGAGTAGTTGCTGATCTGCTGCGCCGAGCACCTGCAGCTCGGCAGGCTCTGACGATGCAGCAGCCCAGCTAAGCTCCGCCTGTACCGTCTGTTGCTGATGTTTAAGCGTTAGCCGTGTCGGCTCAGTCGGCAGAAACTCCGGGCAAGCCGCAGGCAAAGCCAGACTATGCAGCAGCAGCCAAAGTAGCAGAATACGCGGGCTCATGGTGCAAGCTCCGGGATCTGCAACCTTTTGCGTAGCAGCATGCTGCCATAGCGGGTATAAAGCGGGTATTGATGATGTTGCTCTGCGGTTTCAAATAACACCAACTCACATTGCATGCTGGCATCTGACCAGGCGGCATAGGTTCCCGGGCAAGAGGGCAGAGCGGATACCGGATCAGGTAGCAGTTCTGGATCTAAACCAGATAGCTGTAACAGATGGGCCTGCAATGCCTGCACGTCTAGCTGCAGTTGTTGCTGCGCCGCCTGAGCCGATTTCACGCTAAGCTGGCTAATATATAAATTACTACTGACCATTAATAACATAACCACTAAAAACAACAGTGCACTGAGTAAAACCATTCCTTGCTCTCTCATAGCTCCTCCGTAGTTTCAGTAACGATGCTCTGGATTGTCGTCCTCACTCTTCTGCCGTACTGGCAAAACTAAAATTCACCGCCCCACTTAACAGCAGGCGCCGGTAGTGATCGCCGGGCGCAGCAAACTGCTGTGAGCCCAGCTGATATAACCGCTGATTCTGATACCGCCGATCCGGTTCCAACGCCCGCAGTAACACAAAGAAGCGTATGCCCAGGATCCGCGCTTCCTGTTGTAACCAGTAGCCGCTGGTCATATCGGCGGTGGGTACTATGGCATCAGGTTGCCCGTCCTGATCCAGATCGAGCAGAAACTCAAAGTGCAGCCGCTCTACACCATCGACTACCGAGTCAGTACTGATACTGGCTTGCCCGCCTGCAGAGCGTACCAGACGCTTGCGCATCAAGACCGGTATACTGCCAGTGCTGTGTTGCTGCCATTGGATATACAGCACTAAATGCTGGTACGGAAAAAGCAGTGTCTGAGCCGGAATAGCACTGTCACGATCGACGAACTGCGCTTGCTGCCACTGCGGCCAGAAGTAATAACGGTTGGCACGCATTTCATCAGGCGTTACAGCTAAACCCAAAGTACGCTTGAGTTGGATAAACTCAGTACCATTTGCCAGATTAGATAAACAGGATAATTGCCCGCTGCTACCGGCCGCCGCGGCATAAAGCGTCAGAAAAGGTTCAGTAGCAAGCGGGAAACTGCCATGCGTCATCCCGGGCAGCCGGCAATCGGCAGCAGGTGGCGCAGCCTGGCTACTACTTTGTCTGACTTGTGCTAGCGATTGCCCGGCCCAGAAGCCACTGTTTTCAAACTCGTTATACAACAAATTCAGTACCAGCTGGCCATTTTGCTGCAAAAACGCCAGCTGCCGGCTCTGGGTAGAAGCAGCACTAAGACTGCTAAAAGCGGTTAACATCAACGCCAGTAGTAACAGCGCCAGTGTACTGGCGATCATTAATTCGATTAATGAAAAGCCTCCTTGCTTGCCAGTCATACGCTACTCCATGGCGGGAACCTTTAAGCTGGCCCTGCCTGGGCCACCGCCACAGTGCTGACTGCTCAGACTCAGCGCCGAGCGCTGTTGCCAACTGGCTTGCAGTCTGACGTGCCCGGCTTGCTGCTGCAGACAAAACTCAGGCGCCAGCAAGAGCCCATAGCCACTATCAGTTAACCATTGCTGCTGCCAGCGCGCCAGCAAATGCTGGCGGTAATCTCCGTCAACGCAACCCGATGCGCAAGGCGGCATACCCGCTTCCGGCAATACATCGAGAGCGCTATCTGTAGTAGTATGAAAACTGGAAAGTTGTGGCAGGATATCACGGGCCAGCGCCACCGCTGTGGTGGTTTGCAAGGCATCAGTAGTCAAGCGCAGTGCTTGCAGCTGCGCAGCAAGCACTGTCAGTAAGCCGACTTTTAAGATCAGTAAAGTGACCAGTACCTCGACTAAAGTCACTCCCTGTTGGCGTAACATGGCGACCTCATTTATCAACCCTTAGGTAAATAAACTTAGCCAATAAGGTTAATAAATCAAGATCAATGTAAAAATAAAGCTACCAACATTCTCTCACTGCTGCAGCGTCTACACCACCTTTGGCACCTTTTTGTCCGGTATGGCTATAAGTTAAGACGCCGCAACCATCCTTACTTTGCACCGTAGTAGGGGTAGCCGACAACGTATAGGTCCTGGTGTCGTGCGCACTGGCCACTAATGCAAAGGCATAACGGGCAGTTAAATCCCGATTACACTGCAGCTGCGGCAGGCTGAAGTTTGTCGGTTTATAGGTCATATTTTGGGTAAAGGTACGCTCCATAAACTGAGCGTACTCCATTAAGCAACCCGTTGCTGCCGCTCTGTTACTCTTTAATACATAATTCTGATAAGACGGGTAGGCAACAGCAGCCAGAATACCGACTATTGCTACCGTGACCATCAGTTCGATTAAAGTAAAACCAACCGCTTTTTGATATTTGCCTTTCAATTTACAACCTCCCGCCAGGATACCCGTCCCAGACGGCTCTCGGTATCCACCACGACATCAATTACATCCGCATTTTCCAGGCTCACTTTCATAATATCCTGATAGAAAATCGGCTGCCCCGGCGCACTTTCAAAACGTATACCACTAGCCACAACACTCTGCCCATTATGCGTTACTCTATCCTGATCATCGACGGTTTTATTGCCATCAATATCAAAGAAATTGCGTTTCAATCTCACACCTTCAAAAGGATCAATCGCCATAACGTAGCCATAGCCTTCGGGTGAGCATTGGTCGGCTTTGGGCACCAACGTATTCATCACCAATGTCGAACCGATCATTTGTGGTGTAGAGGTAATTCTCTCGCCCTGGTCAGGTAAATCCATAAACCAGCCCCGTTTTCCCTCTAAACTGGTGGTTTCACTGACAACCCGGGCATTGCCTGCATTAGTGATAGTCCTTTGCGCAAGTTCCGTACGGCCACTGATGGGTGTCGTTGCCACGACTAGTTTTTTCTTACCACCCTGATTCGGGTTACCCGACCCCTGCCCTGTTGAAGTTAAGGGTAATATCAAGCCATACCAACTTTGTGTTCTAACAGAGCCTTGGTCAGCAGGCTCAAGATATTTGCCTGTACCAAAGAACAGCCAGGTGTTGCCGGATAAACCGTCCATTGCTACCGACATACCTCCGGTGATGGACTGGCGGTTGCCTTGACTGTCTCTGGCAACAAATAACGGCTGGCCGTTATAGGCGACAGCTCGCTTACCATTTGTTAAATCAAATTCCCAAACATTACCCTGCAGATCTCCGGCATATACCCTACCAACGATACCGCTATTATCAACATCGTAACCTTCTGGCTGTGATAAACCATTTGGAGCCGACGCAGAGCCGGTTGCAGCCGTAATTACGGTATGAGCGCCGCCATCCAAGGGTAGTAAAATCAAGGATGCGGTATGGTTTTGACTATTCACACCATTTCCCATAATAGCGTACCAACGCGAAGTCGTATTGGAGTCTGCCACTTTGGCGATAATTGGCTGACCGGTATAAAAACCTAACTCAGGTATTGCTTTTTCCCACAGTACGGATTTGTCTGAGAAATCTTCCGGCTTTGTCACATCAAGCGCAAACACATTACGCCCACCACGGCCACTGGTGCCAACCAAGATACTACGCCATTTATTGGCGATATAGGCATCAGCAACGGTTACTGAGCCATCGACATAAAATTGATGTTGATAATCCTTGTTGGTGATAGCAGGCAGCTTCGGTAACATATCGTTCGGGATGAAAGCAAAAATTTCCTGGCCATTCACCGAGTTAAAAGCATGCAACATACCACTGTTAGAACCCACATATACCGCTTTGCTGCGGTTTTTAAATTCTTCCAGGAAAGGTTTGTAGCTGTCCAACTCAGCCTTTGGCCACTCGCCAAAACGCTCGTAAAAGCGATTCTCTGGTGCACCAGCATAAAACGGCGAAGAATGCGCGATATCACCCAACAAAGAGTTTCTGGTTCTGAATACTCCACCAGGTTGCCCCAACTCTTTGCTTCGATCACCGCGAATGTAATTCACTTGATCAGCCGTCAGTGGGCTGATAGCACCCTGAAAGATCGCGCCCTGATTAGCACCTAACGCTTTGGAATAAAAAATCTTCCGCCCTTGCCAATCACGGCTATTTAAATGATCACTGGCCCGCCACTTTGGCGTAGTATTGTTATCAACATCATAGCCCCAGAGATCGCCGGTCCAATCTCCAGAGAAAAAACGCCCCTGAAAAATTTGCTTATCAGTTTCCAGTGAGGTGGTTGCACCAACCAGGTTTGACGCGGATGCCACCCGTGCAATAATTTGTGACAAGGTTTTGCTTAATTCTTTTGCAAAGGTATCTGGGTCAGCCGCACTAAAAAAACCACCCTGACTGTTTACAGCAGCATGCAGTAAATCGTCGATTTTGGCGCTTGGTTTAGCGGAGGTGTGTGGATTTGGCCAATTGACGGTAGCACCGCTTTCAATAGCTGCGAATGCATCCTCTGGTGGAACGTCACCTTTAACGCCAAGACCAACTCCAAAGGTCACCATATGCTGCCAAAAGGCAGAATGCTTAGTAGGCTGCGGCACATTGTTGTCAAAAGTTGGCCTCAGGTCACGCTTCCAGTACTTCATGGCAACATCTGCAAGAGTATCGGCAGCATCGTCAGAAAATGGCGCCTTCGGCTGGTATTGAAAGCTCTTATTGCCAGGGCCAGTAATAGTACTGCCAGCAGTACCATCCTGATTACCAATATCAGCTGGCGTATTACCGTTCCAATAACCATCAGTCATTAAAATGGTAAAGTTCTGGCGGCAGGTTAACATACCACCGCTATTGGTTGCCGGATTTTCAAACCAGGGAGAATCTGTTTCAAAATACTTACCTGCTGCATCCAACGCACCGCGTAGCGGTGTTGCCCCGCTAGCGCCTTTTGTATAGAGCCAGTTTAAAAAGGCTGTTTTATGAGTGCTATTAAATTGCCTTACGCCGCTACTAATCACCGGGTTGGTGTTAATTGCACCATAGCCCAAACGCATGCCGTCACCCTGCTG
>DAIOUM010000029.1:0-7310 GCA_036759505.1 Alishewanella sp. | reverse complement strand
CTGGTCACCAACTCATCCGGCATAAAGCCCCAGCGCATTGAGCCAGAATCATCCAGTAAGAACATCACATTCGGCGGGACTGTCGCACCAGTCTGTAATGGAACATTACTCAGGTTAACACCAGCCTCTGCCGCGGATAACCCAAAGCCCAGAGCGAAAATAAAAGCAGTGGCTTGATTCGATAATCTTTTCATCTTAAGCACCTCAGCGCCGGTAAAGCGTTTGAATCATCACACTGGCACGGTCTTGCATATTGACCCGGGCAGTGATTCTGAATGTTTCAGCCAAACAGTTTTGTGGGATCCGCGTACCACGGTCACATCCCGGCGGGGATGGACTATACCCCATATACTCCACAATATATTGTGGCGTCCCGCCCGCCAGCTGCTGAATATCAATAGCGGCGTTTGCCCAATTCGTAGCCGGATCCAACCAACGTTCAGTGTTTGCGGCAACAGGCGCACCGTA
This sequence comes from Alishewanella sp., assembly GCA_036759505.1. Classification (GTDB taxonomy): domain Bacteria; phylum Pseudomonadota; class Gammaproteobacteria; order Enterobacterales; family Alteromonadaceae; genus Alishewanella. Next base: position 6,842 of record DAIOUM010000029.1, on the reverse strand, counting down.
AAAGCCAGGGCGACTTAACAGCACAGCGACGGCAGTTGGTGTTGCCAGAATTGCCTCAGCTTCCCGCACACCGGCCTCAGCTACCTGAAAAATCAACTCCCGATCATACAGGTTAGCGGCCATCTTTTCCTGTAAGGTGGTACCCCGCATACTGGATACCGCTAATAAGGTGATCGCCAGTAACAGTAATAAGCCGATTACCAGTGCTGCACCCTGTTGCTGTTTTAAAGAGGCAAGAGTCATAGTTATTCCACCCGATTGCGTAAAGTGACCACCTGACGGATACGACGCAGATCCTCGGGCAAGTTGGTATTAGTTGTAGCGGCAGTAAGTAATAAATCAATTTCAACCGATACAACACGCGCCCATTCATCGGCACTGACAGCATTGATAGCCGTCGCGGTTTGATAGTTAGTACCGCCGTTTCTTAAAAAACGAAACTGCAGATCGGCAACCCCCTCTATGATCTCTTCTGTCACAGGTGCACTGCCCGAAATAGATACCCGATATAGTGAGTTTGTCCCGCGTGGATTCACCCCAACATACCAAGCGATAGACTGAAACTGAAATAGCATGGAGTTAGCAGTAAACTGATAAGGCGTTCCACCCAGACCTGACTCTTCGCAGAGTACGGGATACCCGAGCAATTTAGTACAATTGCCCGGCGTTCCAGTACCTGTATTGTGCACAATGGTCGCATTGCTTTGGCTAGAGTTGGTAACTTGAAAAATCGCAGCATGGCCGGGATCACAGGCAATCAAAATGTCACCATCATTGATGCCATGGTTCGTCTTATTAATTTTAAACTGTGCCGCATTAGCATTATGAGTTTCAACGTTCAGGCTGCGACCACCGCCAAACATCAGTTGTACGGCATCTGTATTTGCCAGTTGTGCCGGAGTAAAGGCTGCTGGAGCACTACTATCAAACCCTCGGATACCATTACTCCAGGTTGACCACCAGTCTGTTGCAACATTATTTTTAAGGGTATTCGCTACAGTCATGCTATTAGTACAACCATTAAAGCCAGCATTGCGAATATCACGCGCCATTAATTGAAACGCAGCACGCGCGCTCTCCTGCACTTCTGAGATTGCTTGGTTTACCCTGTATGTTTGCTGGTTTGCTAAAAATACACCTATTACACCGCCTGTCAGTACCAGACCTAGTGTCATCGCAATCATTAACTCTACCAGGGTCAACCCCCGCTGCGGATCAAACTTACTCATAAACTAAACCTCGTGTGCATGCTCATGGTGTTGCTCCCCTGGATCCCCCGGCTGTCATCCCACTGAATTCGTACCTCACAAATATTGGCGTTACAGCTCACTTCACCGCAAGCTGTGTTACCCAGCTTTTGCCTTAGCTGGTTATGCCAAATAGTGAGTTCGGTGCCGGCTATCCCGCCACTGGGAACAGTACCGCTACAGGTTTTGTTGAAGGCGCCTAAGCGAGCCTGAGGTCTATTCGCGCGCATGACCTCTTGCATCGAATCCATAAAAATGACAGCTTGAGTGCGGTCAAAAGCGCTTTGATTACTCTTGATGCTGGCGTTTTGCAAAGCCGCGATGCCAAGCAAACCGATACCCAGAATCAACACCGTGATCATCACTTCAAGTAATGTGAAGCCCTGCACCAGGCTGTGTTGTTTCATACTTTTGCTCTCTGCGTAATTAACGACATACTCTACCTGTCAGCTTTATCAGGGTGCCGGACAGCCGGAGGCTGCACGGCGAGCCAGGCTAACCCGTCCTCCAGACACATACTCTAGATCACGGGCATTTTGTGTAAGTTGTGGTGCCGTGCTACAGATCCTTAAGGTGCCAGAGATAGCCGTATTATTAGCAGCACGGATAAAACCCTCAGCATTGAAACGGATCAACGCATGCCTGCCATTCACCACTAGCGCCGGGTCAAACATAATTTGCCTTAACACCACTACCTGGCCCGCTGCGGCGGGTCTGATAACGAGTAGACCTGGCCATGCACCGGCATTGGCGTCGCAAGCAGTACCCGCTGCATTGCTTTTACAGACATCAATACTACGATTTAAACGGATCGCCTCACTACGAGCGAAGTGGAGTGCTGATAAAGCCTCATTAGCAGGACCTGTTAAACGATTGGCGGCGATAATACCGCTAAAAGAAGGTACAGCAATAGTCAGTACTATCGCCAGCACTGCCACTGTCACCATTAATTCCACAAGCGTCACGCCTTTCTGAGACTTTGCTACCTGCCAAGCTATTGCTGCCATAAGGTTCCCACATCTATTTCCCTAGGCTAACTATAACGCGGGGCTCTAGCAAATAAAGGATTATCTGATAAAAGGTTGAATCTGCCGATTAACGGCATCAGTTTGCAAGGGCAATTTTAACGGCTGAGACCAAACGACGGCTAACCTCAAGTTGCTCATTACAACCCGACAACTGCACGTAATATTGGCTACCTTTATGCACAAGAGATTTAAAAAAGAGTTTGTTAATTAATGTATTACGGTGTATCCGGATTAGCAAAGCGGGATGCTCTGACAGCAAGTGCTGCAAACTCTGTTCAGTCAGCATCGATTCGCCAACACTAACCGCCCGCACATACTTATCCTCGGCTCTAAAGTACAGAATGCGATTAACCGGTAACTGCCGGCGTTGTCCTGCATAATAACCAGTTACCGTTGGCCAGTCCCGCTGCCCGCGCTCGGGATCCAACAAGGTTGGTTTACGCAAACGGGCGATAGCTTGCACCAACCTCGCACCGTTGACAGGCTTCAGTAAATAATCAACGGGAGCGACACTGTACGCATCCAGTGCATGCTCCGGATGCGCAGTGACAAAAATAAAAGCAGGTGGTAATACTTCACTACCCAACTTTTCGGCCAATTGCAGACCAGACAACCCCGGCATAGCGATATCCAGAAACACCACTTCAGGTTTAAAGCTTGTCATTAGCGATAGCGCCTGGTCGGCATTTTCAGCGCTATACAACTCGCTAAAAGCCCCAAGCTCGGTTAACAAACGGCTTAATCTGGTCCGGGCTAAAGGTTCGTCATCAACAATCAACGCCCTCATATTCGTGATACCTTATCAGTCAGAGGCAATACCAGCTTCACCCGATACTCCCCGGCCAACTGCCGGCAAAAGAGTTGCTGCTGGCTACCGTAAAGCAATTCCAACCTGGCTTGGATATTTTGTAACGCGACGCCATTTTGCTCTCTGCCCGTGCCAACGTGATCTGGCAAAGGGTTTGTGATTAATACTGAGACTTGCTGACTGCCAACAATAATCTGCAAGCTGATGACTACCGGTTGTGTGCTCGGTTCAACGCCATAGCGTACCGCATTTTCAACCAGCGGCTGCAACGTCAGAGCTGGCAATTTTACGCTGGGGATACTGGGAGGTAACAGCCAATGGACGTGCAGTTTAGCGCCTAAACGCCACTGCTCAATAGCAAGGTATTTACGCACCAGCTCAAGCTCTTGCGTAAGTTCTAGCAGATCCCCGGCATGCATAGCAGCACGGAATAGATCTGCCAAATCGAGTAACGCCTGCTCCGCAGCTTTCGGGTCCTGATGTACCAACTCAGCCATCGCATTTAAGCTGTTAAACAAAAAATGGGGTTGGATCCTGGCTTGGAATGCCGAAAACTCAGCAGCCCCCTGAGCCGCAAGAAGCCGCGCCCGCTCGGCATGCATCAGCACCAATTGCCCAATTAACAATCCAACCACCGCTGCCAGCACTAAATTTGAGGCCAGAAACACCGCAAAGCTGCGGTAGGTCACTAACAACTCAGGCAAACCGAACCAGATAGCGACGGAGACCAGGCAGGTTCCCAACAACAACACTGCAGCGATCAGCAACAAACTAGTATGTAGCTGATTCTCGGATAGCCGCTTCAGCAAAGGACACAAGCACCCGAGACTTAACAAGGTGATCCAGTGACTGCACAGTGAGATAACCCCCAACCTGAGCCAGGGATCGCCGCTAATTCCGGGGGCAAAGGCCAGTAAGATAGCTACGGCCTGGGTTAGCACCAGCAGCCGTAGTAGCATTTTACCGCGGCAAAGTGATGGAAAAGCGCCAGACTGTTCGGGAGCTTGCGTCACAGTCTGTTGCATGCTTGTCTCCGCTTAACGCAGCTCAGCCGGAATGGCGAACACCACATTCTCTTCGCGGCCGGTGGTTTCAGTCACCGTCTTGCCGCCCCACATTTTCAGCTGGCTGATCACATCCTGCACCAGTATCTCGGGTGCGGAAGCACCGGCGGTAACGGCAACCCGGCTGATACCGTCTAGCCAGCTTTGCTGGATATCGTTGGCGGTATCAATTAAATAGGCTTTACAACCAAGCTTTTCCGCCAGCTCACGTAAGCGGTTGGAGTTACTGCTATTTTTGGCACCGACAACCAGCATCAGTTCAGCCTTGGCGGCCAACTCGCGCACCGCATCCTGGCGGTTCTGCGTGGCATAGCAAATATCATCTTTGCGCGGCCCTTCAATATCCGGAAAACGGGCGCGCAACGCATCAATCACATCGGCGGTGTCGTCTACCGACAGCGTAGTCTGGCTGCTATAGCACAGCTGCGCCGGATTTTTAACCTGCAGCTTTGCCACATCCTCGACCGACTCCACCAGATAGATGCCCCCTGCAGCATTATCATACTGGCCCATGGTCCCCTCTACCTCAGGGTGGCCGGCATGACCAATCAGGATACATTCGGTGCCTTTGCGGCTGGCACGGGTCACTTCCATATGCACCTTAGTTACCAGTGGGCAGGTGGCATCAAACACCTTTAAACCACGTTGCCGCGCATTCTCACGCACCGCCTGCGACACACCGTGGGCGCTGAAAATCACGATATGGCTATCAGGCACTTCGTCCAGTTCATCCACAAAGACCGCGCCGCGACGGCGTAAACCATCCACCACAAATTTATTGTGGACCACTTCATGCCGCACATAGATCGGATGCGGAAACAGCTCCAGCGCCCGCTCTACGATACTGATCGCCCGATCAACACCGGCACAAAAGCCCCGCGGGTTAGCGAGTAAAATATCCATCTTTAGCTTACCTGCACAATTTCGACATTAAAGGTCAGGGTCTGACCCGCCAGCGGATGATTAAAATCGACGGTGACCGAATCGCCCACCACTTCGCGCACTAAACCCGGCAATTCCGAGCCATCCGGCATCGCAAAGCCAATAATGGCGCCTACCTTCGCCGGCGCATCAGCCGAGAATTTACTGCGGTCAACGTAATAAATATTATCCGGGTTCGGCATACCATAGGCGTCTTCCGGGGCCAGGGTAAAGCTTTTTTTCTCTCCGGCCGTCATACCTAACAGCTGGGCTTCAAATGCCGGTGACAAGCTACCATCGCCCATCTGTAATTTTGCCGGCTTGTTATGCACCCGGGTACTCTCGGCGGCACTGCCATCGGCCAGCGTGATATCAAAGTGGAAAATTACCGTACTTTTGGCCTGAATTTCGCTCATTTTTTTGCCTCGGAATCACTGCTAAAACTGTCCCAGATAATCAGGGCGGCGCCAATACAGATCGCCGAATCTGCGATATTAAAGGCCGGATAATGCCAGGTCTGGTAATACAGATGGAAAAAGTCTATTACGTAGCCATAGATACTGCGATCAATTAAATTACCGATAGCGCCGGCAAACACCAGGCTTAATGCCAACCCCAGCTTAATTTGCTGCCGTGGTAACCGGCTCATCCAGACCGCAATCGCAGTGCTGATCACCACCGCCAGAATCGTAAAGAACCAGCGCTGCCAGCCTCCGGCGTCACTTAAGAACGAAAAGGCCGCGCCATAGTTTCGCACATAGGTCAGATTAAAAAATGGCAACAGTTCAATCGAATCGTACAGTGCCATATTTTGATGTACCAGCTGCTTGGTCAGCTGATCCAGACCGATTAACAGCAGGATCAGCCACCACCAGCGCCAGGCGGTATTATTAAACAACTGCATCAGGCAAATTCCCGCTGTTCACCGCTACCTTCTACGTTACTGACGCAACGTAAACAAATGCCCGGATGGGCGGCATCGGCGCCGACATCGTGACGGTGATGCCAGCAGCGCTCACACTTGGCGGCGGTAGAGGCTTCTACCAGCACACTTAAGCCTTTAATGGCGGTGGCCACCGCAGCGGCAACCGGTTGCTCCGCACTCACCTTAGCGGTCGAGGTAATAAGCACAAAACGCAGCTCGTCGCCCAGCTGTGACAGCGCTTGCGCCAGTTCAGCATTAGCAAACAGCGTCACTTCGGCTTGTAACGAAGCGCCGAGTTTTTCTTCGCGGCGCGCTGCTTCCAGTACCTTATTCACTTCATCGCGAACTTCTAACAGCTGTTGCCAGAAGGCGTCACTGAATTTCCCTGCCGGTAAGTTAGCAAAACCCGGATACCAGACATCGGTAAACACATAAGGCGTGCTCTGGCCCGGTAAGGCTTCCCAGATTTCCTGCGCGGTAAAGCTCATTACCGGTGCCATCCAGCGCACCATCGCCTGGGCGATATGATACAGCGCAGTCTGGCAGGAGCGGCGGGCTTTGGACTCGGTGTGCGCCGTATACTGGCGATCTTTAATCACATCCAGATAGAAACTGCCAAGCTCTACGGTACAGAAATTCATCAGCTTCTGACTTACCTGATGGAACTGATAATTATCGTACGCATCGATAATTTCTTGTTGTAACTTCGCCGCCCTGTTCACTACCCATAGATCCAGCTCTACCAGTTCATTAAATGGCAGGGCATCGGTTTGCGGGTTAAAGCCATTCAGGTTGGCCAGCAGGAAGCGCGCGGTATTCCGAATACGGCGGTATTTATCTGCAGCACGG
>DAIOUM010000028.1:0-26980 GCA_036759505.1 Alishewanella sp. | reverse complement strand
CGTAAAAAAACCTGCATTATGCAGGTTTTTTATCATCGGTTTCACAGCTATTACACTGATTGCAAAGCCGCATATTCATAATATGTGCAAACACGACGAGCGAGGCGCCAATCACCAGAATGACATGCTCATATTCGTGGCCCCAGGCATCACGCTGCCAGTAAATAAAACCACCTAAGAACAGCGAGTAAAACGGGTAGAGTTTACGATGATAACGATGAAAGCCGATAAACAGCGTAATAAAGCCCAGCACCATAGTAAACAACAGCACAAAGCCTTCAAAGGCATGGTTATGGGCGGCGGTTAACCCCAGCAACGGCAATACAGGCAGGATCACCGGCAATAAAATACAGTGAATGGCACAGAGTGATGTGACCATAATACCGAACTTATCAAATAATAGCCTTGCCTTTGCCAGCACAACCAAACCCTCTGTATTCCACGAGACGATATAATATAACAAAGCACTGTAATTGCAAACCGCAGATTGCAAAGCCGCCGTCAAAAATGCACGCCGGCCGCGCCAGCAATAGCCAGACTATGGCATAATAAGGCTATTGAAACACGAAGTGACATAATCAATGGAAAACTTGCTACAACAGTTGGATGAAAACCTGAAAGAGCTTTATCGTAAGGCGTTAGATGCGGATGCTTTACTGGAGCAGCTACAACAACAGGGTCAGGCCAAATATCAGACAGTCTTTAGTAAAGATGCCGGTTTCAGAGTCGAGAGCAACCGCTTTATGCCGTACCTGGCAGAAACCGCGGAACAGGTGGCAGCGATCCGCCATAGTCAGCAATTTAGTACCAGCACGCTACAACGGGTCGTGCAACAGCTACAGCTGTTACATAAAACCCTGACCGAGTTCCGTGCAGCCGTGAAAGCTTAAGCGATACAGCCGGCAAGCTTGCCGGCTGGATGAATTACTGTGGAAAAACTGCGGTATTATTGCGCGGCTTTCGGCGTAACGGCGGCGTGCTGGGTAACGGCTGGTTGCACATTCTTACCAAACCAGTCGTTTAACATCACTCTTTCGTACTCAAACTCGGGTCTGGCGCTGGGCCGGCTAATGCGCTGTAAAAATCCCATATCGCGCAAGCGCTCCTCACCACTCAGCACTTCCTCACCCCGCTGGTCACGCAACACATGACTAAAACGCACTGCCGGTGAATGTACATCTTTAATAATTCGCAGTGCCTGACCGCCATTGCCGGCAAAGTAGTCGACATCACCCGCCAGATCGATATCGGTAATGGTGACTTGCCACTGATAACCCTCTGGCATCTGTGCCGCCATATCGCTAAACATTTTTTCAAATGCGGTCTGTACCCGCTGTTGATAACGGCTACGGGTGTCATTGGTAGGCCGGATATCCGTAAATTTTTCCGGTTCCTGGAAGCTGACCTGTACCTCGGCAGCAGCGGCCTGGCCGATGCCCAACACCGTAATAAGGCTTAAGGCGATTAAATGATTACGCATTGTCTTTCTCCCGGTAGAAACCTTTCCTAAGATTGCGCTAAAAGTATAGATTGCGCAAAGTTTATGCAAGCTGAATAGCTAAAAAAAAGCCCCGACGTTTCCGTCAGGGCTTATTTATTTAAAAACAGCGGGTTACATCATACCGCCCATACCACCCATGCCACCCATATCTGGCATTGGTTTTTCTTCTTTTGGCAGCTCAGTTACCATCGCTTCGGTAGTGATCATCAGCGAGCCAACAGAGGCAGCGAACTGCAGCGCAGAACGGGTCACTTTAGTTGGGTCCAGGATACCCATTTCCAGCATATCGCCGTATACGTCGGTCGCGGCGTTGTAACCGTAGTTACCGCTGCCTTCTTTAACCTTGTTAACAACAACTGATGGCTCTTCACCGGCGTTAGATACGATCTGACGCAGTGGTGCTTCCATTGCGCGCAGTGCGATCTTAATACCGTGAGTTTGATCTTCGTTGGCACCGGTTAAGCCAGTCAGCTTGGCCGCTACACGCACCAGTGCTACACCACCGCCAGGAACCACACCCTCTTCTACCGCAGCACGGGTAGCATGTAAGGCGTCTTCTACGCGGTGTTTCTTCTCTTTCATTTCGATTTCAGTGGCAGCACCGACTTTGATTACTGCGACACCGCCAGCCAGCTTGGCCAGACGCTCTTGCAGTTTTTCTTTATCGTAGTCAGAGGTTGCTTCTTCGATTTGCTGACGGATTTGCTTGACGCGGGCGTCAATCGCCGCCTGCTCACCGGCACCATCGATAATAGTGGTGTTATCTTTGGTGATCACGATGCGCTTAGCTGTACCTAAGTCTTCCAGCGTAGCTTTTTCCAGCTCCATACCGATTTCTTCAGAAATCACGGTACCACCAGTCAGGGTAGCGATATCCTGCAGCATCGCTTTACGACGGTCACCGAAGCCTGGTGCTTTCACGGCAGAGATCTTCACTATACCGCGCATATTGTTGACAACTAAAGTCGCTAAGGCTTCGCCTTCGACGTCTTCAGCAATAATCAACAGTGGCTTACCTGATTTGGCTACGCCTTCCAGTACCGGCAGTAATTCACGGATATTAGAAATTTTCTTATCCACAGTCAGGATAAATGGGTTATCCAGTTCAACCTGGCCCGCTTCCTGATTGTTGATAAAATACGGAGACAGGTAACCACGGTCGAATTGCATACCTTCAACCACATCCAGCTCGTTATTCAGACCCTGGCCTTCTTCAACGGTGATTACACCCTCTTTGCCCACTTTGTCCATGGCGTCAGCGATGATCTTACCGATCTCTTCATCTGAGTTAGCAGAGATAGTACCAACCTGAGCTACCGCCTTGCTGTCAGCACATGGCTGTGACAGGGCTTTTAATTCAGCTACGGCGGCAATTACAGCCTTGTCGATACCACGTTTTAAATCCATCGGATTCATACCGGCAGCAACGGCTTTTACGCCTTCGTTAATAATGTTTTGTGCCAGTACCGTAGCGGTAGTGGTACCGTCACCGGCTTCGTCATTGGCCTTAGACGCCACTTCTTTAACCATCTGGGCGCCCATATTCTCGAACTTATCTTCCAGCTCGATTTCTTTGGCAACCGACACACCGTCTTTGGTAATCAGAGGAGCACCAAAAGATTTGTCCAGAATCACGTTACGGCCTTTTGGACCTAAAGTAACGCGCACTGCGTTTGCCAGAATGTTTACGCCTTTCAGCATCTTGTTACGGGCTTCATCGCCAAAACGTACGTCTTTTGCAGCCATTTTCGTATCCTTAAAAGTCGTTAATTGTTAATCAGAAAAGAGAAAGGGAATTAATCCAGGATCACACCTAAGATGTTATCTTCTTTGGTGATCACATATTCCTGACCATCAATTTTCTCAGTGCGCTCTACATAGGCACCGAACAGAACCTTGTCGCCAACCTTAACGTCCAGTGGTTTCACATCGCCGTTATCTAAAATACGACCATTGCCCACTGCTACTACGACACCGCGCGTTGATTTTTCTGCGGAAGCACCAGTCAGAACGATGCCACCGGCAGACTTGCTCTCAGCGTCGGTACGTTTGATGATGACACGATCATGTAATGGACGAATATTCATGCTCTATCTCCTAAAGCGTTTGGGTTTTAACGTGACAGTTAAATTTTGTGTGCTCGCTATATGGGGCGAACCGAAAAAAATTCCAAGGGCTGGCAGAAAAAAATTCCGCAAAACACAGCCACGGTTTACCGTACAATGGTGCTAACCTAACAAAATACCAAGGTCTGATATGCGCGATTATCTGCTGATCCTGTGTAACTGCCCGGATGAGGCAACGGCAACCGCCATTAGCACCCAGCTGTTACAGCAACGACTGGTGGCCTGTGCTAACCGGCTACCCGCGGTACAATCCAGTTATATCTGGCAGGGCAAACTGGAGCAGGCGGTGGAAATTCAACTGCAACTTAAAGCGCCAAAGCGGAACTTTACCGCAATTGAGCAAGCCATAAGCGCGATTCACCCGTATGCTGTGCCGGAAATTATCGCTGTTGAGCTTTGTCAGCTGAATCAGGCTTATGCCGCCTGGATTAATGAGGTTACCTGTGATTAAACGCTGTTGTTATCTACTGCTGCTGCCCCTGCTGTTTCTGTTGCTAACAAGCACTGCGACTGCGCAGCAGCAAAGCCCGCAAACCAGCCCGACGAATAATAATGCTGTGCTGCAAAGCCTGTTGCAGGGCCAGCCACAATTTTTACCGGTGGAGCAGGCCTTTGTGCTGGACTACCGCCAGCAAGATAACGAGTTGCTGCTTAGCTGGACTATCGCCGATGGCTATTATATGTATCGCGATAAGTTTAAATTTGGCGGCATAGCAGTCAGCTTTTCGCATCCAAGCTATCCAGCCAGTATCAGTATTGAAGATGAATTCTTTGGTAAAACCGAAGTCTATTATCATCAGCTGCAGTTGAAGATCCCGCTGTCTGATATCGACGAAGATGCACTCTTTCGGGTGCAGTTTATGGGCTGTGCCGAAGCCGGTCTGTGTTATCCGCCAACGACCGTCGAAATACCGCTGACCCAGCCCGGCCAGACAGCAAGCAGCATAGAGACAACAGCGCCGGTCTCCAGCCAGTTTGGCTTATTGGAGCGTTTAAGTGAAGGCTCAGTGCTGGTGAGTCTGGGCGTATTTTTCCTGCTCGGCTTAGGGCTGTCCTTTACGCCCTGCGTGTTCCCGATGTATCCGATTTTAAGCAGTATTATTGTCGGCCAGGGCCAGCGGCTCTCGACCCAACGCGCCTTTGGCTTGTCGATGTCTTATGTGCAGGGTATGGCGCTGACCTACTCCCTGCTCGGGCTGGTGGTCGCCAGCTTAGGCGTAAAATTCCAGGCGGCAATGCAGCATCCGGCCGTGTTAATCGTCGCTGCGGCGATCTTTGTGCTGCTGGCCTTGGCGATGTTTGGCGTCTTTAACCTGCAACTGCCAACCCGCTGGCAAGAAAAAGTGGCTGGTGTCAGTAACAAACAACAGGGCGGCTCGCTAAAAGGCGCCTTTGTGATGGGCGCGCTATCCGGCCTGATTGCCTCGCCCTGCACCACAGCCCCGCTATCTGCTGCACTGCTATATGTGGCGCAAAGTGGCGATCTGGCCCTTGGCGCCCTGACGCTTTACGTGTTGAGCCTGGGTATGGGTTTACCTTTGTTATTACTCGGTACCTCAGGTGGTCGCCTGCTGCCAAAAGCCGGCAACTGGATGAACGCGGTCAAGAATATCTTTGGTTTCCTGTTACTGGCGGTGCCATTGATCCTGTTAGAGCGCTTTTTACCGTTCTGGATCGTGTTAGCCCTGGGCACCGTCTTAACGCTGGCGCTGGTATTTTATTTATACCGCCTGCTGTTCAGCCTAAGCAGTGTCAACGCTAAAGCCAGTGTCGCAGTGCTGGCACAGCTGTTGTTACTGGGCATCTTCTGGCTAAACTTACAATATTACCGCCCTGCCAGCCCAGCTCTGCCGCAGGCAACGATTAGCGCAGAGGGCGAAAATATTAATGCGCTCGGCTTTATCGTGGTAAAAGATGCCGATGAGCTGGCGCAGCAACTGCAGAAGGCGAAAGCGGCCGGTCAGTATGCGCTGGTCGACCTGTATGCCGAGTGGTGCGTAGCCTGTAAAGAGTTTGAGCAACTGACCTTTCCAAGACCCGAGGTTACCGCCCTCACCTCCCAGATGCGGCTGATTAAAATTGATGTCACCCGGATGACCCGCAGAGACCAGGCGCTGCTGGATAGCTATCAGGTGTTGGGATTACCTACACTACTGTTTTTCGCTCCCGATGGCAGCGAGCTTAAACAAAGCCGCGTCACCGGCTTTATGAATGCCAGCGCCTTTGCCAGCCATCTACAGGCGATGATGCAATAAATAGTTACCGGCTGCAGCAAGCCAGGCTGCAGCCGCGCTCTTTCCCCCTTCCGTCGCTGAAATCACGACCATCCAGATGGCCACTGGCTGATAAGACCAGTATTTTGCTGCCATTTGCGGCGATTTCACTATAATAAGGCGCGGATCTGTCAGACAGGCATCGACAAGGTGCCCGGATTGGCCGTAAAGTGTGCATCTAACAGCTACGGCAACACTTGCTGACATCTTCCGGGAAAAGACAGGATAACTTAATTAATGACCGCGAATTTACGCATTCTGTTATTGAATGGCCCTAACCTGAATATGCTGGGTATTCGGGAGCCTGCGACCTATGGTGCCGCGACGCTGGCGCAAATTGTCGCTGGCTTGCAACAACAGGCAGCGGAGCTTAACGTGACGCTGACGGCGCTGCAATCCAATGCCGAGCATCAATTGATTGACGCCATTCAGCAAAGTTATCAGCAGCAGGATTTTATTATTATCAATCCCGGTGCCTTTACCCATACCAGCATTGCGCTGCGTGATGCGCTGTTATCAGTGGCGATTCCCTTTATCGAAGTACATTTATCCAATGTGCATGCCCGGGAAAGTTTCCGCCAACACTCCTATTTATCTGATATCGCCAAAGGGGTCATTTGTGGCCTGGGCGCCAGAGGCTACCACTACGCTCTGGATGCGGCGGTATCACTGTTACGACCACACAACCAAAATTAACTCAATCAGGCGAAAAAGATGGACATTAGAAAAATTAAAAAATTGATCGAACTGCTGGAAGAATCAGGCATTTCTGAGCTGGAAATTACCGAAGGTGAAGAGTCGGTACGTATTAGCCGTAATGGCCCGGCGCAGCACTATGCCCCAGCGCCGATGCATTATGCGGCCCCGGCTCCGGCACCTGTTGCGGCACCCGCCGCTGCTCCTGTTGCCGCCGCTGTGGCAGAAAAGCCAGTAGTTTCCGGCCACGTCGTCAAATCGCCAATGGTCGGTTCTTTCTATCGTGCCGCCTCACCTACTTCGAAGTCTTTTGTTGAAGTCGGCCAGAGCGTTAGAGTCGGTGATACGCTGTGTATCGTCGAAGCGATGAAAATGATGAACCAGATCCAGTCAGATAAGGCCGGTGTGGTAAAAGAAATTCTGGTTGAAAACGGCGAGCCGGTAGAATTCGATCAACCGCTATTTATTATCGAATAAGATAAGGACGCACTGATGCTGGAAAAAGTCCTGATCGCAAACCGAGGCGAAATTGCACTGCGCATTTTGCGTGCCTGCAAAGAGCTCGGGATCAAGACGGTAGCCGTGCACTCCACGGTTGACCGTAATTTAAAGCACGTGCTGCTGGCCGATGAAACCATCTGTATTGGCCCGGCACCGTCACCACAAAGTTATTTGAATATCCCCGCGCTGATCGCGGCGGCCGAAGTGACTAATGCCCAGGCCATCCACCCGGGTTACGGCTTTTTGGCCGAGCGCGCCGACTTCGCACAACAGGTTGAAGAAAGCGGCCTGGTCTTTATCGGCCCGCACCCGGACTCAATCCGGCTGATGGGTGATAAGGTTTCCGCCATTGAAGCCATGAAAAAAGCCGGCGTACCTTGTGTGCCAGGCTCAGACGGCGCGGTGGGCGATGATGCAGCCACCAATAAAGCGATCGCGAAACGCATCGGTTACCCTATTATCGTTAAGGCTGCCGGTGGCGGTGGTGGCCGCGGTATGCGCGTGGTACGTAGCGAAGAAGAACTGGTTAGCTCAATTGAAATGACCAAGGCCGAAGCCAAGGCCGCCTTTGGTAATGACATGGTGTATATGGAGAAATTCCTGGAAAACCCACGTCATATCGAAATTCAGGTGCTGGCAGATGGTCAGGGCAATGCGATTCACTTAGGTGAACGTGACTGTTCAATGCAGCGCCGCCATCAAAAAGTGGTTGAGGAAGCACCGGCACCGGGCATTACGCCAGAGCTGCGTGCCTTTATCGGTGGCCGCTGTGTCGATGCCTGTAAGGTAATGAACTACCGCGGCGCCGGTACTTTCGAGTTCCTGTTTGAAAACGGCGAATTCTTCTTTATTGAGATGAATACCCGCATTCAGGTAGAGCACCCGGTTACTGAGATGATCACCGGCGTTGACCTGATTAAAGAGCAGCTGCGCATTGCCTCTGGCATGCCTCTGACCATTAAGCAGGAAGATATCGTGATCCGTGGCCATGCGGTGGAATGCCGGATTAACGCCGAGGACCCGGTTAGCTTTATTCCGTCACCAGGTAAAATCACCCGCTTCCATCCACCAGGTGGTAACGGCATCCGTTGGGATTCGCATATCTATGCCGATTACAGCGTACCGCCAAACTACGACTCCATGGTTGGCAAGCTGATTACCTACGGTGAGAGCCGTGATATCGCCATCGCCCGGATGCGTAACGCACTGGACGAGTTACTGGTTGAAGGCATTAAAACCAATATCCCGCTGCATAAAGATATTATGCGCGATGCCGGTTTCTGCAAAGGCGGCACCAATATCCATTATCTGGAAAAGAAACTGGGTATTAAGTAAGCCGCGGTATTCGCACGTGAAAAAGGAGCCTGCATGGCTCCTTTTTTTATTTTCCTGGTTTCGTGACGAGCAAAATGCGGCGTTTGGGTATACAATATCGCCCCTTTATTGGCGAGCTGAGGTTTTATCATGCCCTGGATCCAACTGCGGGTCACCACCACTGAGAAAAAAGCCGAGCAGGTCAGCGATATGCTGATGAGCTGGGGCGCCCAGGCGGTAACCTTTCTTGATGCCAAAGATACGCCAATTTATGAGCCGCTGCCGGGGGAAATCCTGTACTGGGAAAATACCGTGGTAATGGGCTTATTTGATGCCGAACACCCGATGCAAAAAGTGCTGAAGCAACTGGAAAGCACGGCGCTGTTTAAAGAAGGCCTCAGCTATAAGCTGGAACAGCTGGAAGATAAAGACTGGGAACGCGAGTGGATGGATAACTTCCACCCGATTAAATTTGGTAAGCGCTTATGGGTTTGCCCCAGCTGGCGTGAAATTCCGGACCCGACTGCCGTTAACGTGCTGCTGGATCCGGGCCTGGCCTTCGGTACCGGTACCCACCCTACTACCGCACTCTGTATGCAATGGCTGGATCAGCATATCGAACCAGCAAAAACCGTGGTCGATTTTGGCTGCGGCTCCGGCATTCTCGGCATTGCCGCGCTGAAACTTGGCGCCAGCCGGGTGGTCGGTATCGATATTGACCCGCAGGCGATTATGGCTTCCAAAGCCAACGCCGAACGCAATGGCGTAGCCGGGCAAATTGAGCTGTATTTACCCAAAGATCAACCCAGCTTACAGGCCGATGTGGTGGTGGCCAATATTCTGGCCGGCCCGTTGGCAGAACTCTCGGCCATTATCAGCGCCTATGTTAAGCCGGGCGGTTTACTGGCGTTATCCGGTATTCTGGAGAGTCAGGCACAAAGCGTCATGGCGGCCTATGCCAGCGAATTTGAGTTTGACCCTATCGCAGTACAGGAAGAATGGGTGCGCTTAAGCGCGCGGAAAATCGCCTGATTCAGGCGCAATTCCGCCGATTATGTTTTGCTGGCTACTGTTGCAAAAAACAGCAACAGTTAAATTATCTTTTAATGACATGCAGTAAATTCGCGGGCCTGCTTTTCGGAAAACACCTATTTTCAGCCTTTTAGGGAATGTCAATCCCTGAAAGGGCAAAAAAAAGCAAAAATTGTTTAAAAAACAGCCTTTGCTTTAGTGGTAAAAATCCGTAAACTTAGCGCCCCTTGAGGACAGAGCCTTGGAATCAGTGGTGCGCATAGGTCCATATCAGTTAGCGAATCAGGTGATCTGCGCTCCGATGGCTGGGGTAACCGATCACACTTTTCGTGAACTCTGCCGCCGTTTTGGTGCGGCTTTAGCTGTGTCAGAGATGCTGTCGAGCAATCCGCAGGTCTGGCAAAGCGAAAAGTCACAAAATCGGATGGGCCATCGCCAGGAGTCTGGCATTCGCTCAGTGCAAATTGCCGGCAGCGATCCGGAACAAATGGCTGCCGCCGCGCAGTATAACGTCGACATCGGCGCCGATATTATCGACATTAATATGGGTTGCCCGGCGAAAAAGGTGAATAAAAAGCTGGCAGGCTCAGCCCTGTTGCAATACCCGGAGCTGGTAGAGCAAATCGTGCGGGCAGTGGTACAGGCCGTTAAGGTACCGGTAACACTGAAGATCCGCACTGGCTGGGACCCGGAACATCGCAATGGCGTGCAAATCGCCCGCATTGCCGAGGATAACGGCATTCAGGCGCTGGCGGTGCATGGCCGCACCAAAGCCTGTATGTATAAAGGAGAAGCCGAGTACGATACTATTGCTGCGATTAAGCAGCAGGTGAAGATACCGGTCATCGCCAATGGTGATATAACCTCACCGGAAAAAGCGCAATTCGTGCTCGACTACACCGGCGCCGACGCCATTATGATTGGTCGCGCGGCCCAGGGTCGGCCATGGATTTTCCGGGAAGTGGTGCACTATCTGGCAACAGGGGAGAAACTGGCTGCGCCTTCGGTTAGCGAAGTGCAGCAAATCATGCTGGAACATGTGCAGGGCTTGCACCAGTTATATGGTGACTATGCCGGTGCCCGTATCGCCCGCAAACACGTGGGCTGGTACCTGGCAGAGCATGATCCAGACGGGTTATTTCGTAGTGAATTCAACGGTATTGAGCATGCCAACGTGCAGCTGGATGCCTTAAATAGCTATTTTCATAAACTAGCAGCAACCTAACGTAAAAGAGAAAAGCAATGTTTAATTCGAACGTTACTTCGCCATTTATCACTAACGCCCACGTTCAGTCTCAGGAAAAGCCACAGGCCTTATCCAGTGCCGTCCAAAAAGCTGTTGCCAACTATCTGCAACAGTTAAACGGCCAGGACGTTAACGATCTGTACGAGCTGGTATTATCTGAATTAGAGCGGCCATTACTGGAAGAAGTAATGAAGTATACCCGCGGCAACCAAACCCGTGCCGCTAACCTGATGGGTATCAACCGCGGTACGCTGCGCAAAAAGTTAAAACAATACGGCATGTCATAATGCCACGCGGGGTCGGCCCCGCTAAAAGCACCTTCGGGTGCTTTTTTATTGGCTAAACTTTATCGGCTGGCAGCTGCAGCCAGCCTGAAGCAAGCAATAGCAAGCATTCGTTTCTGTGACAACCGTGACGACAACCGTGACAAAGAGAACCCGCTGATGAATACACTTCGCCCTGTGCGCCGCGCTTTATTAAGCGTATCTGATAAAACCGGTATTGTAGAATTTGCCAAAGCCCTGGCCGCAATGCAGGTTGAGATCCTGTCTACTGGTGGTACCGCCAAACTGTTGGCCGAGCAAGGTATCGCCGTGATTGAAGTATCAGACTACACCGGTCATCCGGAAATTATGGATGGCCGGGTAAAGACCCTGCACCCGAAAATTCACGGCGGTATTCTGGCGCGCCGCGGCACCGACGAAGCGGTGATGGCAGCCAACCATATTGGCCCTATTGATCTGGTAGTGGTGAACCTGTATCCCTTTGCCAATACGGTCGCTAAACCTGGCTGCACCTTAGCCGATGCGGTAGAAAATATCGATATCGGTGGCCCGACTATGGTACGTGCGGCAGCGAAAAACCATCAGGACGTTACCATTATCGTTAATGCCAGTGATTATCCGAAAGTACTGGCTGAGCTTAACGCTAATAATGGCGCGACCACCTTAGAAACCCGTTTTAGCCTGGCGATCAGCGCCTTTGAACATACGGCACAGTACGATGGCATGATTGCCAATTACTTTGGTGCCATGTTACCAGCTTACGGCAGCGAAGAAGCCGCCAGCCGTTTCCCGCGTACCTATAACAGCCAGTTTGTGAAAAAGCAGGACTTACGTTACGGCGAAAACAGCCATCAACAAGCCGCGTTCTATGTTGATGCCAACGCTACTGAGGCCTCTGTCTCTACCGCGACGCAGCTGCAGGGTAAGGCACTGTCTTACAATAATATCGCGGATACCGATGCGGCGCTGGAATGCGTGAAAGAGTTTGCCGAGCCGGCCTGTGTCATTGTTAAACACGCTAACCCTTGTGGTGTGGCGATTGGCGAGCACATTCTGGATGCCTATAACCGCGCTTACAGCACGGATCCAACTTCCGCTTTTGGTGGCATTATTGCCTTTAACCGTGAGCTGGATGCAACTACCGCCCAAGAAATTGTAAGCCGTCAGTTTGTCGAAGTAATTATTGCCCCTAGCGCCAGCGCTGAAGCCGTTGCCGTAGTAGGTAGCAAGCCGAATGTCCGCTTATTGGTGTGTGGCGACTTTGCTGCTGCGGCACCGGCGCTGGATATTAAACAGGTTAACGGCGGTATTTTACTGCAAGATCGCGATCAGCACCGCATCAGCGAGTCGGATTTGAAAGTGGTGACCAAACGGCAACCGACAGCGCAAGAGCTAAAAGATCTGCTGTTCTGCTGGAAGGTCGCGAAGTTTGTGAAATCCAACGCCATTGTTTATGTGAAAGACAGCATGACCATTGGTGTCGGCGCCGGCCAGATGAGCCGCGTCTACAGCGCAAAAATTGCCGGTATTAAAGCGGCAGACGAGAAACTGGAAGTAAAAGGGTCAGTAATGGCTTCAGATGCCTTCTTCCCGTTCCGCGATGGTATTGATGCCGCTGCCGCTGCCGGTATTACCGCAGTGATTCAGCCAGGTGGCTCAATGCGCGATGCCGAAGTGATTGCCGCCGCCGACGAGCACGGTATGGCGATGGTGTTTACCGGCGTGCGGCATTTCCGCCACTAAGCCTGGGTTTAGATACAAAAATGGCCGCAGTTGCGGCCATTTTTCTTGCGGTCTCGGTTGCTGCGACTCAGCTGCTTGCTTTGCGTGGCACCGGTAATAACGCTAACTGATAGCCCGACTCGCCACCGACTTCCGTCAAAGCCCGGCCGCTGACCAACATCTCTAACTGATGGCCGTTTTGTTTACGAAAATGCAGGTAGCAGGCACTCAGCTTACCGTACTGCTGAATGGCCGGCAGCACATGCGCCAGAAACAGCACCCGGCTCGCCGGTGGCAATAGTTGGTAGATGTCCTGCTGCAGTAAAAACTGCTCAGAATACCCCAGCCAACTGCGGAGCGGTAAATTGATCGCAAGAATTTTTTGTCTGGCCGATAAGGTCAGAATTCCGCACGGCAGCTGATCTAATTCAAACAAGGCCATAACCGAGCTCCCGCATCAGTTGCTGCGCGACTAAATCCGGGTGTGTCAGCTGCGGATAATGGCCGCGGGCCGCCAGGGGCACAGCACGTGCCTGCGGCAAATGCGCGACTAAATAGTCAATCGCTTGCTGCGGCACAATCATATCGGCCTGGGTATAAAAAATACTGACCGGTACCGGCACTAACGGCAAACTAGCCCGGATATCAGCATAAAATACCAGGCGGGCAAAATGCCGGCTAAATGCCGGATTGTTATGCAGGAAACTCTGGGTGAGCTGCTCAGTCACGGCGCTGGGTTCAGTTTGTGCCAACACCTGCGGCGCTAATAGTCCGGCCCAGCCAAACTGATTTTGTGCCATCAGCTGCAGCAGCTGTTCAATATCTGCCGCCTCAAAGCCCCCGAAATAATCCGGCGCTGCATTTTGATAGCGCGCCGAGGGTGTTATCGCCAGAATATGCCGAAAACGCTGTGGCGCCTGAATAGCCGCTAGCATCCCGATAGCACAGCCAATCGAGTGCGCCAACAATGTCACTGCTGACAGCTCCAGCTCAGCCAGCAAAGCCAGCAAATCATCAGCAAAGGCCTGTAACGTGGGATATTCCGCGATCGCCTCTTCACTAACCCGGCTGTTGCCACAACCGGGCAAATCAAGCAACACCAGCTTAACTGGCAACAACTGTAACTGCGGGATTAGCTTCTGCCAGATTTGCTGATCACAACCAAAACCATGCACCAGCACTAAAGTTTGCTCATCAGAGCCTAATACTCTGGCATTCAAACGCCGACTGATCGGTAACATCTGCTCAACCCGCTCGTGCATAGTCTTTTTCTCAACGACTTCATGCCGTTGAGTGTAACACAAAAGCCGACAACAACAGTGAAGGCAAACAAAGTTCGCAGCGTTAAGTCATGAACCGTACCGGGATCGACCACTGCAAGCAGGCGCTGTCCTGCTGTAGGCTAACGCAGCTTAACGAGGCCTTGCGTACCTTTAGCAGTGGTTGCTCAGCGCCAAGCAAAGCACTGATTAACGCCGAGAAGTCCGGTTCATGGCCAACTAACAACACTTGCTGCGGCCAGGTCACGCTGGCCTGCTGCAGTGCGGTTAGCGCCTGATTGGTCGGCGTTTCCAGTGCCAGCCAATCCAGTTCCTCTGCCTGCGGTAACCGGGCCACCTTACTGACAATGGCCGCCGTTTGGCTGGCTCTGGGGTAAGGGCTGCTTAGCACCAACTGCGGTGTCAGGTCGTACTTCAACATAAAGTTAGCCACCTTGCGTGCCTGCAGCCGGCCTTTTTCAATTAAACAGCGGTCAATATCCAGCTGGCCGGGGCGGATCACTTCGGCGGTGGCATGGCGTAAAAAATACAGGGTTTTCATAGCAGGTCCGGGATGCATAACTAAGCGCTATTTAACGCGCTATTAATGACATTTTTATGACGAGGTAGCAATGCGGGCGCTTAATTGCCGGATAAACCCCTCTTTCTCTCTATTATAAGCCAGACGGTCATTGGCAAAACGCTGGGCGGCAGTGCGCTTAAGATCAGCATAGCGTGCCGCTTCATCCGGATGCTGCTGCAGATAGCGGCAAAATGCCAGCTTCTGCCAATGCTCCGAGTCTGGCGTTAGCATATGCAGATGATGGCTGCGCTGACCATCAGCGTTACGTTTAATAAACCACAGGTAATCAATCTGCTGCTCGCCTTTGATCTTCGGCCGCCAAAAGAGCTGATAGCCCTCTGCCGCCATCAGTGGTGCGGCCTGGTCGCGGATCTGCGTCAGACTCGTCACTTCCACTAACAGATCGATAATGGGTTTGGCCGGCATCCCCGGGATGGCAGTACTGCCAAAGTGCTCGATGCGGCCGGAAAAAAACTGTGGCCAGCGTTGTTTTAACCACGCTGCCTCGGCAGCCGCCTGCGCTGGCCAGTCGGGCTGCCAGTCCGACAGCCTCACCGGCTCAGTGCTGGCCTGCCGCCAATACTGGCTCATTTAAAAGATCCCGGATAACGAACGGAGTAAGCCCTGATGTAAAGACGGTTCCGCTTCCTGCCAGGTCAGATTAGCCTTATTGGCAAAACCGAGCAATTTGACCTGGTATTTACGCCGATCTGTCATATTTTCCCACATCTGCTCTAGCTGGCCGCTATCGCCCTGTAGTAACCGATGTTCGCTTTGCTCCAGCACTAACGCCGGTGCCGATGGATCCAGACGCTCTGCCACCTGAATATCCGCCAACAGGGTATAGTACTTGTCTTTGACCATTTGATTTCCGACATATTCAGCACCGGCAATCACAGCGACTGCTGCCAGTACCCGCACTACATCTCGGCCACTAACATCAGTACCTAACTGAGTATCAGCATAAATTACCGCCGGGGTCACACCACGCTGCCGCGGTGCTTTTGGCTCGGGCGGTGCCATACCCGGATGCATAAAGGCTGCAATTTCTTGCTCAGTCATCGCATACTGCTCACGCAACACCTGTTGTGGTGGCTGATTGAGCACAGTACGGATATTTACCTGCAACCAGTACTGCGCCGCTGCCGGAGAATTTACCAGCTGATAGCCGCGCTCGGTCAATAAGGCTGCCACATCGCGCATCAAAGGTTGCTGGTACTCGGCGGCGGTTTGCCGGATATCGAGAAACACCGTGCGCTGCTCTGGTTCCACCGGGTCCAGATAGATGGTCTGACTCATCCGCATCTGTACGTCCAGCTTCCCCTTACTGATCGAGGTATGCATGGCCGTGCAACCAGTAAGCAGCCACAATGCTGGTAGAAGCAGCACCAGCAAACGCATTTAGAACAATCCAGCCAGAGCGCGCGCCAGACCGTCGGTTAATAACGGTGCGGCCTCTTCCCACTTCAGGTTAGCCTGATTGGCTGAGCTGACCACCCGGGTCTGGTATTTACGCATATTGGTCTGTTGGGAAAAAGTACTGCGGGTACTGCCGCTATCACCTTGCAATAACGTATGCTCAGAGCGCTCCTGCACCTTGCCATCAAAGCGCTCCATAATCTGAATATCAGTGATCACGCTGTAATACACATCCTGTACCATGGCATCTACAATGGTGCCCACCGCTGCACCAGCGACCGCTGCACCAGCCGTACCCCCTACAGAGCCACCGGTAGAACGATGGATCACCGCCCCTGTTACCGCGCCACCGACGGCACCAGGTCCGGCAGCCAGCGCGCCCTGCGTTTCCCGGGCATTACTACGCCCTACCTGTAGCACATTGGCTTGTAGCCAGTAGTGCGCCCGTGACGGACTGTCAATCACCTGATAACCCCGGCTACGCAGGCTGGCAACCACCTGTGAACGTAAATCAAATTCCGGTTTATCCGAGGTATTGCGGATATCAACAAAGACGGTGCGTTGCTCCGGCTCTACCGGCTCGAGGAAAATTGACGAACTCATCTTGGTTTGCACATCAAGATTACGTTTCGCAACTGAGGTATGCAAAGCACCACAGGCGGTTAAACTGAGCATGGCACTGACGGCCAGCAGTAAGGTAATTTTTCTGATCATGTTTGGGCTCATCCATTCGGGCGGGTTGACTAGTGCTACTTTAGCTTATTCTGACCAGCGAAACTGAATTGGTTCTGAATAAATTAGCGACCGCAAAAATATCGTTTAGCTTTACTTTTTTATTGTAGCCGCTACAATACGCGCCGCTCTTTTGATTGTTCTTTATACAGCTCTTTACAAATAAGGTAATCGCTATGCATCCGATGTTAAACATCGCAATCCGTGCTGCGCGCAGCGCAGGTAATGTTATCGCCCGGGCCTGTGGCCAGCTGGACATGGTTCAGAAACTACAGAAAGGCACTAACGACTTCGTCACCAACGTTGATCGTGAAGCTGAACAGGCCATCGTTGCTGTATTAAAGAAATCCTTCCCAACCCACGGTATTGTTGGCGAAGAGCATGGCGATTACGGTAATAATGACAGCGAATTCCAATGGATTATTGATCCGCTGGATGGCACCACCAACTTTATCAAAGGCATCCCGCACTTCGCGGTCTCCATCGCCTTAAAACATCAGGGTAAATTAGACCAGGCCGTGATCTTCGATCCGCTGCGCGGCGAGCTGTTTACTGCTTCACGTGGCCGTGGCGCCCAGTTAAATGGTACCCGCATCCGGGTTAATAATTTACCGGATTTGGAAGGTACTATCCTGGCCACCGGTTTTCCGTTTAAAGCCAAACACCATTTAGACAGCTACAGCAAAATCTTTAACAGCTTCTTTGCCGATTGCGCTGATATGCGCCGTACCGGCTCGGCCGCACTGGATTTAGCCTATGTTGCAGCGGGTCGCTTTGATGGTTTCTGGGAAATCGGCTTAAAGCCATGGGATATCGCAGCCGGTGAGCTGATTGTGCGTGAAGCCGGTGGTATGGTGTGTGACTTTGCCGGTGGTAATAACCATATGAAGAGCGGCAATATCGTCGCTGCCAGCCCGAAAGTGCTGCAGGCAATGGTTAAAGGTATGCGTCCGCATCTGTCAGAGACCCTGGCCAAGTAATAAGCGCCCGTATTGATTTGGAAAATCCGGCCCAGGCCGGATTTTTTTTAGCTGCTATTTCAGGCACACTTAGGCTTTAGGGCGTGTTGACGCTGGCAGTTTCGTCACATCAGGAGGAATAGATGCAAGAACAAATGGCGCTGCTAGATAGCTGGTCGGCGGCGCATGGCCAGCTTGCCATGTGGCTGGGGCTGGTTATTTTACTTAGCCTGTCATGGCTGGCTAATTTTATCGTTAAGCATATTTTACTGCGCTCCGTGTTCAAACTGTTAGGCTTGCAAAAGTCCCAGTGCGAACAACGTGGTCTGGATTTTAGCTTTATCAGCCGTCTGGCCAATGTGGTCCCTGCGCTGGTGATCTCCACCTTAATTCATAAGATCCCGCTGCTACCGACGCTGCTGGTGCAGGTGGTGGTCAATGTTACTAATGCTTTTGTCGTACTAACCATCGCCATGGCGCTGAGTAAGCTGCTGACGCTGGTCAACAGCCTGTACTCCAGGCGCGAAGATGCCAAAAGCAAACCGATTAAGGGTTATATCCAACTGCTGAAGATTGTGATCTATGCAGTGGCGGTGATCCTGATGATTGCCGCGCTGTTTGATCGCTCACCGCTAATACTGCTCTCCGGGCTGGGTGCCATGGCAGCAGTACTGATGCTGATCTTTCAGGACACTCTGCTTTCACTGGTTGCCAGCGTGCAGATCTCCTCTAACGATGTGATCCGGGTAGGTGACTGGGTAGAAATGCCACAATTAAACGCCGATGGTGACGTTATCGATATCGCACTGCATACCGTTAAAATCCAGAACTGGGACAGAACCATTACCACTATTCCAACCCGCCGCTTTATGACGGATCCCTTTAAAAACTGGCGCGGTATGCAACAATCCGGCGGCCGGCGGATTAAACGCAGCTTGCAACTGGATCAGCAAAGTGTGCGCTTTTTAACAGCTGATGAGATTAACCGTCTGAAACGCTTTCGTTTACTGAAACAATATCTGGATGAGAAAGAAGCCGAAATCAGCGCCTGGAACCAGCAACTGGCAGAGCAAGGCCAGGAGCCGGTGAACACCCGCCGCATTACCAATTTGGGCACGTTCCGCGCTTATGTGCTGCGCTACCTGCAAAGCCATGCCGGTATACATCAGGGTATGATTCAGATGGTGCGGCAACTGGCACCCTCTGCCGATGGCTTGCCGCTGGAGATCTACTGCTTTACCAATACTACGGCCTGGGTCAATTACGAGGGTATTCAGTCGGATATTTTTGACCACCTGCTGGCGATCCTGCCGGAGTTTGGTTTACAGGTTTATCAGCATCCCAGTGGTATGGATATGCGCAGCTGGCAACAGGCGCCAGAACAGCATCTCGTTTAAAAAATGCGCGCCCTGGGGCGCGTGTCAGACCAGCGTGCTGCTGCAGGCTACTGTGGCTTAACCAGCGGCAGCTGGCGTTCACACCACTCGCGGTAACCACCAGCCAGGCTTAATACCTGCTGATAACCCATTTGCTGCAGTGTCTGTGCTGATAAGGCAGAGCGATAGCCTCCGCCGCAGTACAGCACGATCTTCTGTTTTTTATCCGCTACCGTCTGCTCGATATCGCGCTCAATAATGCCCTTACCCAGATGCATCGCCTCTGGCAAGTGACCTTGCTGCCATTCGTGATCTTCGCGAATGTCCAATAGCACATAAGGCTCGCGATGCTGTAACAGCTCGTCAATGCTGATTTCTTTGATCTGGGCTTTGGCGGCCTCAACTAAGGCCAGAAAGCCCGGTGCATGCTGCTTACTCATCTGTTACTCCAAAAAAAATGCCAGTCGTTGACTGGCATTTTTAACATAGTTAGCGCCGGATTACAGCAGCGGTTCAGTGCCTTCGCCTTCTTTTTCCGGTGGCGGCGGTGGCAACATATCTTCGCGGTTCAGACCCAGCTGCACCGCAATACCACTGGCCACGAATACAGACGAGTAGGTACCAATCGCAATACCGAATAATAACGCAGTTGCGAAATTATGAATTAATGCACCACCCATAGTGAACAGTACTATTAATACAATAATGGTCGTTAAAGAGGTTACTACCGTCCGATTCAGGGTTGAGGTGACGGCATCATTCACGGTTTCTTCCGGTGTGGAGTCGCGTAGTTTACGGAAGCTCTCACGAATGCGGTCAAAAACCACTATGGTATCGTTAATCGAGTAACCGATAAGTGCCAGAATTGCCGCCAGTACCGTCAGGTCAAACTCCAGTTGCAACAACGAGAACAGACCCAGGGTAATGATTACATCATGGCCCAGCGCCAGTACCGCGCCCAGCGATAAGCGCCATTCAAAACGCATACCGACATACAACAGGATACCCAGTAAAGCGACCAGCATCGCCAGGCCGCCCTGCTCGCGCAGTTCAGCACCGACCGAAGGGCCAACAAACTCAATCCGGCGCATCTCAATCTGACTGTCACTGGTTTTCGCCAGCGCGGCCATAATCTCGTTTGAGATCCGGCTTTGTTCTACACCGTCCCGGGGGGCGATACGGATCGCCACGTCCTGGCTGGAACCAAAGTACTGCACCACCGCATCCGGATAGCCACTTTCCGCCAGCACAGTGCGGATCTGACCCAGATCGGCGCTTTGGCTAAAGCCCGCTTCAATCACGGTACCACCGGTAAAGTCCAGCCCCCAGTTGATGCCTTTTACTGCCAGTAAACCGAGCGAACCCAGTACCAGCAAGGCCGACAGCATTAATGCCGGCCATTTAAAACGCATAAAGTTGATCGCTTGTTGGAAACGGAAAATTCTCACTGTGCCTCCTTACATCGGCAACGACTGTACACGACGGCCGCCCCAGAACAGATTCACCAGTAAGCGGGTACCCACTACAGCGGTGAAGATTGAGGTTAAAATACCGATGGCCAGTGTAATAGCAAAACCTTTCACCGGGCCGGTACCGATACCGAACAGGATCAGCGCGACCAGTAAGGTAGTAATGTTAGAGTCAGCGATAGTCGCAAAAGCCCGGTCGTAACCCTGATGGATCGCCTGCTGCACCGAGCGGCCTTCTGCCAGCTCTTCCCGGATCCGCTCAAAGATCAGCACGTTGGCATCAACTGCCATCCCCACTGTTAATACAATACCTGCCATACCCGGTAAGGTTAGCGTGGCTCCGGGGATCATCGACATAACACCGACGATTAACACCAGGTTCGCAACCAGTGCGACGTTGGCAATCAGACCAAACACCTTGTAGTAGATCACCATAAACACTAACACGACCACCATACCCCACATAATGGCGGTCATACCCAGATCGATATTTTCCTGCCCCAGGCTTGGACCTATGGTGCGTTCTTCAATAATCTGAGTTGGTGCAATCAGCGCACCGGCGCGTAGTAACAGCGCCAGATTCTGTGCTTCGGCCGGGTTACCAATACCGGTAATACGGAAACTACGACCCAGCCGGGCCTGAATAGTCGCCGCGTTAATCACTTCTTCCTGCTTGATCAGCACCGGGGTACCGTCTGCCTGCAGCTCTTCACCCGGCTTATATTCGATAAAGACTGTGGCCATGCGCCGGCCAATCGAATCACGGGTCGCTTGTGACAGCTGGTTACCGCCCTGAGCATCCAGTGAAATATTAACCTGCGGCTGACCATATTCGTCGTAACTGGAACTGGCGTTAGTGATATGCTCGCCGGTAAGCATAATGCGGTTTTCCAGCAAATATGGCTGACCATTGCGATCGTAATACAGGCTTGAGCCCGGTGGCAGGCGGCCATTTAGCGCTGCCGCTAAATCGCCCTGGTCATCCACTAAGCGAAACTCCAGCGTAGCGGTTGCCCCAAGAATTTCTTTCGCTTGCGCCGGGTCTTGTACGCCGGGTAGCTGCACGATAATGCGATCCGCACCCTGACGCTGTACCAGCGGCTCGGCCACACCGATTTCATTTACCCGGTTGCGGATAATAGTAATATTCTGATTCAGCGCGTATTCGCGGATTTCACGGATGCGGTTTTCACTCAGGCTCACATTCAGGCTAAACTCAGCCGCACCATCGGTAAACACATACTCGCGGTCCAAACGCGCCAATGCTGCGCGGGCAGCGACAACATCTTCGGCTGAGCGCAGCAAAATTTGTACCTGACCCCGTTCAGTGTCAGCAGTGACCGAGCGATAACGCACCCGGGCCTCACGTAAATCGGCACGAAACGCCTGCGTCAGATCGTTGATATTCTTGTCCAGCGCGGCCTTCATATCGACCGCCATCAGGAAATGCACACCACCGCGTAAGTCCAGGCCCAGCTTCATTGGGCTGGCACCGATAGCCGCCAGCCAATCCGGCGTAGTCGGCACCAGGTTTAACGCCGTCACATAATTAACATTGCCCAGCAGCTCAGTAGCAACCTGACGGGCGCGTAACTGATCTTCCGCGCTGGCAAAGCGAGCCAACACCTGCCCGGCTTCTAAGGTCACAGCTTTGGGGGTAATGCCTGCACTAACAAAAGATTGCTCTAACTGCTGCCGGGTGGTTTCTGATACGGCACCACCACGGGTCGCATTAATATTCAGCGCCGGATCTTCCGGGTATAAGTTTGGCATGGCGTACACCAGTGCCAACAGCAGTACCCCTATGACCAGGAAGTACCGCCAGAGCGGGTTTTGGTTTAACACTAAAAATTCCTTATCTATCCGAAGCGCAACTCAGCGCTGCAGCCAGTGCCTGGCAGTGGCTGCAGAGCTGCTTTACAGTGACTTTAAGGTGCCTTTGGGTAATACCGCTGCTACCGCTGACTTCTGCACTGTCACTTCAGTGCTGTCATTCAGCGCAATGGCAATAAAATCCTTGTCTTCGGCAATCTTGGTAATACGGCCGACTAAACCACCCTGCGTCAGCACTTCATCACCTTTGCCCAAAGCAGACATCAGGTTACGATGTTCCTTTACCCGCTTGGCTTGTGGCCGGTAAATCAGGAAATAAAAAATCAGACCAAAGGCCAGCAGCATAATGATCAGATCCCAGCCCCCACCCTGAGGTGCGGCAGCAGTGTCAGCATAAGCCTGGCTAATAAATAAACTCATTTGTATCCCCTTAGTATTGTAATGCGTTATTGGTTTGTATCGTCGGCCAGCGCCGGTACCGGCAGGCCGCGTTTGGCATAGAAATCTGCCACAAAGTCGTCCAACTTACCAGCGGCAATAGCTGCCCGCAATCCCTGCATCAGCTTCTGATAATGGTGCAGGTTATGGATGGTATTCAGCCGTGCGCCCAGGATCTCGTTACAACGGTCCAGATGGTGTAAATATGCACGGGAATAATTTTTACAAGTGTAGCAATCACATTCTTTATCCAGTGGCGCCGTATCGTCTTTATGCTTAGCGTTACGGATCTTGACCACACCGTCAGACACAAACAGATGGCCATTACGGGCATTACGGGTTGGCATCACACAATCAAACATGTCCACGCCGCGGCGTACCGCCTCAACAATATCCTCCGGCTTACCCACGCCCATCAGATAGCGTGGCTTATGAGCCGGCATCTTATCAGTGGTGTGATTCAGGATATTAATCATATCGGCTTTCGGCTCACCCACTGACAAGCCACCAATGGCGTAACCATCAAAGCCAATCTCTTCCAGGCCTTGCAGCGAAATATCGCGCAGGTGTGGATACATGCCGCCCTGAATAATGCCAAACAAGGCTGACGGATTATCGCCATGCGCCTCTTTCGAGCGTTTGGCCCAGCGTAATGATAACTCCATCGACTTACGCGCCTGCGGCTCAGTCGCTGGATAGGGCGTGCATTCGTCAAAAATCATCACGATATCAGAGCCAAGCGCGCGCTGGACTTCCATTGAGCGCTCCGGCGTCAGCATAATTTTTTCACCGTTAAGCGGTGAGCGGAACTTCACGCCTTCTTCGGTAATTTTCCTAAGTTCGCCCAGGCTAAATACCTGAAAGCCACCCGAGTCGGTCAGGATAGGCTTATGCCAGTGCATAAAGTCATGCAGATCGCCGTGCTTACGGATAATCTCGGTACCCGGGCGCAGCATCAGGTGGAAAGTATTGCCCAGACAGATTTGGGCGCCGGTCGCATCTAACTCTTCCGGCGTCATGCCTTTTACCGTACCGTAGGTCCCTACCGGCATAAAGGCCGGCGTATCCACCACACCCCGCTCAAAAATCAATTGGCCGCGACGGGCTTTGCCATCAGTTGCCAGCAGTTCAAATTTCACGTTCTAACCTCTTCTGGCCGGAAAAACAGTCCGGCCTTAGCTACTCTGTTAGGGTCGGCAGCACAACGCCACCGCCCGGTGTTGCAGTATACCAGAAGACGCGTGCTAACTGATAAACATGGCATCGCCATAGGAGTAAAAGCGATACCGCTCGGCGATCGCCGTTTGATAAGCCGCCATAATATGCTCACGCTGGCTAAACGCAGAGACCAGCATAATCAGCGTTGATTCCGGCAGGTGGAAATTGGTGATTAACGCATCCACCACCTTGAACTGATAGCCCGGGTAGATAAAGATCGCGGTATCGCCGCTGTAAGGAGCGAGCGTGCCGCCATGCTGCATCGCTGCAGACTCCAGCGAGCGCACCGAAGTAGTGCCGACTGCCACCACGCGGTTGCCTCGGGCCTTACAGGCTGCAATGGCGTCAACCACCTGTTGCTCAACTTCAAAATATTCGCTGTGCATCTTATGCTCGGTCACGCTATCAACCCGCACCGGTTGAAAGGTGCCAGCCCCGACGTGCAAGGTCACGTACGCAAATTCAATACCTTTTTGCTGTAACGCGGCCAGCAGCGGCTCGTCAAAATGTAACCCGGCTGTCGGCGCCGCCACGGCACCAGGCTTCTGGTTATATACCGTTTGATAGCGCGCCTTATCCGCTTCGGTATCCGGCCGCGCAATATAAGGCGGTAATGGCATATGGCCCAGCCGCTCCAGCATAGTCAACACGGGCTCTGCTGACTGATATTCCAGCTCAAATAAACTGTCATGCCGCGCCACCATCGTTACCCGGGCGTCATTCTCCAGTATCAGCTCAGTACCCACTTTGGGCGCCTTGCTGGCGCGGATATGCGCCAGAAAACGTGGACCAGACAACATCCGCTCAACTAAAACTTCAACCTTGCCACCCGAGGCTTTCTGGCCAAACAGTCGCGCCGGGATCACGCGGGTATTATTAAACACCAGCAGATCGCCCGGGTTTAGCAGCGCCAAAATATCTTTAAAAATATGATGTGACAGCGCCCCGCTGTGCTTATTCATACAGAGCAGGCGGCTGGCAGAACGTTCGGCTTGGGGTTCACTGGCGATCAGCTGCTCTGGCAGCTCGAAACTAAAATCTTTTACTAACATAGTGCACTCTCTGGCTTTACCGGCCAATCCGGCGGGCGCTATGGTAGCAGAATTAAGACCATGCAGCGCAATTTTGCGCTGTGAGGTTTATTACTTAAGCTTAGTTAATCAGCCTACCGACATTTGCTTTGCAGTACTTCAGCAATCAGGGCTGTCATTAGCTGGTAACTGCGCGCCTTACTGGAGGTCGGTCGCCAGGCTACGCCTATATCGCGGTAGGCGTTACCACTTGCTGCCGGCTGACTAATCAGCTCGGTGCCTTCCAGTACGCCACTGTTAATCGCCATCTGTGGCATAAAGGTGACGCCCAGTTTGTTATTCACCATCTGAGTCAGCGTATGCAAGCTGGTGGCAAAAAACGGGTTCACCTTGCGGCTGTCTTCCAGCTCACAGGCCTTTACCGCATGCCCGGTTAAACAGTGTTCACGCTCCAGCAGGAAAATACTTTCATCCGGCCACTGGTTAATATCCTGATTAAAACCACGGTCCTGCCAGTCACGGTGTAGTACCAGATTAAACTGATCCTGTGCCAGTACTTCAGTATGCAGGGCACCGGTTTCATACGGCAGCGCTAATAGCACCATATCCAGCCGGCCTTCACTTAACGCATGCAAAGAATTATCCGAGGTATCCTCGCGCAGTAACAGCTGCAGCTGGGGATAACGCTCGCGACACAGCGTCATCACTTCGCCCAGCACAAAGGGCGCGATAGTCGGGATACACCCCAGCCGGAAGGGTCCGGTCATCGGCTTCCCCTGAGAGCGGGCAAAATCCGCCAGCTCTTCGCACTGCTCGATAATATGCCGCGCCTGACGCACCACATCCTCACCCAGCGGGGTAAAAATAAAGGTTTTATGGTCCCGCTCCAGTAATTGCGCATCCATGGTTTCTTCCAGGTTAGCAATGGCGGCACTTAAGGTGGACTGTCCGATATAGCAGGCGTCGGCAGCACGGCCAAAATGCTGATGCTCATGCAGTGCCAGCAAATACTGCAACTGTTTAATACTAGGCAGGCGTTTCATGCGATATTCCGATTAGTAATTCGCTAATGCAGAGATTATTGCGATTAAAATACGGCAATTAGCTAACAGAGGCAAGGGCTATCAGGTACAGCTGGCGTAACGACGGGGAGCTGAAATAACAGAAGCGCCCTAAGGCGCTCCTGTGAGGATATATTGCGGACAACCAGCCTTAGCTTTTTAGCGGCGCGGCGCCTTCAATCCGTAAGGCCTTTAATCGACGGCCAGAAGCCGACTCGTTGACATTTAGAATATGGTCACCGATCCGCTCCAGCCGGTTGAGCATATCGATAAAGATCACGCCGGCCCGCGGTGCGTAATCGCCCTGCTCCAACCGTAGGTAATGATTATCGCGGAACTGGTCGCGGTACTTATCAATAGCATCTTCACGCAGCAAGGCTTCTTTCATGCTAACTGCCGACGGATCTCTGGCCACATTCTCCTGCATGGTGGTGATAGCCTCTTTTAATGCCTGCATCATCTGCTGCATTTCAGCCGTCGCCGCCTCAGGCCACACCGATTCGGTTTCAGCCATCCGCTCGCAGAGTTTCGCTACCTGATAATAGATATCGGCAACCCGCTCCATATCATTGATAGCAGTCTGCATAAAACGGATACGCTCGGTCATCCAGTGTTCCATGTTGGTATGTTCACTGACCCGCACTAAATAGTCCGAAATCTCAATTTCCAGTACGTCGGTAGCATCTTCATATTTGCGCACTTTTTCGATCAGTTTCGGCTTATCGGCAGTGGGATCAAACAACAACTCAGTCACCGAATCGTGCATCTTATCAATCACGGCAGCAAACTGCTGGATCTCTTTTTGTGCCTGAGTAATGGCTAAACCCGGCGAGGTCATCACACCGGCACTGATGTATTGCAGGTGAAACTCTTCATCCTTACCGCCACGATCCGGCTGGATATACTC
>DAIOUM010000027.1:7305-27841 GCA_036759505.1 Alishewanella sp. | reverse complement strand
GGCAAGCACACCGTACAACTTTGACGGGACACGCTGTGAATACATCCCTGTACGCTTGCATTTTTCATCCCTGAAAAATACATTCCCTTACAAAGTGCACGGAATGCTTACCACCTCGTTCAATATCGTGCCGCCAAAAGTATATTCAGACAGTATGTATGACCTTCCGCGAGCTTCGATTGAAGATTGCGGTTGCTGCAGTTGCTGAGCGAGGCGGTAAATGCATAGTACACTTTTCTGGGGACGTCTTTGGCATGGATGCCAAAGAGGAGCCTACAGGGAGGTATTTACGGCGTGCCCCAGGAAAGTTGTACGGCGCGTTTAGCCGCCGGATGCACTGTTCGAGACGCTAAATATCAGAATGTGCATTTTATAGAAAATAAGATATAGGATTGCACGAACTAAAATTTGCTCTGAAATGCAAGAGGTTTTAACAATAATGCAGGAGAGATAAAGTGGTCGGTGATGCAGGATTTGAACCTGCGACCCCTTGGACCCAAACCAAGTGCGCTACCAAGCTGCGCCAATCACCGACTTAAAGGGGGATGGGGTGGATGATGGGGCTCGAACCCACGACAACCGGAATCACAATCCGGGGCTCTACCAACTGAGCTACAACCACCACATTTTAGAAACTTTTCGCCAAATGGCGCGCCCGATAGGATTCGAACCTATGACCCACGGCTTAGAAGGCCGTTGCTCTATCCAACTGAGCTACGGGCGCATAATGTACGCCTATCTGGGATATTTGTGCTTTTTAAAGTGGTCGGTGATGCAGGATTTGAACCTGCGACCCCTTGGACCCAAACCAAGTGCGCTACCAAGCTGCGCCAATCACCGACTATGCTGCACTGCTGCAACGGGGCGGAATATTAACGCCCGCGACCTGTAGCGTCAAACTATTTTTTGCTAATTTCAGCCGATTGGCGATTATTTGAACCTAAAGCGAGAAAAAGCGGCGGTTGCCGATCAAGGATGGCAGAAAACTGGCTGCTGTGCGAAAATACTGCTTTCAAAACTGGCGGGAAATCAGCAGGCATGACAGCACAAATTATTGATGGTAAAGCCGTTGCCCAGGCAACAAAAGATAAGGTCGCAGCACAGGTTCGGGCACGGGTTGCCGCCGGTAAGCGTGCACCAGGTCTGGCAGTGGTGTTAGTCGGTCTGGATCCGGCGTCGCAGGTATACGTCGGCAGCAAGCGTAAAGCCTGCGAAGAAGTGGGTTTTCACTCGGTGTCCTATGATTTGCCGGCAGATACCAGCCAACAGCAATTATTCGATTTGATTGATCAGTTAAATCACGACCAAAGCGTCGATGGTATCTTGGTTCAGCTGCCCCTGCCCGCCGGTTTAGATGCGTCAGCCATTTTAGAGCGGATTGACCCCAGAAAAGATGTTGATGGTTTTCATCCCTATAATATCGGCCGCCTGGCACAGCGGATGCCGGCACTGCGTCCCTGCACACCGAAAGGCATTATGACCCTGCTGCACAGCACCGGAGTCAATATCAAAGGTATGGATGCGGTGGTCGTTGGTGCATCCAATATCGTGGGCCGGCCGATGGCGCTGGAGCTGTTGCTGGCTGGCTGTACCACTACCGTATGCCATAAATTTACTAGAAATCTGGAGCAGCAGGTACGGCGCGCCGATTTACTGGTGGTGGCGGTCGGCCGGCCGGAGTTTATTCCGGGTGACTGGGTTAAACCTGGTGCTTTAGTGGTCGACGTCGGTATCAACCGTCTGGATAGCGGTAAACTGGTCGGCGATGTCGACTATGCCAATGCGGTTAAGCATGCCCGCTATATCACACCGGTACCGGGTGGTGTCGGCCCAATGACCGTTGCCAGCCTGATTGAAAATACTCTGGAAGCCTGTGAGCTCTATCACGACGCCAGCTAAGCTGCATTAATTTATCAAGCCAATAAAAAAACCGCAGTAAAGCGGTTTTTTTATTGGCTGTGGCGACAGGCTTTACGCTTTACGCCAACTGGTGACACCGTTTTTATCTTCCAGCACTATCCCCAGCGCTGTCAGCTCGGCGCGGGCTGCATCGGCTGCCGCCCAATCTTTCGCAGCACGGGCGGCGTTACGTTTCGCTATTAAGGCTTCGATTTGCCCTACTTCATCATCCGAAGCGCCGGATTTTAAGAAAGCTTCGGCATCACCCTGTAAAATCCCCAGCACGCCGGCCAGAGTTTGTAACATCGCAGCTAACTCAGCGGCTTTGGCCGGCTCAGTGGTTTTAAAACGGTTTACTTCCCGCGCCAGTTCAAATAACACCGGTAAGGCTTCCGGCGTATTAAAATCATCATCCATCGCCGCTTTAAAGCGTGTGACATAGTCATTATTTAAATCGACCTGTGTTGCCGGCGTAATATCCCGCAGCGCATTATATAACCGTCCCAGTGCCGCATGCGCCTGCTCTAGATTCTCTTTTGAGTAATTAAGCTGACTGCGGTACTGGCTGGATAATAAGAAGTAACGCACGGCTTCTGCATTGTACTGCGCCAGCACTTCTTTGACAGTAAAGAAGTTACCCAGCGATTTGGACATCTTCTCTTTATCAACCTGTACCATACCGGTATGGATCCAGGTATTAACGTATTTATGGCCATGGGCACAGGTAGACTGGGCAATTTCATTTTCGTGATGCGGAAACTGTAAGTCTGAACCGCCACCATGAATATCAAAATGCGCGCCTAAATGTTTGGCACTCATGGCCGAACACTCGATATGCCAGCCTGGTCGGCCATTGCCCCACGGTGATTGCCAGTACGGCTCACCCGGCTTGGCCGTTTTCCACAACACAAAGTCCAGTGGATCGTCTTTGCTATCCGAGACTTCTACCCGGGCACCGGCTTGCAACATCTCCAGATTTTGCTGGCTCAATTCGCCATAGGCGTCATATTTGCTGACATCAAACAGCACATCACCGTCTTTAGCGATATAGGCATAGCCTTTATCCAGCAGCTGCTGCACCATCAGGATAATCTCCTGCATATGGCCGGTTACCGTCGGCTCGATATCCGCTGGTAATAAGCCCAGCGCCTTGAAATCGGCATGCATAGCTTGAGTAAAACGCGCCGTTAAGGCATCACAGCTTTCGCCATTTTCCGCCGCGCGTTTAATGATTTTATCGTCAACATCAGTGATATTACGTACATAGGTCACATCATAGCCACAAAAGCGTAAATAACGGTTAATCACATCGAAAGCGACATAGGTACGGGCGTGGCCAACATGACAGTAATCGTAGATGGTAATACCGCAGACATATAAGCCCACTTTGCCCGGCGTAATAGGGGTAAAGACTTCTTTTTGACGGCTTAAGGTGTTGTAAATCTGCAGCATGCTTTCCTCGTAATTGCTGGCCCGGTAAAAAGAGAGATAGTGTAACATTGCCGGACAAGGCCCGCTATCCTTGCTTTGTTTATCACGGCGGCTGCGCTAGAATAGACGCACTTTAACCTGACAGGACCCGATACTATGGTTAGCTTACATACCAATTTTGGCGTAATTAAACTGCAACTTTTCGCCGACAAGGCCCCCGCTACTGTTGAGAACTTTTTAAGCTATGTAAAAGATGGCTTCTTCGACGGTACCATTTTTCACCGGGTCATTGACGGCTTTATGATCCAGGGCGGCGGCTTTACTCCGGATATGGATCAGAAAGACACCAAGAAACCCATTAAAAACGAAGCCAATAACAAGGTTTCGAATAAAAAAGGCACTATTGCGATGGCTCGCACCAGCGATCCGCACTCAGCCACCTGCCAGTTTTTTATCAACGTTGCCGATAACAACTTCCTGGATTTCAGCTCAGAGAGCATGCAAGGCTGGGGTTACTGTGTATTTGGTGAGGTGATCGAAGGCATGGACGTGATTGATAAGATCCGTAAAGTGCGCACCGGTCGCTTTGCCGGCCATGCCGATGTACCAGTCGAGCCGGTCGTAATCGAGCGCGCTGAGCTGCATAGCGCCTAAGCGGTATTGGCGCAGATGGCGTATACGCTTTTTATTGCCGATCTTCATCTGGCAGCAGACAGGCCTGATATTACTCAGGCCTTTTTGCACTTCCTCGCTACTGAAACGCAGCAAGCCGATGCGCTCTATATTCTGGGTGATTTATTTGAAGTCTGGATTGGTGATGACAATCCGGAGCCATTACTGGCAAAAGTTGCAGCGGCACTGCAAGCGGTCAGTAAACAGCTGCCAATATTCTTTATTCACGGCAACCGTGATTTTCTGTTAAAAGCGCGTTACGCCAAACAAGCCGGCATCACCTTATTGCCGCAGCAGCAGGTGATTGATCTCTACGGCACTCCTACGCTGATAATGCATGGCGACAGCCTCTGTACGCTGGATCTGGCCTATCAGAAATTCCGCCGCTGGTGGGATCAGCCCTGGTGGCAGACACTGATGTTGTCTTTACCACTTAGCATACGACAGCGGATTGCCCGTAAAGCCCGCGAAAAAAGTGCTAAAGCGAAAGCGCAATATATGCGACAAGATGCCGCCAGTATTATGGACGTGACACCAGAAGAAGTGCCAAAAGTGATGGCGCAATTTGGTGTGCAGAAACTGATCCATGGCCATACCCACAGACCGGCAGTACATCAGCTGCAAGTCAATGGTCAGGCAGCTGAGCGCTACGTGCTGGGGGACTGGTATACGCAAAGCAGCTATCTGAAGGTCACTGCCGAACAGTGGCAACTGGTATTTGATCCGCTGCCAGCGACATCCTGATTAGTATCAGGCGATCGCCTGCAGGCTCGCGGCCGGTACCCCGCTATGAAACTTAAAATCAGCATCCGGGCCTAAAATCAGCTCGGCTTCAACGCCGGAAAAAAACGCCACCCGCGCACTGATATCGCTACCGGCAATCTGCTGTGCCAAGCTCAGGTAATCCTGATAATGGCGCGCTTCCGAGCGCAGCAGCGAAATATAAAAATCACCAATTGTCGCTGGCAATAAAGGTGCCAGGCGGGCGAAACGCTCACAGGAGCGCGCTTCGATAAAGGCACCACAAATCAGTTTGTCGACCAGCGCGTTCGGCTCAAAAGTACTGACGTGCCTTAGCAAACCTTTGGCGTAACGGCTGGAGGTAATCTTGTCGTAAGGTACGCCGAACTGCTGCATTATTTCCAATACCTGATAAAAGTGGTGCAGCTCTTCTTTAATTAATAACACCATTTTGTCGATCAAATCCTGCCCATAGGCCGAGCTGGCTTTGGGTAGCATCGATTTTTTCAGCTTGTGCTCGGCCAGTTGCTGCCAATCGCCAAGCTGGCGGTAGGTAAAATCCTCGTATGGCTTTAACCATTGCAACAAAGCTTCAGCGCTTTGCTCATCTACCGCATAGCGACGAATTAAAAACATCGCAGATTGCGCAGCCTTTAACTCACAGATCAGGTGATCCGTCAGCAATACCGGCAAAGACTCAGGCTTCGCCGCTTGCGCTAACCAGGCATCAGGAGTAACACAGCCAAGAAACTGCTGGATCGGTGCCAACAGCTGTTGATATTCGCAACTTTGCATCAGATAACCGCTCTAAAAATCAGCGTTAAAGTATACCGAATCGGCTACAACGCCGCCAGCAGCTTCCAATAGCTTACTTTGCTAGTGTTTAAAAATTCAACGCCAAGCTTGACGAAGTTCTGACCATCAGTCATAACTTAACTACGGGCAACTGCGTTATTGCCCGGACAAGGGTGCAGTTTTGCAGTAATAAGGATAATAATTATGATACTAAACCATTTATGGGGCTTGTATGCCCACCCGAAAGAAGAGTGGCATACTATTGATGCCAGACACGAAAGTTTCCGCTACAGCATGATCCACATTTTATTGATCGCGCTGATCCCGTCTTTGTGTGCCTATTATTCAGCGGTACATTTGGGTTGGAGCATCGGTGTAGGTGAAAAAATCTTTTTAACCGCTGAAAGCGCGCGCTTGATGGCAGTGGCAATGTATATCGCTCTGATCGCCGGTGTTTTTGCACTGGGATTGTTAGCACATTGGATGGCCCATACCTTTGGTGCTGAACCCACTTATACCCAAACGCTGGAGCTGGCCTCTTATACCTCTACGCCGCTGTTTATGGTGGGTTTAGCCGCGCTGTATCCTGAGCTGTGGTTTGTAATGATGGTTGGTCTGGCCGGTTTAGCCTACTCGGTGTATTTGCTCTATGTCGGGGTACCGATCCTGATGCATATCCCGGAAGAACGTGGTTTTATTTATGCCAGTTCAGTAGTAACTTGCGGTCTGGTGCTGCTAGTGGTGGTGCTGGCTGCCACAGCGATTCTATGGAGTTCGGGTTTTGGCCCGGCCTTTACCCACTAACCAATAAAGACACTTTAGCTAAATCAAACAAAACGGCTGCCACTGGCAGCCGTTTTTGTATGATTAGAGCTGGACTCAACCTTCGTTATAGGTCTCCAGATGTGAGGCCATTGACATGACTGAAGCCGCTTTGGCATCGTCACTACGCATCTGATCCAGCCGGTTCAGGTAATCCTGATCAATATCGTTGGTGACGTAATGACCATCAAACACTGAGGTTTCAAAACGCTTGATTTCAGGGTTTTCACTACGCACCGCAGCAATCAGATCCGGCAGCGATTGGAAAATCAGACCATCGGCACCGATAATCTGGCAGATACTTTCGATATCATGGCCATGCGCAATTAACTCATTGGCAGATGGCATATCAATACCATAAACATTCGGGAAACGAATTTCCGGCGCAGCTGAGGCAAAGTATACTTTTTTTGCACCGGCTTCCCGTGCCATTTCGATGATCTGGCCGGAAGTCGTACCGCGGACGATAGAATCATCAACCAGTAATACATTCTTACCTTTAAACTCCTGCCAGATCGCGTTCAGCTTACGCTTTACCGATTTCTTACGCTGTGTTTGTCCCGGCATAATAAAGGTACGACCGATATAGCGGTTTTTCACAAAACCCTGACGGTAAGGTAAACCGAGCACACTGGCAATTTCCAGTGCTGCGTCATTACTGGTTTCAGGAATAGGGATCACCACATCGATATCCAGATGCGACCATTCGCGTTTGATTTTTTCGCCCAGATATTTCCCCATCGCCACGCGTGAGGCATACACCGAGATATTGTCCATCGTAGAGTCTGGCCGCGCGAAATACACATATTCGAAAATACAGGGGGTATAGCTTGGGTTTTCTGAACATTGCTGGCTGTGCAGCTCGCCCTGCTCGGTAATATACACTGCTTCACCCGGCGAAATATCACGCAGTACGGAAAAGCCATCCGCATCCAGTGCCACGCTCTCTGATGCCACCATATATTCAGTGCCCGCCGGCGTTTCGCGCTTACCCATTACCAACGGCCGGATCCCATTCGGATCGCGGAAGGCGATAAGACCATGACCAATCACCAGGGCGACTGCTGCATAGCCACCGCGCACCTTGCGGTGAACATTGGCAATGGCTTTAAAAATTTGCTCTGGTTCCAGCTGCATACTGCTCTGCACCGCCAGTTCATGCGCCAGCACATTCAATAACACCTCTGAGTCGGAGGTGGTATTAACATGACGACGCGCCAATCGGAAGATCTCGTCTTTCAGTTCATGGGCGTTGGTCAGGTTTCCATTGTGTGCCAGAGCGATACCAAAAGGGCTATTGACGTAAAATGGCTGGGCTTCTGCGGTGCTGGAAGAACCTGCCGTAGGATAGCGGACATGGCCAATACCAATTTTACCGGCCAGTCGCTGCATGTGGCGGGTTTCAAAAACATCTTTAACCAAGCCATTCGCCTTGCGTAAGCGCAAGGTATTATTATCCACCGTAACAATACCGGCTGCATCCTGCCCACGGTGCTGTAACACTGTCAGACCATCATATAAGGCCTGATTGACCGGATACTTACCTACGATACCAACAATACCACACATTGAAATTTCCTCGCCGGCTAGGGCTTTTGCATAAAACTGGAATGGCTTTGCAAATACTCGAAAAACCATTCAATGATAAAACCAAATTCGGGGATCAATACCGATTGTCGCCACCAGTCACTGCTGGCAGCCGGAGTAAAGGCATCAGCAAAAAATAACACCGCACTGACTACCAGCACGCCACGTAGGGCACCAAAAATCAGCCCGAGCAGTCGATCGGTGCCGGACAGTCCCGTCGATTGCACCAGCTTGCTAATCAGATAGTTAATTAAAGCACCAACAATCAGTGCGCTGATAAATAAAATGGCAATCGCTACGGCGTTTCTGATGGTGTCGTCGGTAAGGTTGGTGAAAAAACTGGCAAGATGCGGATAGTAAGAGCTGGCAATAAAGAAGGCGGCGATCCAGACGGTCAACGAAATAGCCTCTTTTACGAAGCCCCGGACCAGACTTATCACGGCGGATAAGGCAATGATCGCCAGAATGGTGAAATCAATCCAACTCATTTGCTACCAAAGGATGCTTATTGACGGCGCGCATTCTACCAAATTGCGCCGCGCAATAGCTAATTATTTTCCGCCGGCTGATAATTGCTGATCACTAGCCGCTCTACACCTGTCAGCTGACGTAACTTAGGTAGCCCCTGCTCCAGTTTTTCACGACGAATTTCCGGGCCAACGAAGACGCTGGTTAGCTGCTGACCACTGGCGTTAGTAATATCGCGAGTGAAGGTGGCAAAACCTTCCTGACGCAACTTGGTAACTAAAGCATTAGCATTTTGACGGTTACTAAAACTGCCGACCCTGACCACCCAGGCAGCCTGATTCAGCGCTGGCGTGGTGGTGACTTGCGGCGGGTTAGCGGCCGCCGGCTGACTTACAGTAGTGGGTGCTGGAGTTGTCGCAGTCTGGGTTTGAGCTTGCCCTGCTGCATCAACAGTCACAGTCGCAAATTGCTGTGATGGCAACTCCGGCCGACTGGCCGTTTGTTCGTCCAGCGGCACCTCACCCTGCTCTGGCTGTTGCTCGGAGACGACTTGCGCTTGTGTCAAAGCACTGTCATCAAAGGGTGCAACCTGCTGCACGCCTGCAAATTCTGGCCGCTCAGGGATGGCCTGGAAATCATCTTTCACCACCTGCTTCTGACCATCCAACAGATCCGGCAAAAAAATAATCGCCAGCATCAGTAAAATACTGGTACCGAGCAAGCGATGTTTAAATTTTGCACTCATTCTTCCTCCCGCGACAGCGACAATACGCCGGCAACAGTAACAAAAGATCCAAAAACAACCAGCAAATCCGTCGCGGCCATAGCATCACGAAGCTGGGTAAAGGCCTGGGCCACATCCTGATGTTGCGTCGCCTGCACGGTCGGTAATACCGTGTCTAGCGCCGCAGCAAGTTGCTCACTACTGGCTCCCCGATTACCGGGTAGGCTGACAAGATGCCACTCATCGATACAGGTCGTCAAGGGCAGTAGCGCCTGTGGCAAATCCTTATCTTTCAGCATCCCCACCAGGCCGATCAGCCGCGGATAGCGTTGGCGCAGTTGTTGTAACTGACTCGCCAGATAAGCCACTGATTGCGGATTATGCGCCACATCAAGCAGAATTGCCGGCTGTTGTTGCAACCACTGCATACGTCCAGGCAGGCTAAGCTTGGGTAACACCTCTGCCAATAACGCCGACTCAGGTAAGACACCCAGTTGCTCCAGTACCGTCAGCGCCGTAGCGACATTTTGTAGCGGCACCGCCGGTATCGGTAAAGCACTACGTAGTTGTTGCCCTTGCCAGCTCCAGCTATCTGCCTGTTGTTGATAATAATAATCGCGATTGATCAGCAGCAACTTAGCCTGTGTCTGCAGTGCTACGGCACTGACGCTTTGTGGTAGCTGCGGGTCACCACAAACAGCAACTGTATCAGCGCGGAAAACACCGGCTTTTTCTCGCCCGATACTTTCGCGGTCCGGCCCCAGAAATGCCTGATGATCCAGGTCGATGGTCGTAATAACACTGATATCAGGATTAACGATATTAGTGGCATCCAGGCGTCCGCCTAAGCCAACCTCAATCAAACAAAAATCCGGCTGCGTAGTACGCAGGATGGCAAAGGCCACTAAGGTGGTAAATTCAAAATAAGTTAACGGAATATCCTGGCGTAAGCTTTCAACCTGCTGAAAGGCACTCAACCAGGCATCATCTGCCACATCCTGGCCATCGATACGCAAACGTTCATTAAAGCGCAATAAATGCGGTGAACTATATACGCCTACCCGATAGCCCTGCGCCAGCAGCAATTGTTCCAGCGTGCGTGCTGTGGTGCCTTTACCGTTGGTGCCGGCAATCAGGATAACCTTGCCAGGCAAAGCAGCTAAGTTTCCACGGCTGGCGACTTCGGTTACCCGCTGCAGACCCAGTTCAATTTTATCGATAGGATGGCTTTGTTCAATATAACAAAGCCAATCGGCCAGGCTATGGCACGATTGGCTGGTCAACGGCTGGACAGACATAACTCTCCGGAATGCATTACTCCGACTGTGGAGCAGGTAATTGCATAAACTTCGCTAAAAGTCGGGCAATTGTATCGCGCATTTTCCGCCGGTCAACGATCATATCAATAGCGCCATGCTCCAACAGGAATTCGCTGCGCTGGAAACCTTCCGGTAGTTTCTCGCGTACGGTTTGTTCGATCACGCGCGGACCGGCGAAGCCAATTAGTGCCTTTGGCTCACCGATATTAATATCACCCAGCATCGCCAGACTGGCCGAAACGCCCCCCATGGTAGGGTCAGTTAATACCGAAATATAAGGCAGCCCCTGCTCACTCATCCGGGCCAGCGCAGCACTGGTCTTCGCCATTTGCATCAATGAGAACAAGGCCTCCTGCATCCGGGCACCACCACTGGCAGAGAAGCAGACAAAGGGGATCTTGTGTTTTAGCGCATATTCAACGCCAGCGACAAACTTAGCGCCGACGACAGAAGCCATCGAACCGCCCATAAATTCAAATTCAAAAGACGCTG
Organism: Alishewanella sp.; assembly: GCA_036759505.1. Lineage (GTDB taxonomy): Bacteria > Pseudomonadota > Gammaproteobacteria > Enterobacterales > Alteromonadaceae > Alishewanella. The sequence goes on along the minus strand of DAIOUM010000027.1, from coordinate 16,891 downwards.
CCACCACAGGCATACCGTGCAGGGTGCCATGCATCACCACCATCGCATCTTTTTCATTGGTTTCTTTTTGGGCTGCGACGATCCGATCTTTATACTTCTTACTGTCTTTAAACTTTAATAAGTCTTGCGGCTCTAACTCAGCTGCCAGCTCGGTAGTTGAGTGCGTATCAAAAAAATGCTGTAAACGGCTGCGGGCAGAGATCCGCATATGATGATCGCACTTCGGGCAAACCCCAAGATTACGATCCAGATCGGCTTTATACAGTACCGCATCACAAGAGGTACACTTGGTCCACACCCCTTCCGGAATATTACGGCGATCCGACGATGACGTTCTGGGCAGAATTTTTTCTAACCAACTCATAACCTTTTCCTAATTTGGTGATTGCCGGCTTATGCGGGCAAAAAATACGCTAAAACCATCGAAATGGCGAAAATGCGGCTATTAAAACACAAATCAAGCAGGGCAGAATACAGAAAACTGGTCTTAGTAGTGCGCGATGCTACCCTGCCCTCAGGTCGGCGGCAAAAATAACGGCCCCAGCTCAACCTGCGGTATCCCATAGTGCGCGGGATATTCGACCTCAACCAGATATAAGCCCCCTGCTTTCGCCGTTGCTGCCGCCTGAGTACGATCCCGGCTGGCCAGCAATTGCGCCAACCACGCCGGTGGCTGCCGCCGCATACCGATTTCTAATAAGCTACCGGTAATATTCCGTACCATATGATGTAAAAAGGCATTAGCCTTGATATCAAGGACAATATAGTCGCCAAAGCGTTCAATGCGCAGATGATGCACATTGCGAAACGGCGTTTTCGATTGACACTGGATGGCACGAAAGGCGCTGAAGTCTTGCTCACCTAACAAAGCCGGCGCAGCTTGTTGCATCAGCGCAATATCCAGCTGCTGATGATAATGACTAAGCCCGGCTCGCAGAATAGCCGGCCGATGTTTATGATTGTAAATTACGTAACGGTAACGGCGCGCCGTGGCGCTGAAGCGAGCGTGAAAGTCATCCGGTACAACCTTGGCCCAACGCACGGCAATTTGATCCGGCAGCTGGGCATTGGTACCCATCACCCAGGCTTTTTCATCCCGCACCGCGTCGGTATCAAAGTGCACCACCTGGCCGGTGGCATGCACACCGGCATCAGTTCTGCCGGCACAAAAGAGTTCTACTGGCTGATTGGCCACTTTGGCCAGTGCTGTTTCCAGTTCCTGCTGCACGCTATTAACTTCGCGCTGACGTTGCCAGCCATAAAAGCTGCTGCCGTCATATTCGATTCCTAAGGCTATCCGCATCTTGGCCCCTACTAAATTTCGGGGCTAGTATAACCCAGCGAGCGTCAGTTACCTACTCTGGCCGCAGCTGACGTGCTTCGTCTTTAACATGCTCAGGTGCCGCTGAGGTTAGGATTTCATCAATCAGCAGGGTCGCACTTTCAGGTTCATCCATCTCAATATAAGCCCGTACCAAATCTAACTTGGCGGCGAAGCCGTTATCTTCCTGATCAACATCCATCTTGGTATGCTCACCGATAATATCGGCAAATTCATCCAAGCCAACATCCACATTCAGCTGCTCAAAACGGCTTTCGTCGTTATCAGGTTGTTCCAGCGCCGATAACAAATTATCAATTTCAACAAAATCGGTATCAGCCAAAGCAATATCAGATGTCGACTCAATTTCCTCCTGCTGCTTATCCTGTTCAGCGCTAGTAACATCGGATTGCAATTCTGGCTCATCCAACTCTGCCGCTTGCGGCGTTATTTGCTCCAGTTCATCCAATAATTGCTCAAACTGACTATCTTCTAAATCGGTCAGATTCAGCTCTTCTGGCGTTAGCTCATTTACCACTGGCTCAAAATCATCAGCATCGGGATCCGTGGTTAACGTTTCCAACTGCTGCGACAATAAAGCGAGCTGCTGCTCATCTTCAGGATCAAAATCAGACAGATCTAATTCCGGATAAGTATCCAGTACCGCGCTCGGGTTCTCCACAGCCAGCATGGCCTCTGAGGGCAGCTGCACCGATAAATCTTCTGCCTCGGTTAAATCAATGGCCAGCGCTTCATCCAGCTGCAATTCCGTGGCACTTCGCTCCTCCTCGCTCAGATCCATGCTCAGCAGGTCTGACTCAGCCCCTATCCCTGCTAACGATTCGGTCAGGTCCGAGCTAAATTCATCCGACAAGCCTGCCTCGGACTGCTCAGCAGTCTCGCTTTCGACAGCTGAATGCAATGGCTGATCAAGATCAGTAGTCTGCTCGGCGGCCTGAATCAAAATATCTTCTAATTCTGTCTGTAATCTTTCCTCATCCTCTGTTAACAGCTCTTCCAGGATGCTGGTTTCCTGCTGATTTCCCTCCGCTGCTAACTGTTCGGCAAAAGCTTCCAGCTCTGAGCTGTCAAAACGAGGCTCGGCACCGGCAATTTCTTCGATGCTATCCGTTGCCAGCATCTGTTCATCTAACAGCGTCGCTATCTGCTGCTGATCCACTGTCTCTGGTTCTTCCTCGGCTTGAATAGCATTAGCGCCACCAGCTTGCTCTGATGCCGGACTATCTGGTACCAGCGGCCAATCTAATTCAATTTCTTCGAGTAAGTTATCAATATCATTCTGATCCGCCAGTTGACTTGATTCATCGGCTTTTGAACTCGGCGTCAATTCAGGTGCTGCAGCAGCTTCTGGCTCGGCAAACTCGATAATTTCTTCAGCATCCGCCTCCTCCTCGGCCGCCAGTAGTGAGGCAAGATCAGTATCCGATAAAATATTATTGGCATCGAAATTAAAGTCAGCACTCTCAGGCAAGTTCAGATCATCAACCTTGGCACCGACATCCGACTCTGAAACGTCATCTAGCGAGAAATCAAGTTGGTCATCCTGTGGCACATCCAAGGCATCGGTGGACAGAGCATCAACATCAAGATCATCCAGCAAGATATCATCACTAAAATCGGTCAAACTGTCATCGACTGCAGCAGTGGTGCTGGCTTTGGCTGCAGGTGCCGGTTCAAATGCATCGTCCAGTAAACTATCATCGAGCGTAAACAAGCTATCGTCAAAGTCCTGACTGCTATCCAGTGGCGGTACCGGTGATTGATAACCGGCTGGTGCAACTGGCTCTTTCGTCGCAGCACTGATCACCTCTTCGGTCTTCTGACTACGACGTTTAAACCAGAACAATAAGCCGATTAATGCCAGAATCGCCGGGAACGAGGCCGCCAAAGCCCAAATCAACGGGTTATTTAGTAATGAACTACTTGCTGCCTGCTGCTGAGCCTGAGCGGCCGCTAATTCTGCCAGCCGACGGGCTTCCTGCTCTGCCAGTATGGCCTGTTGTTGCTCCAGTAGCTGGTTCAATTGCTGTTGTAACAGGCTATCTTCCGCCAACTGGGCTTTTAACCCTTCTAACTCTTGCTGAAGCCGCCCCAGGGAACTGCGTAGTTGTTCGTTTTCGCGGGCAATACCTTCAATCAGCAACATAGAACTTTGATAGTTGTCTTTTAGCGCATTTAGCTCGGTCAGTGCTTGTTGCTGCACCTGATTAGGTTTGACAGCTTGCTCGCGCGCCCGGGCTCTGGCCTCAGCTTCACGGCGGGTACGCTCAGCCCAGGCTTGATCATCCAGTTCGGCTTTACGTCTGGCTTGCTCGGCATCGACACTGCGGATTTCCCGCAAATCTGGCAGGATTAAGATTGCGCCGGGCCGTAAATGATTGAAGTTAGCGTCATTAAAGGCGCCAGGGTTCTTTAGAAAAAGTGCGTACATCACCTGATAAGTGGTGACACTGTTGTTTGGTTTAACCTGCTCGGCAATTCGCCATAGGGTGTCGCTGGCTGTTAACGGGCCAAACTGCTGTTGAGTGAAGGCATTATCGCTGCTTTTCGGGCCACGGATCTGCGTCGGCACACTTTGCGACAGCGCAAACGCCGAAAAATTGACAAGCAGCAATACTAGTAAAATACGAACAGGCATCAGTTTTCCTTAGCCGAGCAACCAGACTCACGTCATTAAGCCAAACTTTATTTCAGAGCTATGCAAACAGTGTTCCATCATTCTCAAAGTCAGCCCGTCAACTATAATGCAGATGCCCTAACCTGACCAGAGGTGCAACCAGGCTGCCAACGAAAACAGGCCGCAAAAGCGGCCTGTAACAGTAAGATACTACTTTACGATTATCTGACTACAGGTAATCGCGGATCAGCACTTCCGCAATTTGAATACTGTTAGTCGCAGCGCCCTTACGAATATTATCGGCCACGACCCACATATTTATACCATTTTCGTGGGATAAATCCTGACGAATACGACCAACAAAGACCTCATCCTTACCGGTGGCACTGCAAACCTGGGTTGGGAAGTCGGCATTATTTTCCAGTAACACGACACCCGGCGCATTGGCCAGCAGGGCTTTTACCTGCTCTGGCGAAATCGGCATCCGCGTTTCGATATGCACCGCTTCGGCATGACCATAGAATACCGGTACCCGCACTGCGGTGGCATTTACCGCTATGCTGCTGTCGCCCAGAATTTTCTGGGTTTCCCAGTGCATCTTCATTTCTTCTTTGGTGTAACCATTTTCCAGAAACACATCAATCTGCGGGATGGCATTAAAAGCAATTTGCCGCGCAAACTGCCCCTTCTCATCCAGTGGCCGGCCGTTCATCAGCTGCGCTGTTTCGCTGGCCAGGGCTTCCACTGCCGATTGTCCGGCCCCACTGACCGACTGATAAGTCGCGACATTGACCCGACTAATGCCGACGGCATCATGGATCGGCTTTAACGCCACCAACATCTGAATGGTTGAACAGTTGGGGTTGGCAATAATATTACGGTTACGATAATCAGCAATCGCCTGTGGGTTCACTTCCGGTACCACTAATGGAATATCCGCTTCGTAACGGAAGTGCGAGGTATTATCAATCACCACACAGCCCGCTTCAGCAGCTTTAGGGGCGTAAATCGCCGAGACACTGCCGCCGGCTGAGAATAAACCAATCTGCGCCTGGCTCCAGTCAAAGGTTTCAGCATCCAGCACCGTCAGTTTTTTACCCTTAAAAGTCACAGTACCGCCAGCAGAGCGGCTGCTGGCCAGCGGGAACAGTTGCGCAACCGGAAAATCACGCTGCTCCAGAATTTCGATTAAATGTTGGCCAACCAGACCGGTCGCGCCCAAGACTGCGACATTGTATTGCGACGCCATGCGATGCATCCTCTTAATTACTGACGAATAAAGCCTAAGGAGTCAAGCCAGACCGGTAAGGCCGGGCCGCTCAGTTGTAGCGCACTGTACTCGCGCCTCGCAGGATAAGACTTTCTGAGCCAGTCAAACCCGTTACCTGTTATATGATACCGGAACAAGGCATCATCCCGTCGCACATCATATAACATCCTGGCGAGATTTTGGACATCTGGAAGCCCAAAATTAGCAGAAAGTTGTAGTTTTTCCATCGCTGGTACCGGTAAGAGCGCGGCCAGACTCACCCGGGGCTGCTGTTGCAGCAATTCACAGCAACGCTGATACAGCATTTCGGTGCCCCGCGCCTTACCTTCGACACTATGACCGGCAATATGCGCTGTGGCCAGATCGCAATAAGGCAATAGCGGCAACAAGATATCCGGCTCCTGTTCCCACACATCCAGCACCAACGGCCGACGTTTGCGCTGTTGCGCCGTCAACAGCGCCTGATTATCGATCACGGCGCCACGCGAGGCGTTGATAATAGCGCAGTCTGGTTTTAACAGCGCCAGGTGTTCGGCATCCAATAGGTGATAGCTGGGATAAGGCCCGGTTTTCTCAAGCGGGGTATGAAAACTAATCATATCGGCCTGCTGACACAAGGTCGCAAAATCAGTGTGCGGAAAACCCGCTTCGCGTTCGGCTCGCACCGGATCGCATAACAGCAGCGGGATCCCCAGCGCCTTTGCCGCGGTTGCTAAACGCTGGCCGATACTGCCGACCCCGACAATGCCCAACACTTTATGCTGCAATGACCACTGATAACGCTCAGCCAAAAACCATAAACTGCTGAGCACATATTCCAGCACCGACTGGGCATTGCAGCCGGGCGCCGAACTAAAACTAATTTGCCGGGAAGTTAAATAGTCAGTATCAACATGTTCAGTACCGATAGTGGCCGTGCCGACAAAACGTAAGCGATTATTCTGCGACAGCAAGCTGGCATTGACTGGCGTCACTGACCGCACCAACAGGATATCGGCCTCGCGTAATGCTTCAGCCTGTACGTTACGGCCATCAAAGGTGGTCACCTCGCCAAGGTCGGCGAAAAACTCGCGCACCAGCGGCATATTTTCATCAGCGTAAATGTTCATTATCGGCCCCGTTGTTCGGATGCGTGCATTGTAGCAAGAAAAGCAATGTAGCAAGAGCAGTGGTGCACACAGAAAAAAGGCGCTGATGTCAGCGCCTTGAGTTATAACAGCTGCAGTTAGCCGTTATCGCGTTACATTACCCTTTGTAGCGCTGCATGACCAGGGTAGCATTGGTGCCACCAAAGCCGAAGCTGTTCGACATCACGGTATTTAATACCGCGTCGCGGGTTTGGGTTACGATATCCAGACCTTTGGCCGCCTCATCCAACTCACCGATATTGATCGACGGTGCAATAAAGTTGTGCTTTAGCATCAGCAGCGAGTAAATGGCCTCATGCACACCGGCCGCGCCCAATGCATGACCGGTCATCGCCTTAGTCGCACTGATGGCCGGGGTTTTGCCGGCAAAGACTTCCTGGATCGCGCCCAGCTCTTTAACATCACCCACCGGGGTGCTGGTGCCGTGAGTATTCAGATAATCAATAGGTGCGTCCACGCCTTGCATCGCCATTTGCATACAACGTACGGCGCCTTCGCCACTTGGTGCCACCATGTCATAACCATCTGATGTCGCGCCATAACCGACAATTTCAGCATAGATGGTCGCATCACGCGCCAGCGCATGCTCTAACTCTTCAACCACGACGATACCGCCACCGCCGCTAATGACAAAGCCATCACGGTTGGCATCATAGGTCCGCGAGGCCAGTTCTGGCGTATCGTTGTAACGGCTGGATAAGGCACCCATTGCGTCAAACTCCATCGCCAGCGTCCAGTGTACTTCTTCACCACCACCGGCAAACACGATATCCTGCTTACCCAGTTGGATCAGTTCCATCGCATGGCCGATACAGTGTGCGCTGGTGGCACAGGCTGAACTGATGGAATAGTTGACGCCTTTAATTTTAAATGGCGTAGCCAGACAGGCCGAGCAGGTGCTGGACATGGTTTTCGGCACGGCATAGGGGCCGACCCGTTTTACGCCTTTTTCGCGCAGAATATCGGCCGCTTCAACCTGAGTTTTGGACGAAGCGCCGCCCGAGCCAACCACCAAGCCGACGCGCGGATGCGAAATCTGCTCATCGCTTAAACCGGCATCCTGCATCGCTTCCTGCATCGCCAGATAAGCATAGGCAGCAGCATCGCCCATAAAGCGCATCGCTTTACGATCGATCAGTTCGCTGGGGTCCAGTTTAATATTGCCCCATACCTGCGATCTTAACCCCAGCTCAGCAAATTCCTCGGCGCGGCTGATGCCGGACTTACCCGCTTTTAACGAGGCCAAGACCTCAGCCTGATTATTACCGATACTAGATACAATGCCTAAACCGGTGATCACGGCTCTTTTCATGCTTACTCCCCATGCCTGTCGTTACAGGTACTGAATGTTAAATATCATCTTTGTCATGCTGCCGCCCAGTAAGGCCGCAGAATTAATACTGCAATTCTACGGACTTTCGCCGCGAAACTGGTCTGCTTTCAGCGCACAGCTGTACTCTGTTTTCAATTTTGCTTCAGGCTGCGGTAAACTACAAGATGAAATTATGCCAAAGGTTTGTTATGTCTGCCCTATCGCACGCCCGGATCCACTTTAATGCCCAAGGCACCCCGGTTGCCACTGACTTTGACGACATCTATTTTTCCAACGATGGCGGCCTGGCCGAAACGGATTACGTGTTTTTGCAGCAAAACGGTTTACCAGAGCGCTGGCAAAGTCATGCTCGTCCCTGGTTTCATGTGCTGGAAACCGGCTTTGGTACCGGTGCCAATTTTTTACTTTGCTGGCAACGCTTTCGGGAATATCGCCGGCAGTATCCGGACGCCCGCTGTCAGCGGCTGTATTTTAGTAGCTTTGAAAAATACCCGTTAAGCCGCGCCGATCTGACGCAGGCACTGAGTGTGCATACGGAGTTAGCCCCACTTTGCCAACAGCTATTGGCCGCCTATCCGCCGGCCACCGCGGGCTGCCAGCGACTATTGTTGGATGGGGGCCAGGTGATGCTGGATCTGTGGCTGGGTGATGTTAATGAGCTCTTACCCACAGTACCGGAGCAGAGTCGGGTCGATGCAATCTTCCTTGATGGTTTTGCGCCAGCGAAAAACCCCGATATGTGGCAGCCGGGATTATTTCAGCAGCTATTTCGCTTAAGTTATCCCGGCACCCGCCTTGCCACCTTTACCTGTGCCGGGGTGGTAAAACGCGGCCTAAGCGAAGCCGGCTTTCAGCTTGCCAAGGTAAAAGGCTTTGGTAAAAAGCGCGAAATGCTGATCGCCCGGCATCCACAACCGGCGGAGTCGTTATCCCCCGACAGGCAGCACAGCGATCCTGTTAGTGATCCTGTAACCATCGTCGGTGGAGGTCTGGCAGCCTTAACCACGGCCTATGCCCTGCTGCGCCGGGGTATTGCCGTCAACCTGCTTTGTGCTGATGCCGAAGTCGCCCAGGGTGCTTCACATAATCGCCAGGGGGCACTTTATCCGAATCTGCCAGTTAAGCTCACGCCACAGGGGTTATTTCACTGTCAGGCCTTTTGGCAGGCGCGGCAGTTTTATCAGCACTGTCAGCAACTGGGCTTAGACTTTCCACTGGATTACTGTGGCGTGCTGCATCTGGCCAGCACAGAACAACTGGCTGAGCGGCAACAGAAAATGGCACAGGCAGCGGTCTGGCCAGCTGAGCTACTAAAGTTTGTCGATGCGGCAGCAGCCACTGAGCTCGCTGGTGTGAGTTTGCAGCAGGGCGGCATCTTTTTGCCGCTGGCCGGTTGGCTGGCACCACAAGCCTTTTGCCAGGCATTGTGGCGCTACCTTAGCACCCAGCCAGGCTTTCGTAGCCAGTTTAACTGTCGGGTAGAACAGCTTGAAGCGCATTCTGATGGCTGGCGACTGCATACCGCGACAACGACACTCACCGCACAGCAGCTGCTGGTCGCTAATGGTGCCGATCTAACCCGCTTAGCCCCCTTTGCCGCTCTGCCGGTAAATCGGGTACGCGGTCAGGTTAGCCATGTCGAAGCGCCGGATCTGGCGCCATTGCGCACTGTAATTTGTCATAAAGGTTATCTGACGCCTGCCTGGCAAGGACTGCACTGTATTGGCGCCACCTTTGACCGCACAGCAGAAACGGCACAGTTACTGGATGCAGACGATACCCAGAATATTGCCGAGCTGCGGCAACAGTTACAGGCGCCTGACTGGAGTCAGCATTTAACGGTTAATTCGGCAAAAGCCGCTTTTCGGGCGACAGT
>DAIOUM010000027.1:2087-7205 GCA_036759505.1 Alishewanella sp. | reverse complement strand
ATTATTTGCTAGAGTTTTTATTACAGGAAACTAATCAAGGAATTACTATGTCTGGTCGTAAGTTAGGTTTCGCCGTGCTGGTATTGGCAAGCTGCCTGCTCAGTATCGGGAAGGCGCAAGCTACCGAGTTTCAGCGCATCCCACTGCCGGCCGATGCCCGTGAACAGCTGAGACTGGAACAAAAGCTGCCGGCCGTGCTGCACTTTTACAGCCGCGCCAGTCAGCAAGAATTACTCAGCTTTTACCTGCAACACCTCGGACAACCAAGCCTGCAGAAAGTCGTGGCAGGTCAGCTACAGCTAAATTTTCCGCGTAACGGTGAGCAAATCCGCGTGATTATCGCCGAGCGCAATGGCTGGCGCGATGTATCCTTAATGGTAGAGCGACGTTAAAACAGACGGCAAGGTCGAAGTCTGCATCAGGGCCTATTAACGCTTGCATTGCTGTCAAGGTTAACACGCCCTAGGGCTTTGCCATTTGCAATACTAAACGGCGGTTAACTGCCCGCCCCAGAGCACTGTCGTTTGGCGCCACATGCCGGCGCTCACCAAAACCCTCAATTTGCACCTTGTCTGGCGCCACGCCGGCGGCAACTAAGAAGTCTTTAATTTTCTGTGCCCGCTGCACTGATAGCTGTTCATTCATCCATCGACCGCCCAGGCTGTCGGTATAGCCTTGCAGATCAATCGATTCAATTTCCTGATCGTATTTCAGATACTCCGCGATCTGGCTTAAACGGCGACGTGATTCGCGGGTCAGTTGATCACCACCGCTCTCATAACTTAATACCGTAAAAGCGATATCCTCAAAGCTATAGGGTAACAACCCGGCGATACAGTGGCTAAAGGCCTGATATTGGGTTGGAAATTGCACCGGATTCAGTGCCGCGACCACCTTATCGTACGGGCTGTACCAATCACTATAGTAAAAGGTCGGACTAAACCCCTGCTCCAGTTCGGTCAGCAAGGTCCAGGCGGTTTTCTTCGGTAAATCACCATTAAACTGCTTTAACAGTCGCATACTGGCCAGGGTTTTGGTTTTTTCGCCGGCCCGCCACTGTGGCGGGACTGACAGCACCTCCGCCAAGCCATAACTATCGGGCCGGCGCAGCATCTGTAATTCAAAGTCCATATTCAGACTTTTACCGGCAGCACTGCGAAACACCGCCTTGCCAAAATTCGGGATCTCATGCTCCAGTTGGCATTGCAGAGGCGTATTACTGCTTAGCTGCCAACGCGATTGCTCAATAGTGGCGGAATATTGACGCCACTGGCTGGGAGTTGCTGCCAGCTGGCCTGCCGTCAAAACCGCACTGATACTAAAGATTAGCGTTATCGCCCGCATGTACTGCCCCATTGTTTGCAAAAGAACCTCCCGCTTCGTAACGACCATAGCAAGCATTATGCCCAAAACAAGACCTATCGCATTTTTTTTGGCATAATGCCGGCCTCTGACTGCTACGGTGACTCTATGACCTCAACACCTTCTGCTGCGACAAAGGCCACGGCTTCAGGCGCAACTAAAAGCGCTTCTCTATTAGCCCAGCGTTTTCGCGGCTACTACCCTGTTGTTATCGACGTCGAAACGGCAGGCTTTAATCCAAAAACCGATGCCTTGCTCGAAATTGCGGTAAATCTGCTGGAAATGGATGCCGAGGGCCAGTTAAAGCCCGGCAAAACCCTGCATTTTCATGTTGATCCTTTTGCCGGCGCCAATTTGGACGCCAGCTCACTGGCATTTAACGGCATCGATCCCTTCAACCCGCTGCGCGGTGCCGTGCCTGAGCGCGAGGCCATTACTGAAATTTGTAAAGCCGTGCGCAAAGCGCAAAAAGACGCCGGCTGTCAGCGCTCTGTGCTGGTCGCACATAATTCGGCTTTTGACCAAGGCTTTTTTAATGCCGCGATCAGCCGCTTAAATTATAAACGCTCGCCGTTTCATGCTTTTGTTTCGTTTGATACCACCAGCCTGGCGGCGCTGGCGCTCGGACAAACGGTCCTGGCCAAGGCCTGCCAACAGGCGGGCATTGCCTTTAATGCCAAAGAAGCACATAGCGCTCTGTATGACACCGAGCGTACCGCGGAGCTGTTCTGTTACATCGTTAATAAATGGCAGCAACTGGGAGGCTGGCCACTAAGCAATGCGCTACCGGCCGATGAGGAACAGGACGAAGAGACTGAAGACACGGCATAAAAGATCTGCCGCGTCTTACTGAAGGTTTATTCCGCCGCTGGCTGTTCGGTTTTAAACTTTTCAGCAGTGGCTTTAATCAGCGGTTGTAACTCGCCACGCTGAAACATTTCCAGCACGATATCACAACCACCAATCAGCTCGCCCTCGACCCACAGCTGCGGGAAAGTCGGCCAGTTAGCGTATTTTGGCAGCTCGGCCCGGATATCCGGATGCTGCAGAATGTCGACAAAGGCAAACTGCTCACCACAGGCAATCAGCGCTTGTGACGCCTGAGCCGAAAAGCCACAACTGGGGAATTTTGGCGAACCCTTCATATACAGCAGGATCGGGTTGTCGGCGATTTGTTGTTTGATTTTGTCTAACGTTTCCATTACTACCTCTCGGATTAAGATCAAAGTTGGCCTATTTTACTCCTTCTGCCCCTCGCCCGCACTTGAGATTTGCAGAAAGTGCCCAATATTGTCTGAACCAACAACAGCGCCTGCGGCTATAATGATTGCAGGCAAACGCAGGCCGGCAAGGATAAAACTTGAGTATTTTAGTCAGGTTTTGTAGTCTACGCCATGCAGACACTTTAAACAACGAACGGAGAGCTAAAATGGCCTTTGAATTACCCGCCTTACCATACGCAAAAGATGCTTTAGTGCCGCATATTTCTGCTGAAACCCTGGAGTATCACCACGGTAAGCACCACAACACCTACGTCGTTAAGCTGAATGGTCTGATTGAAGGCACGCCTTTTGCCAGCCAGTCATTAGAAGAAATTATCCGTAACAGCGAAGGTGGCGTATTTAACAACGCAGCTCAGGTGTGGAACCATACGTTCTATTGGCACTGCTTATCACCAAATGGTGGCGGTCAACCAACTGGTGCCCTGGCCGATGCCATCAACGCCAAGTGGGGCTCTTTCGATGCCTTTAAAGCCGCCTTTAATGACAAAGCCGTCAATAACTTCGGTTCCAGCTGGACCTGGTTAGTGAAAAAGGCTGATGGCAGCCTGGATATTGTCAATACCAGCAACGCCGGCACACCAATTCAGGACGCTGCAGTAACGCCAATTATCACAGTTGACCTGTGGGAGCACGCTTACTACATCGACTACCGCAATGCCCGCCCAACTTACCTGGATGCATTCTGGGCCCTGGCGAACTGGGAATTTGCTGCAGCGAACTTCGCTAAGTAACGCTGCAATTCCTGCCTCTGATACCCGGCCACTGCCGGGTATTTTTTTATCTACGCTCCTGCCCAGTTCGGGCTGAACCTTTTACCAACACTTTCGCTCAAAAAAGCAACTGAACCCTTTATCGAGACAAAGCGTACCATTACCCAGTGACGATTTTTTACTGAAACATTGGGCAAAACAGCGCTTTAGTGTCTACCCTTAAAGTGAGTAGTTTGGGCGTTAGCTGCCAATACGGGTAACTAATACGGCTGCCCAACTAGCGTAAAAGTTGTTCTGCCGGACGATGGGCTGGAGGTATTTATGGGGATCTTTGAGCATTTTAGAACCAGGTACGAGACCACCAAAGAAGAGGAAATGAGCCTGCAGGAGTTTCTGCAGCTGTGTAAAAAAGACAAAAGCTGCTACAGCAGTGCCGCTGAACGTCTGCTGCAGGCGATTGGCGAACCCGAGCTGATTGATACCTCGCAGGATTCTAAGCTCAGCCGCCTGTTTTCAAACCGCCTGATCGCCCGCTACCCCGCCTTCCATGAATTTTACGGTATGGAAGAGGCCATCGAACAAATCGTTTCCTATCTCAAGCATGCAGCGCAAGGATTGGAAGAGCGCAAACAAATCCTCTATTTATTAGGGCCTGTGGGTGGCGGTAAATCCTCGCTGGCCGAAAAGCTAAAAGCCCTGATGCAGCAAGTCCCGATTTATTACCTGAAGGGCTCGCCGGTACAGGACCACCCGCTGTGTCTGTTCGATGCGGCGGAGGATGGCGCCCTGCTGGAGCAGGAATATGGCATCCCCAAACGCTATCTGCGAGCCATTATGTCGCCCTGGGCCAGTAAAAGATTGCATGAGTTCAATGGCGATATCAGCCAGTTCCGGGTGGTGAAACGCAACCCCTCGATTCTGGATCAACTGGCGATTGCCAAAACCGAACCGGGAGATGAAAACAATCAGGATATTGCGGCCCTGGTCGGTAAGGTCGACATCCGTAAGCTGGAGCACTTTGCCCAAAACGATCCCGATGCCTACAGCTATTCCGGTGCGCTTTGCCGCGCCAATCAGGGCCTGATGGAATTTGTGGAGATGTTCAAAGCGCCAATTAAGGTGCTGCATCCACTGCTGACCGCGACCCAGGAAGGTAACTACAATGGCACCGAAGGGCTGGCGGCCCTGCCGTTTGATGGCATTATTCTGGCACACAGTAACGAGTCCGAATGGCAGACCTTCCGCAATAATAAGAATAACGAAGCCTTCCTGGACCGGGTTTATATTGTCAAAGTGCCTTATTGTCTGCGTGCCAGTGAAGAAATGAAAATTTACCAGAAACTACTGGAGCACAGCGAGCTCAGTCAGGCGCCTTGCGCCCCAGGCACCCTGAGTTCGCTGGCGCAGTTTGCGGTATTATCCCGACTGAAAACGCCGGAAAACTCCAGTATCTACTCCAAAATGCGGGTGTATGACGGCGAAAGCTTGAAAGATACCGATCCCAAAGCCAAGTCCTATCAGGAGTATCGCGACTTTGCCGGTGTCGATGAGGGTATGACCGGTTTATCGACCCGCTTCGCCTTTAAGATCCTGTCACGGGTATTTAATTTTGACTCGACCGAAGTTGCCGCCAACCCGGTACACCTGTTTTATGTGCTGGAACAGCAAATTGAACGGGAGCAATTTCCGGCAGATACCGCCGAACGCTATCTGGAGCACCTGAAAGGCTACCTGATCCCGAAATATGTTGAGTTTATTGGTAA
>DAIOUM010000027.1:0-1987 GCA_036759505.1 Alishewanella sp. | reverse complement strand
GTCATTTCCTTTAATGCCAAAACCAGTACCGAGGATCAGAAAAAACACGACGACTTTGTTAACCGGATGATGGAGAAAGGCTATACCCGTAAACAAGTCCGGCTGCTGTCGGAATGGTATTTACGGGTACGTAAATCACAGTAGCTCCGGAGGGTGTATGGCGCATTTTATCGATCGCCGTTTAAATGGTAAGAATAAAAGCGCGGTAAATCGCCAGCGCTTTATCCGGCGCTATAAACAGCAGATTAAACAGGCCGTATCTGACGCCATCAGTAAGCGCAGCGTAACGGACTTGAGCAGCGGCGAGAGCATCAGTATTCCGGCACGTGATATTACTGAGCCGTTTTTTCATCAGGGCCAGGGCGGCGTAAAGCAACGGGTGCATCCGGGCAACGACCAGTTTAGCCCCGGCGATCGCATTCCCAGACCACAAGGCGGTGCGGGTGGCAGTGGCAAAGGTGATGCCAGCGCCGATGGTGAAAGTAGCGATGACTTTGTGTTTGCCATTTCCAAGGACGAATATCTCGACCTGTTGTTTGAAGATCTGGCACTACCGGATTTAAAACATAATCAACTGGATAAACTGGTGCAGTATAAAACGGTCCGCGCAGGTTACCGCGCCGAGGGGGTACCCGCCAATATTGATATCGTGCGCTCGTTACGTGGTTCGCTAGCGCGCCGCATCGCCATGTCAGCGGATAAAAAGCAACAGTTAAGGCAAGCCGAGGCTGAATTGGCCGAGCTGGAACTAGCCGCAGTGCCAGATGAACTGGCACGACGCGCGCTATTGGAGCGGATCAGTGAACTAAAACAGCGACTTGCGGCAGTACCTTTTATTGATAGCTTTGACCTGCGCTTTCGTAACTATCAGAAAAAACCAGAGCCAACCAGTAAGGCGGTGATGTTTTGTCTGATGGATGTCTCTGGCTCAATGGACCAGGCTACCAAAGAGATGGCTAAACGCTTTTATATTCTGCTGTACCTGTTCTTAAGCCGCAGCTATAAAAATGTTGAAGTGGTCTATATCCGTCACCACACGCAAGCTAAGGAAGTGGATGAGCAGGAGTTTTTTTACTCCCAGGAAACCGGCGGTACCATTGTTTCCTCGGCCTTAAAATTGATGCAGGAAATCATTGCCAAGCGCTTTAATCCGCAAGAGTGGAATATTTACGCCGCCCAGGCTTCAGATGGCGATAACTGGGCAGAAGACAGTCCGCTTTGTGCCGAATTGCTAAGTAAACAGATCCTGCCAGCGGTACGTTATTACGCCTATATCGAAATTACACCACGGGCACATCAGTCACTGTGGGAGCAATATGAACGCCTGCGGGCAAGTCAGCCGAAGCTGGCGCTGCAGCATATCCGTGAGGTGAGCGATATCTACCCGGTATTCCGGGAGCTATTTAAAAAACAGGCAGCCTGATCAAGGGAGGCAAAATGCGTAGTGTCGCCTTAAGCAAAGGGCCTTGTCTGCCAGACGGGCCAGACTGGAGTTTCGAACTGTTAACCCAGTATCAGCAGGAGATTGCCCGGGTCGCGGCCTATTATCAGCTGGACACCTACCCCAATCAAATCGAGGTAATCAGCGCCGAGCAGATGCTGGATGCCTATTCCAGTATCGGCATGCCGATTGGTTATCATCACTGGTCTTTTGGTAAGAAATTTATCCAAAGTGAGCAACAATACAAAAGAGGCTATATGGGGCTGGCCTATGAAATCGTTATTAACTCCGATCCCTGCATTGCCTACCTGATGGAAGAAAACACCTTGCCAATGCAGGCACTGGTGATGGCCCATGCCTGTTATGGTCATAATTCGTTTTTCAAAAACAACTATTTATTCCGCACCTGGACCGATGCCAGCTCCATTATCGATTATCTGGTGTTCGCGAAAAACTATGTCAGCCAGTGTGAGGAAAAATATGGTATTGGCGAGGTAGAGGATTTTCTCGACTCCTGCCATGCGCTGATGAACTATGGTGTAGATC
>DAIOUM010000026.1:17703-30432 GCA_036759505.1 Alishewanella sp. | reverse complement strand
AGGCTATCGAGGTAGCAGTAAAAGAGTTTGCGCCGGATCACCTGATCTTACTCGGTCCTGGCAGCAGCCTCGGTGGCGCAGTCGCACAAAGTCTGATTGCTGTTAACTGGCACAACTGGCAAAGCAAAGCCGACTTTAGTCAGGCGCAGCAAGCAGCATCCCCCTTTGTCATTAGTATGGGATTAGCGGAGCAACGCCGCTTAGTCAGTTCATTAGCCTAAGGTCGTACAGCGGGTCAGCAGACTCGCTGCTACACTTTACCCCGCACTTAACGCCATTAAACGCAGCACGGATTTTCTGCGCTTGAAAACATACAAGCTTGTATGTATATTGTTGAGCAAACCAGGGCAGGTAAAACCTACCATTGATTAATTCTTCCATCTGCAAGGGCAAGCATGCGGCAATTTCAAGTTATTCTGCGCAACAGCAGTGTTTTCGCGATCCTAATTGGCCTGTTAACTGGTTGCAGTGAACCGGCTCCGCAAGCGCTAACCGCTCCCGGGTTACCGGAGGTTGGGGTCTATCAGGTTCAATCGCAGTCATTAACGCAAGTTACGGAACTACCGGGCCGTACCACCGACTTCCGACAGGCAGAAATCCGGCCGCAGGTCAGCGGTATTCTGCAAAAACGGCATTTTACTGAAGGCCAGCAGGTGGCTGCCGGTGAGCTGTTATATCAGATAGACCCGGCGCCTTATCAGGCGGCACTTGCCACCGCAGAGGCCAATTTAAGCCGGGCGCAGGCAGCCGCAACCAATGCTGAGCAGCGTCTAAAACGGTTACAGGGGCTGCTCGCTTCGCAAGTGGTCAGTCAGCAGGATGTCGATGATGCGCGCGCCACCTTATTGCAAGCTGCGGCCGAAGTGCAAGCCGCAACAGCGCAGCGGCAGGTGGCACAGATTAACCTGAACTACACCCGCATTACTGCGCCTATTGCCGGTCAAATTGGCCGCTCGCTGGTCACCGAGGGCGCGCTGTTAACGGCAAATCAGAGCGAAGTATTAGCTACTATCCGACAACTTGAGCCTATCTACGTTGATTTAACGCAATCGAGTAGTGAAATGCTGCAATTGCGGCGACAAATTCAGTATGACGGGCAGCAGATTGTCAGCGTAAGCCTGGAGCTGGAAGATGGTAGTCAGTATCCGGCACAGGGCGAATTGCAGTTCTCCGAAGCCAGTGTCGACCCCAGCAGCGGTATGGTGACCTTAAGGGCGGTATTCCCGAATCCGGATGGGCTGCTATTACCCGGCATGTTTGTCCGCGCCAGTCTGGCACAGGCCGGGCAGACGAATGCGGTACTGGTACCGCAAGCGGCAGTAAAGCGTTTGCCTAAGGGTGCAACTCAGGTATTAGTGGTGAATAATCAGCAACAGGTTGAAGCCAGACAAGTTACCCTTGGTCGCAGCTATCAGCAGTACTGGGTCGTGCAGGAAGGGCTGGCCGCCGGTGAGCAGGTGATCGTCGCCGGCTTACAAAAAGTACAGCCGGGTGCTCAGGTGAAAGCAGTAGTGGTGCAGGAGTAACCGATGGCAAATTTCTTTATCAGCCGGCCGATCTTTGCCTGGGTTATCGCCATTGTAATTATGCTGGGTGGTGCCTTATCGATCATGCAGCTGCCGGTGGAGCAGTATCCACGGATCGCGCCACCGGCGGTAACCATTTCCGCCAGCTATCCGGGCGCCTCAGCGCAAACCGCGGAGGATGCGGTAACCCAGGTGATCGAGCAGGCGATGACCGGCCTGGATAACCTGATGTATATGTCGGCGCAAAGTGATTCGTCCGGCAATATCAGTTTAACCCTGACTTTTGAAACCGGCACTAACGCCGATATTGCGCAGGTCCAGGTACAGAACAAGCTACAGCAGGCGATTCCATTATTGCCGCAGGAAGTGCAGCAGCAAGGGGTGCGGGTAGCCAAGTCCAATGGCGCCTTTCTGATGGTGGTGGCCTTTATCTCGGCCGATGGTAGTCTGAACCGCGATGATATTGCTGACTATGTGGTCGCTAATGTACGGGATCCGCTCAGTCGTACCCCCGGTGTCGGTAATGTCACGGTGTTTGGTAGCCAGTATGCGATGCGGATCTGGCTGGATGCCGCTAAGTTAAACCAGTTTAATCTGACGCCGGCTGATGTTACGGCGGCGGTGAGGGTGCAAAATAATCAGGTCACCGCCGGCCAGTTAGGCGGCGCACCGGCTTTAGCTGGCCAGCAGTTTAATGCGCCTATTCTGGCGCAAACCCGCTTAACCTCAGCCGAAGAATTTGCCGATATTCTGCTAAGGGTGAATGCTGATGGCTCCACCGTGAAACTGGGCGATGTGGCCCGGGTTGAGCTGGGTGGCGAGAACTACGCCGTTATGGGTCGTTTTAACGGTCAGGAAGCCACCGGCATTGCGATTGAGCTGGCCACCGGCGCTAATGCTCTGGATACGGCAGCAGCAGTGCGGCAGCGGTTGGAAGAGTTAAAACCTTACTTTCCGGCTGGCCTGGTCACCGAAATTCCGTATGACACCACACCCTTTGTCGAAATTTCCATTACCTCAGTGGTACAAACCCTGATTGAAGCGGTGATCCTGGTGTTTCTGGTGATGTATCTGTTCCTGCAGAATTTCCGCGCGACCCTGATCCCAACCCTGGCAGTGCCGGTGGTGTTACTCGGCACCTTTGGCGTGATGGCCGCCTTTGGCTTTTCGATTAATACCCTGACCATGTTTGGTATGGTGTTGGCCATCGGCTTGCTGGTTGATGATGCAATCGTGGTGGTGGAAAACGTTGAGCGGGTAATGACCGAAGAAGGTTTGCCACCGGAAGAAGCAACCCGTAAATCGATGGGGCAGATCACCGGCGCGTTGATTGGCATTGGTCTGGTATTGTCGGCAGTCTTTGTGCCGATGGCGTTCTTTGGTGGCGCCACCGGCGCTATCTATAAGCAGTTCTCCATTACCATAGTGACGGCAATGGCGCTGTCGGTACTGGTAGCGTTGATCTTTACCCCGGCGCTGTGCGCCACCATGCTCAAAGCCGGCCACTTACCGCCCAATAAGGGGTTCTTCGGTTGGTTTAACCGCAACTTTGAACGCAGTAACAAAGGCTATCAGCGCGGCGTGGCTGGCATGTTACAGCGGCCCGGCCGCTCGATGCTGGTATATGGCGCCATTGTGGCCATTATGGCGGTAATGTTTGTACGCTTGCCGACCTCCTTTTTGCCGGAAGAAGATCAGGGCATTTTTCTTAGCATAGTGCAGTTACCTACAGGTGCCAGTCTGGAGCGCACCGAGGCGGTAATGGACAAAATCAGTCAGCACTATCAGCAGGATCCGGCCGTTATTTCTGCGTTTACCGTCAGCGGCTTTAGTTTCGCCGGCCGGGGGCAGAACGTTGGTTTAGCCTTCGTACGGTTAAAAGATTGGTCAGAACGTGGGCCGGAAGATAGTGTGCAGGCAGTAATAGGGCGAGCCTATGGTTTTTTCAGCACCATTAAAGAGGCGCAGGTGTTTGCCTTTAACTTACCACCGATCTCAGAGTTAGGGCGGGCGACCGGTTTTAATTTGTATTTACAGGACCGCGGTGGCCTTGGCCATGAAGCGCTGCTTAATGCCCGTAATCAGTTATTGGGCATGGCGGCAAAAGAGCCGACGTTAATGCAGGTGCGGCCAAATGGTATGGAAGATGCGGCCCAGTTACAAATTGACGTGGAACAGCTAAAAGCTCAGGCGTTGGGTGTATCGCTAAGCGAAATCAACCAAACGCTGGCCATTGGCTGGGGCTCGGCCTATATCAATGATTTCGTCGACCGTGGCCGGGTGAAAAAGGTCTATGTACAGGCCGAGCCGGAATTCCGGATGACGCCGGAAGATCTAAACAAATGGTATGTGCGCAATAAGCAGGGCCAGATGGTGAATTTTAGCTCCTTTGCCAGCAGCCGTTGGGAGTATGGTCCGCAGCGTCTGGAACGCTATAACGGGGTCAGCGCCATGGAAATTCAGGGTGAGCCGGCGCCTGGCGTCAGCTCAGGCGATGCGATGGCGACCATGGCGCAACTGGTGCGGCAACTGCCGGCCGGTATCGATTTTGAATGGACTGCAACCTCGTATCAGGAAAAGCTGTCTGGCTCGCAGGCACCGGCCTTATATGCACTGTCGATCCTGGTGGTCTTCCTCTGTCTGGCGGCGCTGTATGAGAGTTGGTCGGTGCCTTTCGCCGTTATTCTGGTGGTACCGCTGGGGATTTTCGGTGCGCTCTGTGCCGCCTATATGCGTGGCCTGGGTAATGATGTCTATTTCCAGGTCGGATTATTAACCACTATGGGGCTGGCATCGAAAAACGCCATTCTGATTGTCGAGTTTGCCCGCGAGCTGCAGCAACAGGGCCGGGAACTAAAAGCCGCCATTATCGAAGCCGTCCGCTTACGCTTAAGACCCATTATTATGACGTCAATGGCGTTTTCGTTAGGGGTACTGCCGTTGGTAATCAGTAGCGGTGCCGGCTCAGCCAGTCGTAATGCGATTGGTACCGGTGTACTCGGTGGCATGATCTCTGCGACTGTATTGGCAGTGTTTCTGGTGCCGATATTTTACTACGTGGTGATGCGCTTCTTTGCGGTTAAGCCGCGTTCAGTTTAAAGCGTGCCACGACTTAAAGGTTTGTACCTTTGCCAGTCTGTTTAGCGGGAAGGATTCCCTGCTTTCAGACTGGCTTTTTTATGCCGTTTAGCATCAGATCGATAAAGGCAGCTGCCTGCTTCAGATCGCAGAAATCGGGTTTCAGCAGATATTTACGGATCAGACCACCCAGATAGGCATGAATGGCACAGGCCGCCAGATCCGGATCGACATCGGCTTGCAACATGCCGGCACTCCGGGCGCGTTGTAAGGCGCGGCTGATAATGGCATTGGCTGTTTTATCCAGCTCCTCCTGGCGCGACACCGCCGGATTTAGCTCATCAATATATTCACAGCGTAAGAATACGATCGATAAGACCCGGAAGTGCCGTTCACTGCTGCTGATCAGCGTTAACGACTGGATCAGAAAATCGCGTAGTTGTGCCAGCGGATCGCCCTGCTGCAGCGTATCGAGCTGGCCGAGCATTTGCTGAAAGGGCAGCCGGATCCGCTCCAGCATAGCGCTGAACAGTGCTGATTTATTCTCAAAATGCCAGTAAATGGCACCGCGGGTGACGCCGGCGGCAGCGGCAATTTTTTCCAGCGTGGTACGGGACACGCCATGCTGAAAAAACAACTGTTCAGCCGCATCCAGAATCAGTTCGCGGGTGGCTTCGGCTTCAGCTTTGGTTTTACGGGCCATAGACAGGACTTCTTGACTTTTTAACAACGGCCCCGGCAGTGTAGCACGTTGTCGTGGCGGACACTAATACCGGGGCGCGGCACAGCTTAGATCATCATCCAGCCGGTCAGGGTAAAGGCGAGCAGGGCCAGCAGACCACAAAACAGCGCATAAGGCAGCTGGGTTTTTACGTGCTCCAGCAGATCACAACCGGCAGCAACCGAGCTGACCGCGGTACTGTCGGAGATTGGCGAGCAGTGATCGCCGAAAATGCCGCCGCTTAAAATGGCCGCTAATACCAACTGGGGTGGTAACTCCAGCAGGGTCACCATTGGCATACCAATGGGTACCAGGATCGCAAAGGTCCCCCAGCTGGTGCCGGTAGTGACGGAGATCAGTGAACCGGCCAGGAACAGCAATGCCGGGATCAGAAAATGCGGCACACTCTGATCAACCATGCCAGCGATCACGGCGCCGGTGCCCAGCATCTTTAAACTGGTACCCAGCGCCATCGACAGCAGTACTATGGTAACCACAGGTAATAGCTCTGAGATGCCTTTAAAACCGATATTCACCAACTGCTGGTGCTGAAAGCGCCGGCTAAACAGCATCATGCTATATGCTACCAGACACGCCAGCACAGTCGCATACAGCACCGATTTGGAACCTGAGCCTTGCACCAGATTACCGTTACCGGTTAGCAGCATAAAGGCGACCATCGAAAACACCAGTGTTAATAACGGCACCAACATGTAGGACGGGTGACTGGCGGGGGTGTCAATTTCGGTATGATCGGCCAGCCGGTTTTGCTGTTGCTCAGCGCGGCGCAGTGGGCCATACACCTTACCGCTAATAATGGTGTACAGCACCACTGCCAGCGTAAACAGCGCATAGAAGTTCAGTGGAATAGTGCCCAGCAGCACAGACACAGCCGGCACGGATAATTCATAGGTGCTAAGCAGCCCCAGCACATAGGCGCCCCAGCCATTGAGCAAAATAATGATACAAATTGGCGAGCTGGTACTGTCGATAATATAAGCCAGCCGGGCCCGGCTCATGCCAAATTTATCAAACAGGCCACGGGTACTGATCCCCTTGGTCAGCGAGCTTAAATTCGATTCAATAAAGGTAAAGAAGCTGATGCCAAAGGTCAGCAAACCGGCCTGGCGTCCGGTGCGGGCTACCCCTTTGCGGATCAACAGCTCCACCGTCGCCGTTACGCCACCGGAATAGCGTAAATAGGCCAGTAAGCCGCCGACCAGTAACGAGAACATCAGAATACGGGCATTACCGGCATCCGCCGTAACCTCGACAATCCGCTCCAGGGTCTGGATACTGCCGTTTAACAGTAAACTGGCGCCCAGTCCCTGGCCTTGCTGGATAAAGATCAGCAATTCGGCAGTACAAAGTGACAACAACAGCGCCAGGATCACTTCCTTGCGCCACAACACCACGGCAATAGCGACGATTGCCGGTAACAGGGTAAGCCAGTCTGACACGAAATCCTCCGTTGGCGGGGTCGGTCTGCCTTATTTGCCGGGGTACTGAGCCGATAGTGGGGTAGGGTACCCTGGCGCTGACAGTTTCTTTTGTTAAGATTTTATACAGGGGAAACGACGGCGCTGCAAGGCTTGTCTGTCAGACATTTGGTGCTGCCAGGTTATTGTCTTTACAACCTTTTGTATTTGTGCCTGAATAAGTATTGCAGCGGCAAGGGGTTTATTATGAATAAATGGTTACTGATCTTACTCTGGGTGGCTGGCATGACGATGGCACAGGCAACGACACTTGAACATTATCAACCTTACCTGCAACCGGGCTTCGATAAGCCCAGATTGCAACTGGCTGATATTGAACCTTTAATTAAGCAGTATGCCAGTGATCCGGCAGTAACGGTGACCGAGCTGGGCCGCTCGGTAGAAAACAGGCCAATCTATTTACTTAAGCTCGGGCAAGGCAAAAAACGCGTGCTGGCCTGGTCGCAGATGCATGGCGATGAACATACCGCAACCGCTGCCTTATTTGATTTATTGCGCTATACGCTGGCACCGGAGCAACAGGCCTGGCGCGAGCAGTGGTTTTCCGAAATCACCCTGTATCTGGTGCCCATGCTGAACCCTGATGGTGCCGCCCGGAACAGCCGGGTTAATGCCCAGGGCATAGATATTAACCGTGATGCGCTGGCGCTACAGAGTCCGGAAGGCCGCCTGCTGATGCAGCTGGCGCGGCAAATCCAGCCAGATTATGGCTTTAACTTGCATGATCAGAACCGCTTTCATGCCGCCGGTGAGGCCCCGAACCCGGCAACCATTTCACTGCTGGCACCTGCCTATAACGCAGCACGCGACATTAACGACAGCCGCCGGCGTGCGATGCAGCTGATTGCGCATATCAAACCCTGGTTGGATACTCAGATCCCGGAACATCTGGGCCGCTATAACGATACCTGGTCGCCACGCTCCTTTGGCGATACCTTTGCCGGTATGGGCATCAGTACGGTGTTAGTCGAGGCCGGAGGCCATCGTGCCGACGATAATCGCCAGGTGGCACGGCGGCTGAATTTCCAGTTGTATGTGGCCTGGTTAAATGCGATTGCCAGCGGCAGTTATCGTGAGGCCCCACTCAGTGATTATGAAGCGATCCCCTTTAACCGCAGTGGTGGCTTAAAAGATTTGATCCTGAAAAATCTGCAGGTCCGGGTTGCGGACACTGAGGTGGTGCTGGATATCGGCGTGAATTTTCATACCGAAGGCGATAGCTATGCCCGGATCCATGAGCTGGGCGATCTGAGTGGCTACGGCGCCTACCACCTGTTCGACGTGACGGGCCTGCGTTATCAGCAAGGCCGTGCCTATGCGCTGAGCGAGCCGTTACTGTTGGACGATCAGCGTTATCAGCAGCTACTTCGGCAAGGTTATACCCACTTTAGTGGCGACGCCAAATTGCTGCAGCGACAAACCCGGTTACCGGTATTGGTTAATCCGCTGCGGCCAACGCAAAGTTCGCCACAGTTGCGGCAAGGTGCGACCTTTTTGCTACTGAATGGCCAGGGTGAGGTGGTTCAGGTACTGTTAAACGGCCAGCTGCTACACTTAGCCAACCTGGAATTAAAGAATCCTCTGGGGACCTAGCCAAAAAAGGAACTTACTATGCGCAAACCATACCTGTATTTACCACTGTTACTTGCCAGCAGCCTGGTACTTGTGACGGCCTGTTCACCTGAGCCGGTCAACACCGCCCCACAACCGGGAGCCGGCAACATGCAACTGAGCAGTAATAGCCGTGACTCGCTGGACTGGGCCGGCAGCTATCAGGGGATCTTACCCTGCGCCAGTTGTGAAGGGATTAAAACCACGCTGACGCTAAGCGCCGATGGTCAATTCCAGCTGCAAAGTATTTATCTTGGTGAAGAGCCGGATAATGAATTTAACGAAACGGGGCGTTTTAGCTGGGATACCAGTGGCGGCAAAATCCGGCTGGAGAGCGAAAGTCAGGAAAATCGCTGGTTTCGGGTGGAAGAAAATGCGGTGCGGCAGCTGGATCAGCAGGGTGAGCTGATTACTGGCGACCTGGCCGAGCATTATCGTTTGGCTAAGGTCGCGACAGAGGTGGCAGCGGTGACGGCCGGTGAAGCCGTGCAGCCAGATTTGCTTGACCGCGATTGGCAACTGACGGAGCTGCAGGGTCAGGCAGTGGCTGCTGATAGTGGTGCCTTTATCCATTTTGCGGCCGATGGCAAAGTCTGGGGCCGCTCTGGTTGTAACCGCTTTAGTGGCAGTTGGCAGGGGTCAGCCTATCGGATCCAACTGGGGCAACTTGCCGGTACTATGATGGCCTGTGCCGAAGATAAAATGGCACTGGAGCAGGCGTTTTTAGCGCAGCTGGCGCTGGCAGATAATTATACGCTGGCAAATGGCGAGCTGAGCCTGAACAAAGCCCGAATGGCGCCGCTGGCGCGCTTTAGCGTAACAGCGGCGGCGGAATAATCATTCCGGATAGAGTAAATACGGTTGGCGTTGCAGCCTGAACTGCTGCAACGCACTTTGCCAGCTGTCGCGGATCTGTGGTTCACTGTCACCACGTTCAATTTGTAACCGCAACTGATCGGTGCCGGCCAACTTATCCATAAAGTCCGGTGCCGTGAACATCACTTTGGCGTGGCTGGCAAACAACTGTTGCCAGCGCATCAGATAGCTCAGGGTCAAGCCGTCTGTGCTGACTTGACGCAGATCTTCACCATAGACTTTTTTATCTTTTAACGGCGGATTTAATGCTGCACCCGGCGTGCTGACCGGGACAAAGCTAAACTCGTCGCTGGCAAACTGATCATAACCCAGTACCTGAAACGGAAAGGGAGTACCGCGCCCGACCGACAGGGGTGTGGCTTCAAAAAAGCCCAGCGAAGGGTAGAGCCGGACCGCCTGAGCATTGGGTAAATTCGGGCTGGGTGGGATTGGTAATTCGTATGGCAGATCGCGCTGATAATTGGCATTTGGGATCACCGTTAACTGCAGCTTTTCCGCATTGGCGATCCACTGCTCGCCTTTGATCATCAGTGCCAGCTCGCCAACCGTCATGCCATGTAACAGCGGGATCGGGTGCATGCCAACAAAGGACTGAAATTTTAGATCCAGTACCGGACCATCCAGATAAGCACCATTCGGGTTTGGCCGGTCCAGGATCAGCATCGCGACCCCGGCAGCGGCAGCAGCCTCCATCATATAGTGCATTGAGCTGATGTAGGTGTAATAGCGCACCCCGACATCCTGAATATCAAAGATCACCAAATCCAGTTGCTGCAGTAAACTCAGATCCGGTTTTTTACTGGCGCCATACATCGACCAGATCGGCAGGCCGGTGCGGGGATCGCGGCTATCACCGACCCGGGCGCCGGCGTCGTAATCGCCGCGAAAACCATGTTCAGGTGCAAAGATGCCGACCACCTGCACTTGTTGCTGTAACAGGAAATCGACCAGATGCTGCTCACCGACGCGCGAGGTTTGATTAACCAGTAAGCCCACTTTTTTACCGGCCAGCAGCGGCAAATAGCGCTCCGGTTGCTCGGCACCGGTGCGAATGGCTGCACTGTCAGCCAGCGCCGGCTGGCCACTACATAGCACTAACCATAACAGGACCAATAGCAGCTGTTTCATTGCAGCGCCTCCAGAGCTTTACGCACAAAACCTCCCTCTGCCAGCAGTTGTGCCCGACAGGCCTCGACCGGCTGGCCGCTGAGTAAATGCAATATCGCCAGCTTAGCACTCTGTTCACAACGCGCCAGTGCCTGCTCGGCAGTTGGCTGATCGCAGTCGGTGGCCTGCATCACAATGCGCACGGCGCGCGCCACCAGTTTTTGATTACTGGCATGCAGATCAACCATCAAATTCTGATAGACCTTGCCGCTTAACACCATAGCAGCGGTGCTGAGCATATTTAAAATCATTTTCTGGGCGCTGCCGGCTTTCATCCGGGTCGAGCCGGTTACCACTTCCGGGCCGACTTCGGCACAGATCGCGATATCAGCGGCCGCCAGAATAGGCGCACCGGCATTGCAACTGATGGCAACGGTTACTGCACCACAGCGGCGGGCGTAGGCCAGGCCGCCCAGTACATAGGGTGTGCGGCCACTGGCGGCGATGCCAACCAGAATATCCTGCGGCTGAAAGCCGATCTGCTGCAGATCCTGCTCCGCCAGTTGCGGATTATCTTCGGCACCTTCGACCGCTTTATAAATCGCATTGGCTCCGCCGGCGATCAGGCCAATGACCTGGGAGTCTGGCACGCTATAGGTCGGCGGACATTCAACGGCATCCAGAATGCCGAGCCGGCCACTGGTGCCAGCACCCAGATAGATCAGCCGGCCACCTTTGGCAAAGGCCTGCACTATCTGTTCTACCGCCTGGGCGATCTGCGGCAGTGCCGGCGTGATGCTGTTGGCTACTTGTTGATCGGCCTGATTAATCAGCTGAACCAGCTGCAGGCTACTGAGCTGATCCAGGTTCCGACTTGCAGCATTGCGGGCTTCTGTGCTCATTGTGGCTAATTGGGCAAGCAAGGTACTGGTACTCATCAGGCCTCCGAAGGTGCAGTTGCTAAGGCCTGTGCCAGCACCAGACCTCCGGTCAGGGCATCGCCGCTGGCGGCGTGTAACCGCTGTTGTAATAAGGGTGACAGCTGCGCCGCGCAGGCGGTTGCCAGCCCGCCCAGCAATACCAGGGGCAAGTCCTGGCCGGCCAGGCAGCATAGTGCCAACTGATTAATGGCATCGGCCTGACGGGCCTGCAGGCGTTGGGCTGCCGGCTCACTGGCATATTGGTATACCAGCGGCGCCAGGGCAGCAAAGTCACTGGCCGTCGCTTGTTTCAGCCAGGGCAGCAGGCTGGCAGCATCTTTACCGCAGCGCGCGGCCACTGCCGAGAACAGCGGAGTGAACGGCTTTTGCCAATCCAGTTGCCATAACAGTTCCCGCACCAATTCCCGGCCCAGCCAGGCGCCGCCGCCCTCATCACCGATATTAAAACCCCAGCCACCTACCTGCAGCTCAGTGCCATCGGCTTCCAGGCGCATCGCCACTGAACCGGTACCGATAGCGACCACCGCCACAGGTTTGCCCTGATTAGCGCCATACAATGAGGTACGGGCATCGGTGGTGAGTTGCCATCTGGCAAAGGGTAAGGCCAGTTGTTGACTAAAGGCTTTATGCAATGCCGGATTGCCGGCACCGGCCAGACCAATTACCGCCGTGATCGCGGCCGGGCTGATGCCGGCCTGACGACACAGATCCTGTACCAGTGAGCGCACATTAATCAGCGCTTGTTGTAAATCATTGGTCAATTGAGCCGGGCCACTGACGGCTTGCCAGCGCTGTCCATTAGTCACAGCTTGCAGCACACCGGCTGTTTTGGTACCACCGCCATCGATGGCCAGAAGATACGACATAAAGATTCCTCTTAACGGGAGGTTGCCAGCGCATCCGCCGCCACTTTGGCGGGCGAACCACTGACACAAACTAAAAAGGCGACCAGACTACCGAGGCAGAGTTGCCAGGTAAAGCCGAGATCCAGCGCGGCCAGCGTTGGGCTGATTTGCTGCAACACATAAGGTTGCAGCACCAAGGTCACGCCAAAGCCTGTTAGCAGCGCCGCGGTTACCGAACGGCTGTTGCCGCGACGGGTAAAGAGCGCGGTAAAAAACACGCCAAGTAAACCGCTGTAGGAAAACACCATCACACTTAACGCAAAGGCCAGCAGCGGCATATCGGAATACTGTTGCCAGTAGTAACACAGCACCGCCATCAGTGACAGCGCCAGGGCAGTGAGCAACATTGCCAGCTGCCCTGCCCGCACCAGATGCCGCTCACTGCCAGCGCTTTGCTGTGCAACACCAGCACTTTGCCGTTTGCGCCACCAGGGGGCATAAAGATCCGCCACCAGTACCGAGGCC
>DAIOUM010000026.1:5032-17603 GCA_036759505.1 Alishewanella sp. | reverse complement strand
ACTTTGCCGTTTGCGCCACCAGGGGGCATAAAGATCCGCCACCAGTACCGAGGCCATTGAATTCAAGCCCGAGGTAATGGTCGACAGTGCTGCCGCTATAACCCCTACTACGACCAGACCGCGCAGGCCGGAGGGCAGTTCGTTCAGCACATAATACATAAAGACCGTAACCTTCTCGCCTTGAAAGCTGTCGGCTAACAGGGCGCTGCCCTGATGCAGATCGGCGCGCTGATAAAAGATATACAGCAAAAAGCCAATTAAGATAAAGACCAGCATCACCGGGATCACCAGCAAGGCGGAAGAGAGCAGCGCCTTAGCACCTTGCTGCGGGGTTTTGCAGGTTAGCACCCGCTGCGTCATATCCTGATCCAGACCAAAGGCGGCAATATTCAGCAGCACAAAGCCAGTCAGTGCCGACCAGATATTAAAGACGCCACTACTGCTAAAATCGACCGAAAAATCCAACAGCAATAATTTCGAACCGTCCTGCTCCAGCGGATGACGCAGGGCCTCCAGTAATACCGGCCAGGGCAGGCTTAAACTGTTGTACAGATATACCAGCACCACCAGGGCGGCAGTAACATAGACCACACACTGCAGCGCATCGGTATAGATCACCGAGCGGATACCACCTGCCATGGTGCAGAGCAGGCCAATGCCGGCCAGCAGCGCCACCGAAATCATTACACCACTGGCGTCGATATGGTTAAATAGCAGCATAGAGACCGCCAGCGCCGCCATAAATAAGCGGGCACCGCTGGCAAAGACCCGGCCGAATAAGTACATCTGACCGGCATGACTTTTGGCACTGGCACTAAAGCGCTGTTCCAGCAACTCATAGACGGTGGTGACTTTCAGGGCGTAATAGCGCGGGATCAGAAAGCGCATCACAAAGAATGCCGCCAGCACGGCGCCGATATTCGAGGCCAGATAACTCAGGTTGCCGCGAAAGCCCAGATCCGGGCCGCCCAAAAAGGTTGCGGCAGACTGTGAGGTCGCCAGCACTGAAATGGCCACCAGCGCGGCGGGCATGGTGTTGGCACCCAGAAAGTAATCGCTGCTATTTTGCGCCCGCTTTTGATTAACCCACCAGGCAAGCAGGGCGAGCACAAAAAAATAGCTGCAAAAGACCAGCCAATCTACTAAGGTGAGCTGCATAAGCGGCAAGTCCGTGGTTTTACTGGGCCCCGTCGGCTGAGGGGCAGTTTTTAAGCAGCAGTAAAGCATAACTGCTAAGCGATGAACAGTGTAAACTATTCGTGTTTGCGAAAAAATCATGAATAAATTATGTTGGACGGCGTTCAACTTTCTACACAGGGAGCACAACTGTGGCGGTAGTAAGCAAAGCTGGCTTAGGTAAATGGCTGGGGAGTGTAATGATGATTTGTAGTCTTGGCGCCAGTAGTCTGACAGAGGCCGCTGCCAAACAAAAAACGCCGCCAGTGCGGCAGATGCTGGGCCAGAAATTAATGCTGGATCTGCGTTATTATTGCGAGCAGCCGGTGGCGCCCGGAGCCTGTCGCACCCCGCTAACCCAGTTACCGCCAGCGCTGGCAGAGTTGATTACGCAACATCATATCGGCGGGGTGATCCTGTTTGCCGAGAATCTGCAGGATCCGGAGCAAATCGTTAAACTGAATCTGGATTTACAACAGGCTGCTGCCAAAGCCGGCACTTTGCCGTTATTTATTGGGATTGATCAGGAAGGGGGGCGGGTAGCCCGCTTACCACGGCAACAATCCACCTCCTTTAGCGGCAATATGGCGATAGGCGCAACCTTTTCCCAGCACGGCAACCGCTTTGCCACTGAGGTTGGGCAGATCCTGGCCACAGAATTGCTGAGTCTGGGTATTAACGTTAACTTTGCGCCCACTGTTGATGTCAACGTGAATCCACAGAACCCGGTAATTAATGTGCGCTCTTTTGGCGAAGAGCCGCATAAGGTCGCGGTGCTGGGCAGCGCCATGACCAAAGCCATGCAGCAAAAAGGCTTGCTGGTATCACTGAAACATTTCCCCGGCCACGGCGATACCCATGTTGATAGTCATCTCGGTATGCCGCGGGTCGATCACAGTAAAGAGCAGATCGCCCGTGTCGACTTACTGCCTTTTGCCCAAATTATCAAAGAAGCTGCGCCGGCGATGATTATGACTGCGCATATCCAGTTCCCGGCGCTGGATAGCAGTACCTTTAGCAGCAAGAACGGCGAGCAGATGATTAAGCCGGCAACGTTGTCGCGCAGCATCCTGACCGGTGTACTGCGTGAACAGCTGAATTATCAGGGCCTGATTGTGACCGATGCACTGGATATGGCCGGGATCAGCCATTTCTTTACTGTGCCTCAGGCGGTGATTGAAACCTTCGCTGCCGGGGCGGATATTGCCCTGATGCCGGTAAAGCTGCAAAGCCCGGCGGAGCTGGCCAATCTGGCGGCGTTACTGGACGAGCTGGAGGCGGCGGTACAAAGCGGCAAGTTGTCGCAGCGCGAACTGCACGCTTCCTATCAGCGGATAGTCGCTGCCAAGCAGCCGCTGCAAAGCCAGGCCAGGCCGGATGCCCGTTTGGCCCGCACTGTGTTGGCTAATCCGTTACACCGGGCCAGTGAACTGGCATTGGCGCGGGCCGCCGTGACCGTGGTGAAAGGCGAATCCAGCCTGCCGCTGAATTTAGATAATAAAACCACAGTGCTGCTGATGCCGGATCTGAGCAAGGGCACCTTGCTGAAAAATTACCTTAAGCAGCTCGCTCCCAAGGCTGGCAACATTGAGCTGATTAGCCTGCAACGACTAAACTTGGATCAGGCGAAGCGGCAAATTGCTGCGGCGGATCAGGTAATTGCCGGTTTTATCTCGCCAATGCAGTCTTTAGCAGAAATTGGTGGTATGGATGATTTATCCGGCATTCGCAATCTGGGCGAGGCTTATCAACAACAGCAGCAGTATTTTTTACAACTACTGCAGTACGGTGCGGCGCTGAAAAAACCGCAAACCTTTGTTAGTCTGCGCTCGCCTTATGAAATTAGCCTGTATGCCCCCTATGCCGAGCGGACCCTGGCAACCTATGCCTATCATGGCTGGCAGGATGAAAAAGGTAACTGGGTTAGCCCGGTGTATCAGGCATTAGCTGAGGTGTTATTGGGGCATAGCAAAGCAACCGGCCGCTTACCGGTGACGCTGGTGGCGCAACCGGAAAACTGAGATGCTATTGCAACACTGTCAGCAGATCTTAGCCAAACAACCGGCCAACCGCATGCTGGCACTGGATGCGCTGCGCGGGCTGGCGATCCTGGCGATGATACTGGTGAATAATCCGGGCAGCTGGCAGTATGTCTACCCGCCGTTATTACATGCCGAGTGGCATGGTTGGACGCCAACCGATCTGATTTTCCCGGCTTTTCTGGTGATGGTGGGGATGGCAATCCCTTACAGCCTGGCAGGCCGGCAGCTGCTACCCAAAGCGGAGCAGATCCGCCAGGGCGCCATCCGGGCACTGAAGTTGTATCTGCTGGGGCTGTTTCTGGTGCTGTTTTACTATAATTTCCGCGATCCCAATTACAGCTACCTGCAACAGAAACTGCTGACAGTGCGCTGGTCCGGTGTATTACAACGCATTGGTATTGTCTATTTTTGTACTTTAGTGATTGTGCTGTACAGCGGGACCCGCGGCCGCATTCTGTGGTTAAGCGGGCTATGCCTGTTATATTTTTTGCTGATGCAGTTTGTGCCCTACCGCGATAACTACGGCCATACCTTTGTTGGTTTGTGGGAGCACGGTAACAATCTGGCGGCCTGGCTTGATCATCAGCTGCTGGGGCCAAATCATGTGTATTTTCGTAGCGCCACGCCCTTTGCCTTCGATCCTGAGGGCATTTTGAGCACCCTGCCAGCGATTGCCAGCTGTTTAAGCGGGGTATTAATGGCGCAGCTGCTGCAGAGTCAGGCGGAGCTGGCATTTAAGCTGCGGGTGCTGTTGCTATCCGGTCTGGCGGCGGTTTGGATCGCCGAGCTGGCGCATCCGGCCTTGCCGATTAACAAGATGCTGTGGACACCGACCTTTGTGCTGCTAAGTAGCGGTTTCACTGCGTTAATGCTGGCGCTGTTTCTGTGGTTAACGGAAATGAAGCGCTACCGGCTCTGGACGGCGCCGCTGCTGGTATTTGGTGTTAATGCCATTTTATTCTTTATGCTGGCCGGGGTGGCGGCGCGGGTGTTATCGATGGTACCAGTTGCCGGCACCACGCTGGGTAACTGGCTGTACCGCAGTGCTTTTCAGCCACTGTTTGGTGACTACAACGGCTCGTTAGCCTACGCCATCTGCTTTTTGCTGTTGTCTTATATCGGTATGCTTTATTGCTATCGTCGCGGCTGGATTTTTAAGGTGTAGCAGCTAGCTGAATAAGGCCAGCCGGCTTAAGAACTGCTGGCCATGTTGCGACATCAGCCATAACAATAACAGGCAGTTTCCCAGTACCACTAACCAGAATTCCCGTTGAAACAAAGGTTTGCTGCGCTTATGCGCCAGTTTTTGCTGCGCCACCAGCGCGCCGGGCCAGCCGCCAATCAGGCTAAACATTTGCAGGCTTTCTTCCGGCAGGCGTTGGGTTTGCCGGGCAACAGCGGCATTTTTATCGGCCTGATACAACCAATAGGTAAAGAGGCTGGCTTCCAGATACAAGATAGGTAACAGGTAGGGCAGGGTTCCGAACAGCAGCGCAATAATCACCAGCATCAAAAAGGCGGCGCGAAAATACAGCGCCACATCCTGGGTATAATCCAAATCAACGCTGCTAAGCCGTGGTAAAGGAGGCTGCCGGGCCGCCGGGTTGGCGCTTAGGATGCTCAGCTCAGTGGCAATAGGCCGGCCCTGTTTATCGGTGCCAAGACTAAACTGCAGCTCATCACCTTCGGCCGGACGGCTTTTACTGTCGGTAAAATCCCGGATATGAAAAAACAGCTTCTGCTGAGTTTGCTGACACAGCAAAAAGCCAAAGCCCTTTTTATCCTGCCAGAATACTACCTTACCCGTCAGCTGCATCTGCCACACTCCCGGTACCAAAGTTGCAGCACCCAAGGTTTAAGTGTAGCAGAGCGCGGGCCCATCCTTAGCCTCTTTGCTGTAAGCGCATCGATAAATCGATGGCCTGGACATGCTTGGTCAGGGCGCCACTGGAGATAAAATCGACACCGGTTGCCGCCAGTTCGCCAAGCCGCTCACTGGTAATATTGCCCGATACTTCCAGCTTAGCCCGGCCTTGATTTAGCAGTACCGCCTGACGGATCTCCGGCGTAGCGAAATTATCCAGCATAATAATATCGGCGCCGGCAGTCAGTGCCTGTTTCAGCTCGTCCAGGTTTTCCACTTCCACCTCGACCGGCTTGCCGGGAAAGTTTTGCCGCGCCTGCTGCACCGCCTGACTGATTGAGCCGGCCGCTGCGATATGATTTTCTTTAATTAAAAAGGCGTCAAACAGGCCAAAACGATGATTCAGGCCACCGCCACAGCTAACGGCATATTTCTGGGCAAAGCGTAAGCCGGGCAGGGTTTTACGGGTATCCAGCAGCCGGGTGTTGCTGCCTTCCAGGTAGCGCACATAATGGGCAGTGGTGGTGGCCGTGCCGCTTAGCAGTTGCAGAAAATTCAGCGCGGTACGCTCACCGG
Organism: Alishewanella sp.; assembly: GCA_036759505.1. Lineage (GTDB taxonomy): Bacteria > Pseudomonadota > Gammaproteobacteria > Enterobacterales > Alteromonadaceae > Alishewanella. Next base: position 11,945 of record DAIOUM010000026.1, on the reverse strand, counting down.
TGAGCAGCGCTCTTGCCGGTCCTTGCAGAGTACAGATCAGACTATTTGCACTTAAGTGGTCACCGTCAGTGGCGTGCCATTGAATGCTGACCTGATTACCCAGCTGCAGAAAGACTTCATTAACAAAGCCGCTGCCGCACAGCACACAGTCTTCGCGGGTAATAATGGTTGCCACCGCCTGCTGGCTGGCCGGGATCAGAGAAGCGGTAATATCGCCAAGCTCAGCGTTTTGCTGGCCAAGATCTTCAGCCAGGGCAGCCGCAACAGCGCGGCGCAGCTCATCGGCTAACAAAGGATGCTGAAAAGGGGTAACAGGGCTACTCATGGTTTAGGTCACTATCCGGTTTAGAAAAGGGTATACAACGCCGAAGCTGAATGCGACTTGAACAATCTGACTTGAGCAATGCGATGCGGCTACAAACGTTGGATCAGCGTTAACTGATTTCCTTGCTGGCGAAATTCTAACTGTTTTAGGGCGCTCATACCTAACAAAATCTCAGTGCCACCTAAATTTGGCACTATGCTGGCCGGGACCTGATACAGCACAATATCGCCCAGCTGCAGCTCGGCGATTTCACTGCGCCAGGCGTTACTGATGCCATTGGCAGTGGCGACCCGAATTGGCTGGCCCTTTTGCATGCCGAGTAAGGCCGCACTGCGCTCTGAGACCGCGACTGTGGTGGCGCCGGTATCCAGTAAAAACTCGGCGCGCTGACCGTTAATCAGCGCAACGCCGAGATAATGGCCGGCCCGATTGCGGGTTAGCTGGGTAATAATTTCGCCATTACCGCGGCTGCTTTGCAGTTGCTGATTCGGGTTTTGTTGCTTGCCCAGATAATCCTGAAAGAACCAGAACAGCACGACAACCAGCACTATCCAGGCCAGGATATGAAAGATCCGACCAAAGGAAGAACTGACTTCAGGTGCTTGCATAAAAGATCCCCAGCATCGACAATAGGCCCACAGTGTACTAAGACCAGAGCGCTACGGCAAAATTCCCGATGATTGCAGCCAAGCCACCGCTGATCCTCCGCCCCAGCGCGCATTTTGATGAGCGTCCTGACCCCACCGATATCAGTTTACTGGTGATCCACAATATCAGTTTACCCGCCGGTGAATTTGCGGCCCGCCCGGAGCAGAGTTATGTCGATGCGCTATTTTGCGGCCAGCTGGATTGCAGCGCGCATCCGAGTTTCAGTGACTTAGCCAACCTCAGAGTCGCGGCGCATTGTGTGATCTGGCGCGATGGTCAGATCTTTCAGTATGTGCCGTTTGAAAAACGCGCCTGGCATGCCGGTGTCAGCCAGTTTGCCGGTCGCGAACGCTGTAATGACTTTTCGATCGGTATTGAGTTAGAGGGCACCGACAATATACCCTATACTGAACAACAATATAGCAGCTTGCTTCAGCTAAGCCGTTATTTGTTGGCGCAGTACCCTGCCATCACCGCGGAGCGGATTGTTGGCCATTGCGATATCGCGCCCGGTCGCAAAACTGACCCCGGCCCGGCTTTTGATTGGGCCCGCTATAAAACGGCGCTAAAGGAGAACAAGGCATGACCCTGATAAGTATGTTACTGGCATTAATTATTGAGCGACTGGCGGTGCGTAGTGACGCCTGGCAAGCCCGCCCTTATTGTCAGGCCTATCTGAAACTGACCGCTGGTTCCGGCCTGAAACAACTGGCTGAGCATCAATATGGCCGTTACCTTTGGATCCTGCTGCCCGGCCTGCTGGTGGCCGTATTACTGCATCTGCTGGATAACCGCCTGCTGACATTAGTAGTGAATACACTGGTGCTGCTGGTGGGGATTGGTTGCTGGCATTACCGGCAGTTGTATAAACAGTATTTAAATGCGCAGGAGCGCGGCGATGCCGAGGCGGCGCACCTGGCCATGCAGCAGATCAGTCAGGATAGCCGCAGCACGGTAGACAGCAGTCAGGGGCTAACCCTGGTTTGGTTAAACTTCCGCTATTATGCCGCTGTGGTGTTCTGGTTCTTAATTCTGGGCGCCTTTGGGGTCATTACCTATGCCTTGCTCCGGCATCTGAATGAACAAACCGCAACCGAACAAGCGGCAGCGGCTAAGGGGGTAGAGGAGCATAGCGATCCGCTGGCAGAAAGTGAAACTGCTGCGGGCTACAGTGCGGATTATAACCAAGCTGACTACAGCACTGCCGATGACATTAGTGCTGAGAACAGTGGCGCCGATAACAGTGCTGAGCCGGTCACTATGGATGCTGCTATCGACAGCGATACCGAGAGTCTGAGTGCTGAGCCAGTGTCAGCGCCCGCCGCCAAGGATGCGCTTAATTGCATGCTGCATTGGGCAGACTGGTTCCCGGCACGGTTATTTGGTTTGGGTTTTGCGCTGGTGGGGCATTTCTCCCGCGCCTCAAATGCCTTGCTCGGTTATTTCCTGGACTTTACCGCCAGCAACGAACAGGTGGTAAAGGATGTGGCGCGTGCCGCTGAACCCTTACCGGAAGAAGTCGTAAACGGTATTGAAGATACCAGCAGCATGGTACAGCTGGCCAAACGCAATATGCTGTTCTTCCTGGCCTTTACCGCGATCTTAACGCTGAGCGGCTGGCTCGGTTAATTTGGCGGGTTTACTGTAGATCCTCAGTGTTATCTCTTGCTTAAGGCGCCATTTGGCGCCTTTTTTATTGCCGCTGGCGTAAAGAACTGCATTGGTTAGCAGCAGTCAGTGGATAAGCATTCATTATAATTGGTCAGACCAATTTATTTCAGTATTGAAACATTCGCCATTTCCTGAGTAATTACTCTAACAAAATCGCGCTTGCCAGCCCCGAAAAATTCTGCTTTATTTACAAGCTGTGCAGAAAATGCTAGCCTGCTGCCCAAATGTTGAAAATTGGTAAGACCAATTTACCGGGTGTAAAATGGCCACTAGCCTGATATGCAAATTAAGGATCTCCGCCACCCATTATGGCTGATTTAAAAATTAAGCCTGCCAAATTATCCGACCAGATAGTGGCGCAGCTGGAACATTTACTGCTGGAGGGCAGCTTTAAGCCCGGCCAGAAGCTACCTTCAGAGCGCGAGCTGGCTGAGCGCTTTGCGGTATCGCGTCCATCGCTGCGGGAAGCTATCCAAAAGCTGGAAGCTAAGGGCCTGGTCAACCGGCGCCAGGGCGGTGGTACTTACGTCTGCGACAATATGGTCAAGCAGTTGACCGATCCGCTGTTTATGCTGCTGGCACAATATCCTGACTCGCAGTTCGACTTTCTGGAATTTCGCCACGCGCTGGAAGGTATTTGTGCCTATTACGCGGCGCTGCGTGGTACTGAAGCCGATCATAAAAAGATCAAAGCCTCGTACGAGGATATCTGCCTGCAGCAGCAGTTGCAGGACAGTGATGCCGAAGCCAAAGCCGTGACCCAGTTTTATCTGGCGGTGGCGGAAGCGTCACACAATATCGTGTTGTTACATCTGGTCAGAAGCCTGACGCCGCTGACCGAACAGAATATCCGCTTAAACTTAGCCGCCTTGCAACAGCGTGACGGCTACGCCGACAAATTAAATGAGCATCGGCGCCGGTTAATGCAGGCGGTAATTAGCAGGGAGCCCGAATTGGCCCGTCAGGCCAGTAACGGGCATTTAGCTTATATAGAAGAAGCTTTGCTGGAAGTGAGCAAAGAGCGCTCCCGTATTGAGCGCTCGTTGCGACGGTCGCAGCAGGCATAATTATTTTTGCAGCACGCCTCGGCGTGATTAACCAAAGGAAACCTCGATATGTCTGAAGTCAGTAAGGTTGACATCGACGCTCTGGAAACCAAAGAGTGGCTGGAAGCGTTGGAGTCGGTGGTGCGTACCGAAGGGGTAGAGCGGGCGCAGTTTTTGCTGGAGCAGGTACTGGAGCAGGCCCGGCTGGAAGGCGTCGATATGCCGACCGGTGTCACCACCAACTACATCAATACTATTCCACCGCAACAAGAGCCGGCCTATCCGGGCGATGTGAACCTGGAGCGGCGTATTCGCTCGGTGATCCGCTGGAACGCCATTATGATCGTGCTGCGTGGCTCGAAAAAAGATCTGGAACTGGGTGGCCATATGGCGTCGTTCCAGTCTTCTGCCGCCTTCTATGAAACCTGCTTTAACCACTTCTTCCGCGCGCCGAACGAAAAAGACGGCGGCGATCTGGTGTACTATCAGGGTCATATTTCACCGGGTATCTATGCCCGTGCCTTTGTTGAAGGCCGTTTAACTGCAGAGCAGCTGGATAACTTCCGTCAGGAAGTGGATGGCAAGGGCCTGTCGAGCTACCCGCACCCGAAACTGATGCCGGAATTCTGGCAATTCCCGACCGTATCGATGGGTTTAGGCCCAATTACCGCCATTTATCAGGCGCGTTTCTTAAAGTACTTAAATGGTCGTGGTTTAAAAGACACCAGCGCGCAGCGCGTTTATGCCTTCCTCGGTGACGGTGAGATGGACGAGCCGGAATCACGCGGCGCCATTTCGTTTGCTGCCCGTGAAAAACTGGGCAACCTGTGCTTCCTGGTCAACTGTAACCTGCAGCGCCTGGATGGCCCGGTAATGGGTAACGGTAAGATTATCCAGGAGCTGGAAGGGTTATTCCGCGGCGCCGGCTGGAACGTGATCAAAGTGGTGTGGGGCCGTGGTTGGGACAAGCTGCTGGCCAAGGATACCACCGGTAAGTTACTGCAGCTGATGAATGAAACAGTAGACGGTGACTACCAGACTTACAAAGCCAAAGATGGCGCCTATGTACGCGAGCATTTCTTTGGCCGTTACCCGGAAACGGCGGCACTGGTTGCCGACATGACCGACGAAGAGATCTTCGCCTTAAAACGCGGCGGTCATGAACCATCGAAGCTGTATGCGGCCTTTAAAGCAGCCCAGGCCTGCACCGATAAGCCAACGGTTATTCTGGCGAAAACCGTTAAAGGTTACGGCATGGGTGACGCCGCCGAAGGTAAGAACATTGCGCACCAGGTCAAGAAAATGGACCTGACGCATGTTAAACAGCTGCGTACCCGCCTGGGTTTAGAAGACTATATCAGCGAAGAGCAGGTTGCCGATTTACCTTATATCAAGCTGCCGGAAGGCTCGCCGGAACTGCAATACCTGCACGATCGCCGTAAAGCCTTACATGGCTATACGCCGGTGCGGTTACCGAAGTTCAGCGAAACCCTGACGCTGCCAGAGCTGTCGGCCTTTGATTCGCTGCTGGAAGAGCAAAAGCGCGAAATTTCCACTACGCTGGCTTATGTGCGGGCGCTGAATATCCTGCTGAAAGATCAGCATATTGGTCAGCGCATCGTGCCGATTATTGCCGACGAAGCCCGTACCTTTGGTATGGAAGGCCTATTCCGTCAGATTGGTATCTATAACCCGCACGGTCAGAACTATACGCCGGAAGACCGCTCAGTAGTGTCTTACTACAAAGAAGATACCGCGGGTCAGGTACTGCAAGAGGGTATCAATGAGCTGGGTGCCATGTCGTCCTGGGTAGCGGCGGCAACGTCTTACAGCACCAATGATCTGCCGATGATCCCGTTCTATATCTACTATTCGATGTTCGGCTTCCAGCGGGTTGGCGATATGGCCTGGCTGGCCGGTGATCAGCAGGCGCGTGGTTTCCTGTTAGGTGCCACTGCCGGTCGTACTACGCTAAACGGTGAAGGCTTACAGCACGAAGATGGTCACAGCCATATTCTGGCCGGCACAGTACCGAACTGTATTTCTTATGATCCGACCTATGCCTATGAGCTGGCGGTGATTCTGCAAGACGGTATCCGCCGTATGTATGGTCCGGAGCAGGAAAATATCTATTACTACATTACCGTAATGAACGAAAGCTACCATCATCCGGCGATGCCAAAAGGCGCCGAAGAGGGCATTCGCAAGGGTATCTACAAGCTGGAGTCGTACAACGGTGGTCGCGGTAAGGTGCAATTACTGGGCTCAGGTACCATCCTGAACGAAGTGCGTAAAGCAGCCGACATTCTGAGTAAAGACTACGATGTCGCCTCAGATGTGTACTCTGTGACTTCCTTTAACGAGCTGGCGCGCGATGGTCAGGATTGCGAGCGTTTCAATATGCTGCATCCGGAAGCGGCCGAGAAGGTGCCATTTGTGGCGCAGGTGCTGAACAAGGCGCCGGCGATTGCCGCCACCGACTATATGAAAAACTACGCCGAACAGATCCGTGCCTTTATCCCGGCCAATAGCTACAAGGTACTGGGTACCGACGGTTACGGTCGCTCAGATAGCCGCGAAAACCTGCGTCGCCATTTTGAAGTTAACGCCGGCTATATCGTGGTAGCAGCGCTGAACGAACTGGCGAAGCAAGGCGAGCTGAAAAAAGCGGTAGTGGCCGAAGCGATTAAGAAATTTGGCATTGACGCCGACAAAACCAACCCGCTGTACGCATAAGAGGATTTGTCATGACGATTGAAATTAAAGTACCAGATATTGGTACCGATGAAGTAGAAGTGACCGAGATCCTGGTAAAGGTGGGTGACGTTGTTGCTGCCGACCAGTCGCTGTTAAGCGTAGAAGGTGACAAGGCTTCAATGGAAGTACCTGCTGCCGTGGCCGGCACAGTGCAGGAAATTAAGGTTAAGGTAGGCGATAAAGTTAAAACCGGTAGCCTGATTATGGTCTTTGCCGGCGCCGAAGCGAAAACCGAAGCCAAGGCTGCGCCAGCGCCAGCCGCCCCTGCACCAGCAGCAGCGGCCAGTGCCGAGGTAACAAGCGCAGAAGTAAAAGAAGTGCAGGTTCCGGATATCGGTGGCGATGAAGTCGAAGTCACCGAGATTATGGTTAAGGTTGGCGATAGCGTCGCAGCCGATCAGTCACTGCTTAGCGTCGAAGGTGACAAGGCCTCGATGGAAGTGCCAGCGCCGTTCGCCGGTGTGGT